>DAONFJ010000046.1:0-2195 GCA_035403545.1 Spirochaetota bacterium
CGTAATCCTGTTCAAAGAATTAACTCACTGATAACAGGCATACTTTAAAATGCTGCAGTCCCCTAACCCCTCCCGTCAAGGGCTCACTACTACCCGCATTTATTTTCCTTCTCTTAGAAGTGGTTACTTTTATGAAATTTGTATAAAATTTAATGCTATAAAAATCCATGCCCTCACCCGGCCGCTGGCCACCCTCTCCCGCTTTGAAAAATTGATGGGGAGAGGGTTTCTTTATTACTGAATTTTCAGTTCCTGCCCCCCTTCCCTCTTCAATGATCTTGCTTCAAAAAAGTAGATGTAAGCCTCAAGGGGGAGTGCAAAACGGCTGAATTATATCTCCTGTTTATGTCGAATCATATACGAAGAGTATACGAATCATGTCCGAAGAGTATAGGGCGGAGATTGAAACAGAAACCGGGCACTTTGACATGCCAGGTGCAGCTCAGGCTCAGTTACCGGATTTTCTGTGTAATAGATCTGATTTTTCGGGATATAGCTGCTGCATGGAAGCGGCCGGGATTGAAATGGGAGACACAATGGCTTTTAGTTTCATTTTAAAAACGCGGGTAGTAGTGAACATCAAGTGAGTGGAATAATAAATAATATTTGACTCTCCATATAAATTTAACTAATTCTATATTGAATGTTTTGCAATCCCTGCGGAGAACAATATGAAGATCAGTAACTTAAAAAAAATAAACGACTACCTTTACGAGATCCCCGCGGATTCTGCTAAAAACATGAAAGTCCCCGCAAGAATCTATGGTTCAGAAAATCTTATTCTGAACATGGATGACGCTGTCTTCAGGCAGATCAGTAATGTTGCGGCACTCCCCGGTGTTGTTGACGCGGCGATCTGCATGCCCGACGGGCATTCCGGTTACGGTTTCCCGATCGGCGGAGTCGCGGCGATAGATCCTGAAAAGGGTATAATCTCTCCCGGAGGTATCGGATTTGACATCAACTGCGGTGTGCGGCTGCTTACAACGAATCTCACTCTTGATGAAGCCGCCCCGAAGATTAAAACTCTTGTTGATCATCTTTTTAAAGGGGTTCCCTCCGGCGTCGGGTCTGACGGAATACTGTCGCTTAACAATTCCGATTTTGAACAGGCAATGATTCATGGCTCGGAGTGGGGAGTTAAAAACGGTTACGGTACTGAAACTGATTTAGAGTGCTGTGAGGAATCGGGAAAAGTAACCGGTGCCGACCCGTCGTCTGTATCAAAAAAAGCAAGAGACCGCGGTGCCGGACAGGTAGGGTCGCTCGGATCAGGAAACCATTACCTTGAAATACAGGTTGTAAAAAGTAAAAATATTTTTGATAAGGCAAATGCGGATATATTCGGGATAACAGGAAACAATCAGATTGTAATTATGATACACTGCGGGAGCAGAGGTTTCGGCCACCAGGTTGCAACAGATTACCTTGGAAGCTTTGCAAAACTTCAGGATAAATTCGGATACCATCTGCCCGACAGGGAACTTGCCTGCGCTCCATTCTACTCAGACGAAGGACAGAATTATTTCCGCGCAATGAACTGTGCGGTCAATATTGCGTTCCTCAACAGGCAGCTGATTAAGCATAGAGTAACTGAAATTCTGTTTGAACTCTTCGGATCAAAACAGGGACTTAAAGTTGAAACAGTATACGATGTGTGCCACAACACAGCAAAAATAGAAAAACATACTGTTAACGGTACCATGAAAAAACTCCTCGTTCACCGGAAAGGTGCCACGCGGGCGTTCCCTCCCGGAAGCCGCGATATTCCTGAAAAATATTCATCATCCGGCCAGCCTGTACTTATCGGCGGGAGTATGGAATCAGGATCATATCTCCTCCGCGGTACTGAATCCGGTAAAGAGGCGTTTTACTCAACCGTCCATGGAAGCGGCAGGGTAATGTCGCGGCACGAAGCAAAAAAAAAATTTAACGGCAGAGAGATTCAGAAATCACTTGAATCACGCGGGATATATATAAGAACATCATCCTGCAGCGGACTGGCCGAAGAAGCAGGCGGCGCTTATAAAAATGTAGACGAGGTTGTTTCTTCCGCAGAAAATGCCGGGCTGGGAAGTATTGTAGCAAAACTGAAACCTGTAGGAAATATCAAGGGTTAACCTGTGAACTATGAACTGATAGACAATATAACTTCCGCGGATATTGCTGTCAGGGTTAAGGCTTCCTCGCTGAAT
>DAONFJ010000046.1:2295-28412 GCA_035403545.1 Spirochaetota bacterium
ACACTCTGCAAAAATTCATTTAAAGAATTGATTTTTTTCACTATACTTTTATATTATATTAAGCATATAAACATAATTGATAAAAACGGAATTAAAAATATCTGCAATGTTCCTTATGCGGATATATAATAGCATCCCGTTTTGAAAAACCACATACAAACTGAGGGTATTATGAATACATATCTTAAAACACTGATTGTTGATGCCTCAACAGGTTTTTATAGAATCAACAGATATAAGGTCGGAGATTATTTCGGTCCCGTCGATCTTGGCCTCCACCTTGCAAGAAAATATGACAGTATAAATATCGGAACAGGACTGCTCGCAGGGTCAATCTTCCCCGGTTCAAACAGGCTCATCTTCACAGGATTCTCCCCGGGCTGGAGCGGTTTTTATATCTCCACAATGGGAGGTGCAGGCCTTGTTTTCAATAACCTCGGTATCGACATGCTTACTATCACCAGTAAAGCGCCCACTCCCTCAATACTTTATCTGAACAGGGTCCATGGAGAGGAGATTCAGCTGAGTATTGAACCTCTTGACATTCAGAGCGTATGGAAATCCGGAAGGAAAGGAGTCTATTCGCTGACAGATTATGTTTATGAGAGATTCGGAAAAGAATATAATAACGATCCGAGAATACTTGTTACAGGCCCTGCTTCAGTAGTAACCGGGCATGGTGCTGTCGCTTCAATGCCTATCAATAAAGGACAGATCTCTCTTGTTGACACATGGGCAGGGCGTGGAGGCTTCGGCTCGAAACTTATGCAGGAACACGGAATTGCCGCTATCATATACGGCGGAACATTCATCGACGATGACTTCAGGGACAGAAATGTAGCTGACCAGTGGTTTGTTGACAAGTACAATAAAAAACTTGCAGCAAAAGATATTGAAGCAACAGCCAAGTACAGGTTTGAACCGAACTTCAATACCGGGGGCACATTCGGAGTTAACTACGCATCTATCGGCGGAAAGATGCTCTCATTCAACTACAAGAGTATCTATATGACAGAGGAGCAGCGCCTTAATATTCATGAAAAATTTGTAAAAAATCATTATCTTAAACAGTTCAATGAAGAAACCATAGTTCCAAAAAACCAGACCACATGTGGAGAACCATGTGTCGCGGTCTGTAAAAAGATGAATAATAAATTCAAAAAAGATTACGAACCTTATCAGACGATGGGCCCGCTGTCAGGAATATTTGACCAGAGAGCTGCCGAGATGCTGAATCACCATGCTGATATGTACGGCTTTGACGGTATTGTTGCAGGCGGAGTTATTGCATGGCTCATGGAGTGTATGGTCGACGGGCTCATCCGGCCTGCCGAACTGGGGATATCCGATAACATACCGAAATGGGATATAGATAATTTTGATGTAGTCAATGACTCAATGCACAACGCAAAGATCGGAATGGAAATCCTTGATGCGATAGTTGAAAAAAGAGGTATACTTGACCTTCAGGCAGGCGCAAGAAAACTTTCACGGCGACTCGCCGGTGAAAAGAACAGGGCAATTCTTGATAAACTTGTATGCCTCGGATCAGCCCGTAACGGCTGGATGATCCCTAACCAGTACTGGACACCGGGAGTTCTTTCTCCAATGGCAATCATGGGTAAATATTTTATGCACTATGGTGATGAATTTCTCCCTCCCAGAGAGCTTGGCCGCCTTGACGGGAAAAGATTGAAAAAGGAACTGATACTCGACAATATGGGAATGTGCAGGTTCCACCGTCAATGGGCTGAGGAGATGATCCCTGAAGTAATGGAATCACTCTTCGGAATGCAGGAACTTTTTCTAAAAAAAATATCACGCGCGGCAGCGAGGATTAATAGCAGAAACTCTTCCGTGTTCTGGGAGAGCGAAAGAAACTTTGATTTTATCTACACTTTTTTAAAGAGAAAAAAAGAAGTCGATAAGATAGATAATCCCGAACTCGATAAGTGGATTTCCGAATTTGAAAAAGATAAGCACGAAGCAGCCCTTGCTTTCTGGTATGAGATTCATAAAGGAATTCATGAGACACTGGCTGATTACTAGGTGAATGGAATAGCTGCTCCAACGAGTTGACTTTATGCCTTTTAGACTGCCATTCCGGTATTTGCAGGTTTAAAGATGCAAAACCGGTATGGCACATTTCCAGGCTGTTACTATAATACTAAACTATTTTGTTCAGGAGCTTCTCCTTAGTTCTCAAAAACTCCTCTTCTGTTATTGCTCCGGTTTCTTTCAACTGATTCAATTTCTCTATTGTCTGGAACACATCATCTTTAGTAAAAGTTTTCTTAAGATCTTTAGCGTATTCTCTACCTTTAGTGAGAAGATCTTTATACTGCTCTTTCACTGAATCAAAATTTATATTATCAAGACTCTTTCCGGTTGAGAAATGTGAATCAAAAAGCATGCCAAGAGCATATGTCGTTGCCCCGGCCATTACCATCTGAGATCCTATACCTAAAAGAGTACCAACTCCCGGTATTGCTTTTAAAGCACTGGCCCCGATTCTTGAAACAGTAGCGCCGGCAAGTGACGATGCCAGTGCTTTTCCTTTATTCGAATCATAATCAACTTTATAAAATTCGGCAATCTGTCTGATCATGTCGTATTGTATTGCTGAAACGGCAACAATATCCGCAACAGGTATGGGAATTGCTCCTGCGGTCATGGCAAAAATTACATGATTGGAAATAATATCATCAATGTTCTTTTTATTTTCTTCCATCAGATTCTCTCCTGAAATTTAATGTTTTTAATTTAAAACATTGGCAGGGTAGAGTCAATTGGTATTACTGCATTTTTTCAGGCCGGGTTTGTTATTAAATAATTCCATTTAAGATGCAAGTCATCCCCCGCAAGGGGCAAGTATCATATAGATAATAAATCCGTTGTTTTAATTGTTTTTTATAAAGGCAAAAATCTTTGCCCACTCCGGGGGGGGGAGGCTTTGAAGTGCAGCCCGATAATGATCTACTATTTACTCAGAACATTCCCCTGCTTCTTCTCAATTACAAAAAATCCGTACTGCGCAAGAAGATTCGGAAAACACTTCACATGAATTGATTTCCCTTTTCTGGAATAAAAAAAATTCTTCTCTGACAGAATATCAAAAGAAAAAGCTCCCGCCATTTTTTTCATATCTGAAATTGTGAGAAGGTGAATGTTAGGCGATTCATACCATTCATACGGTAGAAGTTCATTAACAGGCATTGTTCCCCTGAACATCAGGTATGACCTTGTACTGATATATGCGAAGTTAGGAAAGCTTATTATAGCTTTTTTCCCGATGCGCAGAACCTCATTTATTACATAGTCCGGCCTTTTAGTATTCTGTATAGTCTGATTTAAAATTACGTAATCGAAAGAGTTATCCTTGTAGTCGCTTAAACCATCATCTATATCCGCCTGGTAACAGTAGAGCCCTTTCTCCACACACAGGCTTACACCCTCTTCCGATATCTCAACTCCGAATCCCTTTACTTTTTTCTTCTCCTGAAGCATTACCAGAAGAGAACCGTCACCGCACCCCAGGTCAAGCACCTTGGCGTGTTCAGGTATCTCCTCAAGCACCAGATCATATCCTACTGTCATTCATTCCACCTAATTTACACTCTTTCTGAATTCATTCTTCAGAAAATTAGAAATATTTTTTTCAATTACATCACTGGGAAGCAGAAACGAATCATGGCCGTTATCTGTCACAATATCGGTGTAATTTACATTTTTCCCGTTAACACGGAGAGCCCTGACTATTTCCCGGGAATTATTGCTCGGATACAGCCAGTCTGTCGTAAAACTTATAACAAGGTAATTTGCCTCTACATTTTCAAACGCGAAAGTTAAATTTCCGCCGTAGTCCTCTTTAAGATCAAAATGATCTATCGCCCGTGTAATGTAGATGTAGGAGTTAGCGTCAAATCTCTCAACAAATTTTATACCCTGATGGCGGAGATAGGATTCAACAGTATATTCCGATGAAAGATTTTTTACTTTAACTCCCGAATCCTGAAAATTTCTTCCGAATTTTTCATGCATATGCTTTTCGCTGAGATAAGTAATATGACCGATCATCCTCGCAAGTGAAAGCCCGGCCCGCGGAACTTCTCCATCATAATACTTTCCGTTGTTCCATGAAGGATCATTAAAAATCGCCTGACGCCCCACCTCATTAAACGCAATGCCCTGCGCTGAAAGCGACGCCGATGTGGCAATGGCTATACATGAATTCACCATCTCCGGATAGGAGATCGTCCACTGAAGCGCCTGCATCCCCCCCATGGAACCTCCTGATACAGCCAGGAGTTTATCTATTCCAAGATGCTTTACCAGGTGATACTGTGCATTAACCATATCGGAGATTGTTATCATAGGAAAATCCAAGCCGTAAGGTTTGCCTGTAGCCGGGTTAACAGAGGACGGGCCGGTAGAACCGCTGCATCCGCTTATGACATTGGAGCATATAACATAGTAAATATTTGTATCGAATGCTTTACCGGGGCCCACATAGATATCCCACCAGCCGGGGTTTTTATCTTCAGCACTGTAGTACCCTGCTGCGTGTGCGCTTCCCGAGAGAGCATGATTTAATAATATGGCATTATTTTTTTCACTGTTCAGCGTACCATATGTTTCATACGCGATAGTGACAGGGCCAAGCTTCTCTCCGTTGGAAAGGAGCAATTCATCGGGAGAATCGCCGAACGTGAAATATTGAGTTTCGACAATCCCGACGCTTTCTTTTTCGATATGTTTAACGTTCTTAGTCATAATAAAACCGCCTGTAATTGAGACAGCGGTTTATATTTCAAAACCTGCAATCTCATCTTTCGGAAATTATCCGATGGAATTAGCACCTTTTCTTTCAACAGAATGGTTGCCGTGACTTCAAAGGGCCAGTCCCTCCGTCACTCTTGATAAGACAGTCAGTTGGATGTTAATATACTTTTTTTAAAATTACATTCTCCTGTCAATAAAAAAAGAACTTTATAAGAAACCCCTCAAAACTTTAGGAGCGAACGGATTCGCGCCCATTTAACCCTGTAAAAAATCTGAATAATCCAAATCCTGAACCTTTACTCCTCCGGGTGTGCGGGGCCTGGAAGCAGATATTATGAAATAAGTTTTAAAGCTTCTTTAATTATCTCTTCTATTCCTATCTCCCCTTTTGCAAGGGTAATATCATTAACACACTTTATAGATTTATTTTCGTCAAATCCCAGCGTTACAAGAGCCTCAACAGCATCGCTTTTCTCCGACGGAGTATCACTGACTGGTCCGGCTATTTTTTCAAGCTGAGGGAGTTTTCTTTTAAGTTCAAAAACAAGTTTTTCCGCTTTTGTCTTTCCGATTCCCGGAATCTTTGTAAGCAGCACAGGATTCTGGTATTTTATTGCTTCAATAAGCTTCTCGGGAGTGATACCCGAAATAACAGAGATCGCCATCGCAGGACCGATCCCGCTGACATTTATCAGAGACTTGAAAATATCTTTTTCTATCTTTGTATAAAATCCGAAGAGCCTGAACTGGTCCTCTTTGTGAATTGTATGAACAAGAAGTGTTACAGCTTTTTCACTCTGAATTTTTTCATATGTGGAGAAGGGAATTGTCAGCTCAAATCCCACTCCGTTTACATCCAGTATCATCTCCGTTGGTTTAAGATCTTCAACATTTCCTTTTAATTTACCTATCATTAAAAATCGCCTAGATATTCTTCAGAATAAACTGTTCTATATAAAGCTTTTCAGCAAGTTTGAGATTCGATTCGTTCAGTTTGATAATTTCCTCTTTGAATAAATGCTTATCATTTACATCTGCAACTTTATTCCCTTCTTTTTTACGGGAAGATTTTTTAATCAGGTTATTTACTCCCTCTATTCCTTTTCTGCTGACAATAACCAGATCTTCATTGCTGAATTCGATAGAACTTCTGATAAGAGATATGTCTGATTTCTTCATCTCGTTTTCATGAAGTTTTCTTCCGAGTATTTTATCATAATGAATTATAGATTCTTTTTTTATGATAACATAATGGGTCCCGAAATAATTAGAAATAACGGCAGTTACAAGAAATGAAAGGATAACCCCAAGCGCAGTATAAATTACAATTGCAACTGCGACATTGAATTGAGCTACAGGAACAACAGCAAAATTTATTATATGGAAAAAACCGTAATAAACTACAAACATAAATACAATCTGTAACGGATGATATTTAGTTTTCCATGTAAGATCCTGGGAATCACGACGTTCAATTATTCTTATACTGGAATTGTTCGGAATAACAATCCCATACGGATTATAAGGATGTTTACTATCAATCATATCATACGGAATTTCACGGTTCTCTTTTACCGGAAGCCCTATCGTCTTTTCAAAATTGGCCTTAAAACCGGCAGCAAGCTTTTCATTGTGAAATTTAGTGATAAGCAGAAGTGCACCCATTCTGTTTTTCAGAAGAATCCCGTATTCAGGTTTATTCCTGTTAACAATATACTGAATCACTATCTCGGTAAAATACTTATAGGGAATTTTAAGGGGAGAGATATCCCACCCTGTAGACTCTACAAGGCTCAGATAACCGGGATCCTCATTAACCAGAATTTTATAATATTTGGTGTTCAGGAGAGAAAAAAGGCCTGAAAAAAGAAAAATAATTCCAAAACCGATCAATATATGATCAAAAGGATATATTTCACCTAAGTTATATATTCCCGTTCCCCCCATGAGAGCTCCGAAAACAGAGTATATAAAAAGAAAAGTTATCGGAGTCTGTATTCTAATACTATTTGATGAAAAGCCGACTTTTGATTTCATAGTTTTATCGCTATTGTATTTTTTAGTTATTTATATAATAGTGTACTGATTATTCAAGAATTTTTTATGCACAATGTCAGAGGGGGTGAATTAAATTTTGAAGTGTCTCAGTAAAAACAGAGTTATTGTATAGCAGAACAAGGGGCTTAAACCCCTTGTTCTGTGTATTTCTGAAGTTAAATGTTCTACATAAATTGCGGTTCTTTGTATGAGTACATGTCATGAACATGTCCTTCTCTCTGAGCCATTGCTGATCTTATTTCAAATCTCAGTTCATTCGAATAGAGCTTTTCATGAAGGGACTTGACGTTTCTTATGCCCATATCCTGGAATGAATGTTTAAGCCCCTGAATAAGATATGGAGCATAATCGTTCATTGAACCTTTATCCATTACAGAACCGGAAACCCCCTGTGCTACAATAATCTTTGCGTCTTCAGCAAAATATCTCTTGTTGCCGCCGGCTTCCATTGCTTCCATAGATGCCATGCCGCGGTATTTTTTTAATCGCACACCATTATCATAAAAGTATTCACCCGGAGCTTCGTTTGTTCCTGCAAACATCGATCCCATCATCGCAGTAGATGCACCAAGAGCCAGTGCTTTTGAGATATGGCCTATATTCGCGATCCCGCCGTCTGCTATAACAGGTATGCCATGTTTATTCGAGTATCTCGCAGTACGGTAAACCGCGGTCGCCTGCGGCCTCCCTACTGCCATTGTAGTCTGAGTTGTACAGATAGATCCCGGCCCCATTCCTATTCTGAGAGCATCGGCACCGGCTTTAATAAGCATTGCACACTGTTCTTCGGTAACTACATTGCCGCCGATAATGTCGATATTCGGATAATTCTTTTTAATAAATGTTATCATATCAATCTGGTAGATAGAATTTCCCTGAGCTGAATCTATTATAACAACATCGACTCCAGCCTCATTGAGTGCGGCAAGGCGGTCTTTAGATTCATCCTTGGTTGATATAGCAGCACCGACTCTCAACTGTTTCTTCGCATCTTTGGTCGCAAGAGGGAATTCCCTGTTTTTAAGAAGATCACTTCTGCTTAAAAGAGCAACAAGCTTACCTTCAGAATCTACAATCGGGAGCTTTCCTTTTTTGGATGATCTCAGGATGCTGTTAGCCTCGGATAATGCTATTCCCTCTCTGGCTGTAAGCATATCTTTAGTCATTACTTCAGAAAGAGGTCTGGTTCTGTCTTTCTCAAAATCTATATCTCTGTTAGTAACAATTCCTACAAGTTTTGAATTCAGCTTTCCGTTTTCGGTAATTGGAATTCCTGAAAAATTATATCTTGCCTTGATCATGTCAATATCACTGATTTTATTATGTGGAGATAAAACCATCGGTTTATTGATAAAACCATTTTCATATCTTTTCACTCTGCCCACCAGGTCGGCCTGTTGTTCAATTGTGTTATTATAGTGAATAAAACCGATCCCTCCCCACAGGGCAAGAGCTATAGCCATTTCGGCTTCAGTGACAGTATCCATAGGGCTCGAAACAAGCGGGCTTTTTAATTTAATATTACGTGTCAGGTTTGTGTCAAGGCTGACATCATCAGGGGCAAAATCTATAAAACCCGGAAGAATTATAAAATCATTATAAGCGTAACCTGTGGGAGTTGTAAAAATCTCCTCTGCTGAAAAACCATCTTTAATCTGCATATATTAACCCCTTATTTATCAGAATAAAATTTTAAATTAAAGCCCCTGAAACATGACCCATTGGAATTGTTATATGCATACTTTTTTCGTCAAACTATTCCAAAGTCCCCCTCCGGGGGATTTAGGGGGCTTCTAAAGAATTATATTAACTATCTAATATTAAAACAATACAAAAAATATGTCAATGTCCGACATAATTTTTTACAGCGACATTTGTCAAGAAATAGATGGAGTTTAAAAAAATATTTGTTGCTAAACATGGGCATTGCAGAGATGTGTATCTTGTGATAATGCGGAATAAAAATAAATACCGTTCAGCGATCCGGTATTTATCATGAGGTTAAAATGGGAGACTGTAAAAGATGCGGAAAATGCTGCCAGGATGTACGGCTTGCCGAACCGCCGGAACTCCTCGAAAAAGCATACGGCTACTGGAAAAAAACAAAACAGATAGATCCGAATTTTTCTGAAATATATCTCATATATCCGATGCTTACTTTTCTCTATGAAAAACCGGAAGAGGACCTGCCGTATCATTATCACTGCAAGCATTACACAGTTGATGAGCTGGGACTTCCTGCATGTTCAATCCACCCGGTAAGGCCCAGGATGTGCAAAGATTTTCCATATTATGAGGATGTTACCCATCTCCAGGAAGAGGAGAACCTGAGCCCGTATGAAGGGTGCGGGTACAATGACCCGGACTGATTACTTTTTTGCCGGTGGAAGATATTCATTATGTATATTCGACATCGCGCTATAGATATTCTGTCTCACGTTTTTATCAATCTTCTCCATTTCCATGAGAAGCCTCCTGGCGTCTGCTCTCCTTGTATCATCGCCGTGAGGGCAGATTTTTACCTGCGGCGGATATTTTCTTAACTTCGCGTATTCACGGATCTCATCCTCTCCAAGAAGGATAAGCGGACGTATCAAGTCAAACTCTCCGCCGAACATGGAGAGCGACGGAGGCATGGAGCTTATTGAACTGTTTGAGATCATATTCATCAGGAGTGTTTCAATAGCATCATCCCTGTGGTGTCCGAATGCAAGTTTGGTGCACTTCTCTTTTTTTACAAAATCGAACAGTTCCTTTCTTCTCAGCCATGAACATATAAAACAGACCGATTTATTTTTATCTCTTTCAAGATCCGCTTCAGTTTCGATAATATAAAGCGGAACGTTAAGTTCATCACAAAATCTGTTTAAAAAATCAAGATCGGTTTCATATCCGATATTTTTTACGTGTACATGCACAGCCATTACATCATATGTTACAGGTAGCCGCCTCCTCCTGTTGGCAACGGTTTCAAGCATCACAAGAGAATCTTTACCTCCTGAAAGCGCTACAGCAACCCTGTCGTTTTCTTTAATAAGGGAATAGGTGTTTATACCTCTCCCGACACTTTTCTCAATGTGTAAAAAATACTGCTCTGAATTATCTTTCATATATGTTCGCGGAATTTTTCCGAGCTGAGCTCCATTTTATATTGTCTTAATTTATTTTTAAAATAATTCTGTATTTAAACTGGCGCCCCCGCCCGGCCATTCCTGACGGTCGGACGCCATCTCATGCCAGAAGGCTGAGAGATAATGCCCGTACGGCAGCAGTGAGCGGGTGAGGGCATGCTTTAATTCTATTTTTCTTTCAGCAGATTAAGATCATAAATATTAAGCCTGTACCCGCTCCAGTTTGAAGGATGGCTATATTTACTGCTGCTCCTGACTTTAGTCAAAGCCTTAGCAAATGACTCCTGAAGAGAAGTTCCTTTACCTGCATTACGGTAAAACTCCTCGATGAAGAGTGAATTATTTGTATCCTGTATCAGCGAACCGTTCAGCAGTACTGCCTGAAGATTAAGATCTCTTCCGTAAAGAAGAAAATCGGATACTCCGGTACCGGAAAGTTCATCATAGGGAGCGAACAGAAAAGCGTTTCCGCTTACCAGGCTTTTGATATTCCTGCCGCTGATAGAATACTCCCGCTTCCCGTGGTTATACCTGACTTTAGATGATAAATGAATAATCCCCCGCCGCGAATCCGCACTGGTACTGTACTTTATTCCCGATTCCTTAATCGCAACTTTTTCCAGATAAGCCGCCATGGAATCCTCTGTTTCCGGAAGATATATCTCTCTTGAAACAGAACTGCCGCCCGTAGTGGAAACCAGTAATGAAGGAATATAAATCAGCTGCGTTTTATTTGAAATCATTTCACCATCACCGGCAATTTCAAATGGAATTTTTTCCGATTCAGAATCTACCGAGATCAGAATAACTTTTTTACCTTTCATCTGCGGATAAAGAGGTGATAAGATTTTCGCGATCTCACTTGATGCACCGGCCAGTTCTTTTCCTGCAGCAGATGCAGTCATATATCCATCCATGAATTTCATAAACGACGAGTAGCCTTTTTCAATTACAAATGCTCTTTTAGATTTTTTATCAGATGTCCAGACGAAAAGATTCTCTTTATTTTTTACGATATTTACGTACAGCCCGTTATCAGGAAGAATCTGCTGTACCGCCTCCATGTCAATTGTACCTGCGTATTTAAACAGGTTACTTCCGCATTTAGATGATGCAATAATAAGTTTCTTAACCTCGCTATAATACTGGGCATCACTGTGCTGTCCTGTTTTCATTTTGTAATTAATGAACTCATCAAAAACCTGTCCGGTGATCTCCCGGTATCCTTTGTGGTTTAAAAGTCCGGTGTTGTGCTTGACCAGGTTAAGCGCTGCCGAGAACAATTTCTCAAACTGCTCGGCATCAGATATTGATGCTTTTTTAAGAGAACCAAGCCTGTTCAGCTCAATGAGAGATAATTGCAGGCTAAGCATGTATTTGCGGTCAGGAGAAAGGTTTTCCATTTTACTCAGAAGTTTGCCTTTTACTTCAGCTTCCTTATATTTTCCCGACATTATGTACAGGTGCATCCTGAGGAGCTGCATATCCACGTAACTCCCGTCGTCCGGGTTAAAAATTTCTTCCGCAGAAAGAGCAATATCATAACTCTCCTGGTAATTCTGCATAAGAAGATAATTCATTCCCGTATCAAGAACCGTCTCTTTCCTGATCGAGTTAAGTGAACTTTTTGTCGAGATGTTTAAAATATTTTTCAGGATAGATATTCTCTCCTGATATTTTTCACTCTCCGAATAAAAATCATCAATTCTTTTCAGAAGCATAACTGAAGGGATATATTCTGATCTTGAAATTGACCGTTCAATGTTCGCAGCACCGATGAACTGGTTCAATTCCTCATCCAGGTCTTTCCCTTCATGCCGTATAATAGTTTCAAGTACCGGATATACCGACAGTGAATCTACTCCGTTTTCTCCGCGGATCAGTTTCATGGCTTCATCCCTTTGCGCAGCGAGATCCTTATTATTCCATAACGCTGCAATTCTGTCAAAGCGGATAGACCTTCCCTCCGGAGGTTTAACTCCGCTTATTATATTACGCATAAGATGCTCCCCATCTGAAAGAAAAGCCTTATCCGGAATAAGAGCCGCAAGTTTTACAGCTCTTTCATCTCTGGCGGAATATAAAAATTCTGCGGCAGGCATGAGATATCTTTCTATGGGGAGAATTGTGCTGTATGATTTTTTCATTTCGAGGATAGAATCCGCAGATGAGAAATTTCCGTCTCTAATAATTTTTATTACGGCATTTAAAATCTTCAGGTCATCCTGTACAAAACCGTTTGCATTGAAACCGGATATTTCCTTCTCCGCGCTTTTTATATCTCCAAAATACAGATGCGTATATGCTCTCCGGAGTTTTATTCCCAATCTTTCATCTTCATTAAGAGGAGTGTATGAATCTATAACTGCTAACGATTCCTTAACCCGTCCTTTAAGAAGTTCCATCAGCCAGAGGTTACTGATATATACTTGCGAATTTTTTTCTTTCTGAAGTGAATTCCATCTTGAGAGATGAATTCCTGCTTTGGAAAAATCATCGTTTTTCATATATCTGCTGAAAAGAGAGAACTCTTTATCCGCAATCTGCCTGCTGTCAGAGATACCTTTATCGTTAAATGTATTTATATAACCGAGAGTAAAAAACGGTACTGCCGGAAGAATGTCTGATTTACTGAATATTTTTTTTACCAGCGGAAGGACGGTATCCGCACCCGTACCGGATGTTACAATAACACGTTTTGTACCGGTGTAGAATGCTGCCTCCATAAGTGACGTTAAATAATTATAATCGCTTTTAATTCCTGTCCGGATCAGGCATACAGGCGACAATGAAGACGAGAATAAAACTTCAGGGGTAATATCATTGCCGGAACCGTTTCTGTCAACAATCAGAGAGTAATCTTCAAAAGACTTATCCTTTCCCTCTGCCGCATTAATTCCCTCAGCAGCACTGCGTACCCCTTTCTCCTCACTGTAGATGCTGTTGATAATACTGTTTGCATCTTTCAGATAATCAGAGATCCTGTCCAGAGTATTGATAAAAATATAATTCTCCGAAGATTTCAATTTTCCGCTATTTATCATATCCACAACAGTATCGCTGAGGAGAATAAAGACTGTTGATCCCGAACTTCCGGCGAGAACAGAGCCGGCACTGTCTTTAACAAACCCTGATGTCATTTTACCGGATGAAACTTTCCAGTAGAACAGCCCTTTCTCTGTTTCATGGAACCTGAAAATATCCGCATTAACTGAAGGCTCTTTATAAACAGACATCTCCACATACGGTTTAATTGAACCGTAATCATTTCTGATTACCTGCCGTAGCGCTTTCAGTTCGTCCTCTTGAAGTGATATTTTTTTCTTCGCAGTTACAGCCTCAGGAGAGAGCGGATCTGTTCCCGAGAGCAGCAGAGATGACAATTCATTCCGCATCACATTGAGTTTCCCAAGTCCGGCTGAATAATCATAGTACTTCTTTCTATCATATTCATTGCTGAATTTCGGCGAGAGAGAATTAACCGACATGATTCTCGCCGCCTGCGCGTATCTCTCTGCTGTTTCAAAAGTTTTTTTTTCGCTTCCCCTGTCGATAAGAAAATTTATGTAGTCTCTGTATATTATTTTAATCCTGTTGGAATACTGGCTGTATAGTGCCGGATATTCCTCAATTGATGAAATTGCCGAAGTGAAAAATTTATCTGCAAGAGCTGACGAATCTGTCTTCTCCACCTCTTTCCCGTGAGCATATAGAAAATTTCCCAGTTTATGATAAGCGTTAATTTTTACCCATGGGAGAGAATTCTTTTCACTGAAATTTTTCGCGTCAAGCAGTGAGACATATGATTTTTCGAAGTCTCCGAGCCTTTCATAACACGATGCGGCATTCAGTATAAGTTTTGCCTTTAACTCACTCCTGCCTGATTTTTCCGCCTCATTTATCGCAGGTTCAAATCTGTTCAGAGCTTCTTTATATAAATTAAAAGCATCCCTATTAATAGAAAACAGGACTGCTTCTTTTGATTTTTTATCAGCAAGCGCAGGATCTGACGCATAAAGAATTTCTGCGAGATAGTATTTTAAAATCGCCGAAGATATATCCAGAGAATAATATATTGCAACAGTTTCCTGCCCTATCAGTTCTTTAACTTCATATATCTGCTGGTCAGTAACTTTCTCCTTTTTCGCTTCAGCTTTCTGCTCCAGCGCTTCCTTCTCGCGGGCCAGCCTCATGTCATAATAATTATTTCTGTAGCTCTCTATTTTGCTGATAAGTGATGATATCTTTTCTCTCCAGTTTTTATCTGAATTTTTTTCATCTTCAATCATCAGTGCATACAGATTTACAAGATTCATCATTGATGAAAATGTTCCCTGCAGATTATTCTTCTCCGCAGCAAGATCTCCGGCTTTATTAAAATAATTCTCAGCATCACCGGATTTTCCCGAGACGTATGAATAGTATCCCAGGTTGTTTAGAGAACGGATTTGCGTGTCAATAGCGACAGAGGTTGAAGAATCCTCGAGAACAGCTATTTTCTCTTTAAGAATTTTTATCGCTTCGGGATAATCATTTTCTAAAACAGCTATCTCCTCGAGCATTGATATATTCAGTAATTTTTTGTTCTGAGTATCAAGCGGGTAAAATATTCTGTTATCACCGATTACAACCGAATCGGGGCCAAGATTATAAACAGGGAACGGCCCTATACCGAACAGTTTAATTCTCAGATAATACTTTCTCTCATCATCGGGATATTTTTCCAGCATAGCAGCAGCACGGTCAAGATAGGTCTTCGCGCTTTCCAGTTCGCCTGTCTTTATGTAACAGTACGCGATCTCCTGATTATAACGCGCTTTGTCAATAGTCAGCTTATTACTCTCGGCAAACCTGAGTATCTTTCTGTACCACCCGATTGCTTCTGAATATTTATTTTCGTATCTGCTGAAGAGCGCAAAATACCTGTAAAGGGTCAGGTACTGGTATTTGAATTTTTCACTCCCGCCAGTGAGAGAGAGCGCATTGTATATTTCATATGCTTTTTTAATTTCCGCATTGGCAGCTTTGATCTCATCATTCTGCCAAAGCGAATAACCAAGATGAAAATGGAAAAGTGCTTTTTCTATATCAGAGCCGAATGTTTTTTTATACTTTTCAGCCATCCTGTAGGATTTCAATGCTCTCGGATAATTAAGGAGCAGAAAATAATTGTTAGCCATATTCAGATGAATATTACCCTCATTTTCCGGTTTAACATTTTCATTATTTGCATTAAGAGCTTTCTCAAGTATTACAATATTCTCCTCCCAAAGGTGCTTCGGAAAATATTTCCCCGCGTATTTTTCAGCTTCATCACCTGAACTGTTTCTATCAAAATCTATATACTGATATATCCAGCTTTTTAATATGTAAGCTTCAATAAAAGCATCATCGATAAACAATGCCCAGTCAGTCTGGTCATCGGCCATTTTGAACGCTTCATATATTCCCGCAGGTGAGGCCTTACCATCAATCCGGTTTTCCGATGAATTAAGGTACAGAGCTTTTTTTGTATAAATATAACCAAGCCCGTAAATCGCCGCCCTGTTAAAATCCATTCTGAATACCGGGAGTTTATCGTTATAGCTTTTTTCAAGATCGGTTATCGCAGCTTCACCTTTCCATGCAGTATATGAATCTATATAGAGGATGTGAGCTTTCGGTGCATATTCGCTGTATACTTCCGGGTACAATCTTTTATTGTGCATCAGTGTAACAAGGTTTATCAGCTTATCATAAACCTCTGAAGCGTTTTTAAAATTTCCCGAGATTTCATTTTTCTCACCAGTCTGCTCATAATAACCTATAAGCCAGAGAAGCCTGTCTTTAAAATTTTCAGTTTTAAAACGCCTTGAATACCGGCTTATACCTGCACTGAAATATTTCTCGGCCTCTGCGAAGCGGCTCTGTTTTCTTTCTATTTCGCCAAGTTTGATATTCGAGAGATAGAAGGTAAGGTCATTCGGGTGAGAGAGAGTTATTGACTGTAGAAGTTCCTCCCTGCTCCTGTCCGGCAGGCCTTTGCTGTCATATAAAAGTCCGGCAGTATAATTGAGGACAGCCTGGATCTTTTTATCATCTTTAAATTTTATTTTTAAAGCGGAAATTTTCGACAGATATGCATCAGCTTCAGATGAAGAGATTTCCGATGTACTGAATTGATCAACGAGATTATTTATTACGGATATTTTCTGATTCGTATTTCCTTTGTTAAAAATTTCCACCGCTGAATCAGAAATACCGGATTTTCCAAGATCATCATGGCTGAGGGATATCTTTGTGTGGACATCCAGAATCCTCTCAAAACCGGGATACTTTGCTGAAATAAGTTTAAATATTTTCAGCGCTGAAGTATAGTCTTTTTTCCTGAAATGGCTGTCAGCAACATCCTCCATAGCAAAAGGAATAAAATATGTACTGTTTTTTTCCGTTCCGAACTTCCCGGGAATTGACAGGATGTCTTCTTCACTTTTCCACTCACCCGGTTTTTCTATCATATCCAGAATAAATGAAGCATAGAGATCTTTCCCTTCAGCCCTTTTCTGAATAATAGAAATAATTCTTTTTGCCTCTGCGCTGTCTCCGCTCTTTTTGTAGTATAGAGCCGCTTCCTCAAGGGCTCTGTTCACATAGGCCCTGGATGAGTTGTCCGCATTTCTGTTGTAATAATTATAAACTGCTTCCAGAGAAAGAAGATATTTTTCAACATCATCATATTCAGCAATAAATGTTTCACACATCTCGTATTGAAGTTTGGCATTAAGCTTCTTGGGAATGATACCTGTCTCGGGAATAATATTAAGGTTTATATTTTCACCTGTAATATCGGTATAAAGAATAATACCGTTATAGTCTCTTGTTGTAAGTACCGGAAGCCATTTTGCTTTAAACGAGGATTCTGAATTTTTTGTCAGATGGTAAGATAGATTATTCTTTATGTCCAGATATCTTATCACTGATCTGTCCTGGAGATCAAGTGCTCCGTTTTTGTTGGTGTCATTTTCTATTGATGAATAAATAATTCTGTCTGCATCGTCCATAAATGAAGGATAAAGTTTTATATTCCTGTCCGAGGTTATTTTACTTTCATTACCGCTTGCAATATCAAGGATGTAAAGATCTCCATTTGGATTCTCCCTGTAGGATACAAAAACTATTTTATTCCCGTCCGCAGAAAATGCAGGGTACTGTCCCCCTTTTTCAGTTATCTTTTTTTTACCTGAACCGTCAGATTTCATTATCCAGATATTTGCAGTTCCATCTTTTAAAGATGAGTATGCAATCAGTTTACCGTCAGGGCTCCATGCGGGATTTGAATCTTTTATATTAATTACTACACCGGTCGTTTCATCCTTTTCTAAAGTTATATTGTTAGAGATGCTGTCAATTGATGAGAGGGCTGAGGTAGATTCCTCCTCTTTTTTTATTAGGTCTCCGGAGTTAATTTTCATAACAAAAATATCCCCTTCGGGATCATCTCTGTAGGAAACAAAGGCCAGGGTTTTCCCGTTCGGTGATATAACCGGTGTTATATCTCTGGAGGGGTGAGAAGTAATTCTTACAGTTGTAATGTCAGTCATTGAGCGGAGATAAATATCATAATTTCCACCGTCACTGTTTGAAGTATAAAAAAAGTATTTCCCGTCTCTCGAGATGTCACCGTCGGTCTCAATGGCCTGCCCTATTGTAACAGGGAGAACTCTCCCGACATTAAACCTGTACTCTTTGTCAATGATACCCTGGTAGCTGAACTTTACGTCGTAGATACTCTTATCCTCACATGATAAAACAAATGCCAGGGCCGGTATAATTAAATATATAATTCTTTTTATCATCTTCATACTTCCCTATTTCTTCCTTCCCCACTTTCCGGAGTTTTCCTGAATCCATTCATCCTTTGAGGCCAGACCTCTCTGTTCCTCCGCGAATACTTTACCAAAAAAATCTATCTCTGCTTTTTCAGGTTCACTCCCTTTTGAAATAAATATTAAACGGTCAAAAATTTTTTTCCTTGCCCGGTTCTCTTCATCTATTACTGTTAACAGAATCTTTTTCTCCGCAGGAGACGATTCATATTTTTTTGTTTCCATGTACTGAACATAACCTGTGTTCGCTTCGCCAAGCGCGCCTTCACTTTTATATTCTTTTATCTTGTCATAATGGAACTCTCTGACTTTCATATATTTAAAAAGCTCCGGGTCACCCGACATTTTTCCTGACAGGTTTTTTTTAGCCACAGCCGTTTTGACCGATGAGATTGTCCACGCATCCTTTTCAAGCTCCATGTAATCTCCAACGATCTGCCTTTCAATTACAGTCTTTTCACCTGTAAGATTAACATTCGGCGGAACTATATTTATACAGCTCGGAGTTGAACTGCACCCTGCAGTAATTATTGCTGCCGCTGCAGCTGTAATGATAATAAATTTTTTAAACATCTATTTTGCCTCCGATACTTTTCTTAAATATTCCTGAATTGGAATTCTGTCGAATACAACCTGACTGTTATCTACTGTGATAAAAAGGCTGAGAGCCTTCCTCGTGAATGTAACCGTAGTATATACAAGCCCTTTATCGAGCCTGAAATCAAAACCCTTTATAAGCATTGAATTATCAACGGCAAACTGAACAGGCGCTCCGAGTTTTGATTTACCCTTCTCTTCGCTCAATCCCTTCATAAGCCTGTTCGCAAATTCAGTGCCGATTTTGTAAATATTAACATACCCGGAAGCGGTAAGCTCCTTGTTTATATTAAGACCTCTACCTGAAAAATTTGCATTAAGGGAAAGTTCAGCATCTTTCTGCCCCTTTTTCGGATCTTTCTCATCAAGCCTCGCAATGTTTATATTCGCCGCATCGAGAATCAGGTTAAACTCCATGTTCTCGGTTTTAAAATCCGCAAGATTAAAAAGAATAGACCTGCCGTAAAGCGAACCGTCCATAATCGAAGCTTTAAGATTTAGTATACTGAATACATTATCCTTGAACTGTATGCCCGCTGATAAATTTTTCATATATTCGTAGGAAATATTTCTAGCCGGATGTTTTGCTTTCACTGAAGCGATTGTAAAATTCGGTTTATCAGTAAACTGGTCGCTGTCAATAACCTGTTTCTGATCAATGCTTATATATGACTTTGTGAGTTTCCTTGCTTTAAACTCATACTCAAAGGGAAAGTCCATATTCATTCCGGAAACCATCAGCATCTGTTCACTGTTTTTGAGATTAAAATTCTTAAACTCCAGGGTACCGTGGGCCGCGCCTGTTTCGAGGTCACCTTTCATGTAGGCGGAAAGCTTCATCATGCCTGAAGTATTCCATGGGCCCCAGATGCTCTTCATTTTCGGATTGTCCAGCTCGAGAGAAATTTTTAAATTTGAATTGGAGAGCGGAGACTTTTTCAGTTCGACTGTCCCGCCGGCATTGAGAGAAAGATTCATGCTCTTACTGCCGAGATAAAAATTATCAAGTGCAACTTTCTGTGCTTTACTGTCCTGTACCACCGCAGCTTTAAGTCTGAGGTCATTAACTCCGTAATCGGGAATCATTGCCAGCACATCGACACCCGCATTGATTATATCGCCACCCAGATAAAAATTGAGCCCGATATTCATATCAACCGGTTTTTTCAGAGGGATAGACTCAACCTGTTTTCTGAATCTCCCCGGAACCATGGCTGCAAGAGGTGAGGTATTAATTCTGAACCTGGAGATGTTTACAGTCCCCTGTGTTGCTTTTCCCATATTTACATCACCGGCAATATTCAATGATACCGCTTTACCGCCGCCGGGATTAAAAAAGTCAAAACTCACGCCATTTATTTTAATTCTCTGAAAATTATTAAACCCCGTGGCTGATGCAGTAAGCTTTAACCCGTTGTCGCCCGACTTGCTTCCTTCAATTACATACGCTAGATGGGGAATATTAAGCTCCGCGCCAATCTCCGTTGTACTCCCTGACATCACGGCTGAGTAATCAAAACCAAGAAACGGAATGGATGCTTCAGTGCCGGGATTCTTAAAATAAATATTCTTAAATGATATTTTCCCTTTTATATCAGGATTTTTCGCTGTACCTTTTACTGTAAACGGGAAGAGAGAAATCTCTCCTCCAAACTTTGTACCCCTGTCGCCAGTCATAAGTACAAAATACGGATAGATGTCTTTAAGAGAAATAACACTCTCGTCCATTTTAATATTCAGCACCTGCGTTTTTGTAACGCTGCTCACTATTCCCGACAGCTTCAGCCAGTTGCTGTTCATAAAACTGAAAGAGAAATTATTTATCTTCAGTATGTCATTAATCGGATTATAGAATATATCATACGCGATCAGAAAATTAAACGGAGAGAAGAATTTATCCTTTAGTCTTAAAGGCATTCTCTTTGCGCCCACATTCATTGTACTGCTGAACTCCGGGGCACAGCAGTTACTGAAAACAAGATTCCAGTTAAGAACAAGTTCAGGAACAGTCGCCGCGCTCTTTGAATAAAATTTCATGTTCATTGCATTCTGCGGATTCAGCTCAAACTTCATGGTTTTCAGAATCCGCACAGCATCTATAGATTTAGGAATGACTTTAAATGGAGGAACATCAATGTTAGCATTGAACGAAAGGCCTGTAAGTTCAGTATTAAAATCCTCGCCATTGACATATACACATAAATCATCAAGTATAAAGTTAAAAAGAAAGTCTACGGCAACCGGAAGTTTAATTTCATTTGATGACGGTTCATCTGCTTTCTCTTCCGGTTCAGGTTCCGGCTTTGTCTCTGATGGTTTCATAAGAGTTGCGGCATTCCACACGCCGTTTTTCTGTGTGAGATAAACTTTCGGTTTATATATGCCAATTTCAGGAAACCTTATGCTTCCGGTAAAGATCGGGAAAAAACCGTAACTGAAAACAAGTCTCTTCATCTCGAAAAGTTTTGCTCTGCCGAAATCCTCACCGCTTCGTATAACTATATCATTTATAACAAATCCCCTGTAAGGATTAAAACTCTCCACTTTCAGATCGAGCGTACCATTTGAAATTTTAGAAAAAGTTCCTTTTGCAATACCTTCAACAACCGGCGGTTTCAGATATAGCTGTAAAAAAAACAGAACTGCAGCTACCAGTACAATAATAAACAGCGGAATTCTTATCAGCACTGTTTTGGTGAACTGGATAAAAATTCTGAGAGAAAGCGGCCGTGCTTTCTTCCTCGCTTTTTTTTCACGCTTCTTTTCTCTTTTTGACAGCTTCTTCTTTCCGGATACGGAAGAATCAGCAGAAGATTTGCCGTTATCCTCTTCCGGAAGAACGTCCTTCAGTCTTTCTTTAATTTTACTTTTTGAATTCTTTCTTCCAAAAAGATTTTTAAGCCGGTTTAACTTTAACATTTCAGGCTACCTGTCACAATTTAGTTATATGAATTTATGATAATTGCTTTCATCATTTCACGTTACGGGATAATTCCAAATTCCAATCAGTATGGCTGAACAGAATTTTTTTAAATCCTCACATACAAGTATTAAATACTTATACCTTAAAATTCAAGTAAAAGTTATAAAAAGGCCGGAGGTTTGTACCTTAAGCTGAACTTCCAAAGCACAATGTTAATCTCCTGCATAATTTAATAAATGATAATTTTATTTCAGTAATAATTCCTGAACTTTTTTATATATAGAAAAAATATATTTCCCCCGCCGACATCGAAGGCGGAGAGATACAATCTTTTATTTACACTAAAATATATATTAAGAAATTAACATATATTTTATTTGGCAAAAGAATAATTGACAATTATGAAAATAATATAAGATTTGTTCCAGTTCTCAGGGCGGGGTGAAAATCCCCACCGGCGGTAATTCCCTTTCGGGAAGAGCCCGCGAGCGCCTGCCTGTGCAGGGTCAGCAGATCCGGTGTAATCCCGGAGCCGACGGTTAAAGTCCGGAAGAGAGAGAGCGGGGCAGTTCTACGCACATCGGATGATAATTAATCCCGTTGTGCCATTCGTTATTTCTACCACCTCTCAGACCACCCCCCTGATTAAAATTAAATTTTTATCAAGGAGTCTGAAATGAACAAAAATCAAAATCTTTTATCTGAATTCGGAGAATCTTCCGGAAGGATTGAAGCAGCGCTATTGTCACTGCGCAGCGGCAGGGGAATTCTGCTCGTGGATGATGAAGATCGTGAAAACGAAGGGGACCTGATATTCCCGGCAGAAACTGTTGATAATCTACAGATGGCTATGCTTATCAGGGAATGCAGCGGTATTGTCTGCCTCTGTCTTACACCGGAGAAGACCGACAGGCTCGCACTGCCGGTTATGGTTCAAAGCAACACAAGCCGCTATCAGACTGCCTTCACCGTTTCTATTGAAGCGAAAGACGGCGTCACAACCGGAGTATCAGCTGCAGATAGAGTTAGAACTATTCGAACGGCAGTCAGTGATTTATGCACACCGGATGATCTCAACAGGCCGGGGCATGTTTTTCCGCTCAGGGCACGAAGCGGCGGAGTCTTTGAGAGGAGAGGACACACAGAAGGAACTGTTGACATCATGAGGCTTGCCGGATTTAAACCTGCAGGGGTTTTATGTGAATTAACAAATCCTGATGGAACTATGGCTAAACTTCCTGAAATCATAAGTTTCGGAAAAAAGCACGGACTGCCGGTTGTTACAATAGATGACATCGCGGCTTACCGTTCTTTAAATAATTGCTGAATGTGAGATTATCTTAACTGTAATTCTCTCTATATATAAGAGAATTACAGTTTCCTCAACATTTCAAATTACTTTTTTCAAGGAAAAGAGTTGCACTAAATGATTGAATTTAAGTATAGATTTCAATAACTTAATTTACAGACTATACTCTTATATAAAATTAAATTCATGAAAAATTATTATAAATATTTAATACCATATATTTTGCTTATACTGATTTCATGCTCCGGCGGCGGTGGAGAGAATTCTGCATACCAGTATCATACTCCGGATGAGATTGAAATATTTCTTGATGAGATACAATCACATTATTCCAATATTGCCAAAGTCGAATCTATCGGTACAAGCGAATCCGGCCGGGAAATAAAAGCTCTGATCATTTCCGACAATCCTGAAAATCTTGAAGGTGAACCAGCTATACGGCTTACAGGCGGAATTCATGGAAATGAAAAAATGAGTGTTGAACTCCTTTTAAGATTCATCGAATACCTGACATCAAATTATAACCGTAACACTGAAGTTACGGATATTGTTAATAGTAAATACATATGTATAATTCCCGTGCTCAATCCCGACGGACTTGCAGACAATTCCAGATATAACAGCAATGGAGTTGATCTTAACAGAAATTTTAATGCAACGGGCTCTTCCCTGCAGTCTGAGACAAAAGCTCTGCAGGATTATTCTTTATCCAGAAAATTTAATCTTTCCGTTACGTATCATACAGGTGCGGTCCTTGTAAACATGCCTTTTGATTATGGAAGTGAAATTATTGATGGAACTGCACCTGTAGAAAATAATCTGGTAAAAAGCTTCGCACTTGCATACACAACCGGAACCGGCAGTAAATTTTTAGACAATCCCGAAGTATATACGCGTGTATATAATTCTATTTACGGAGATTATATCCCTCTTGATAGAGGAACAATAAATGGCGGGGACTGGTACGTTATAAACGGTTCACTTCAGGACTGGAGTTATACTCAAACAGGCTGCCTTGATCTTACCATCGAAATTACAAAAAGAAATCCTGACACAGAAAGTGATGTAGAACAGATCTTCATGTATAACAGGGATTCTTTAATCGCATATATTAATAAAGCGGAAGAAAGTATTTACGGAAGAGTAACTGATGCCAATGGATATCCGGTCGAAGACGCTGCGATAACTGCCTCATTGGGAGCTACTGCCGGAGACCTTATAATAAAGACTGATCATAATGGTTATTACAACAGAATCCTTCTGCCCGGGACATATAATGTAACGTTCTCAAAATCAGGATACACGACTCAAACTGAAAACGATATTAATGTTTCCGGAAGATCCGTTTTAAATGTTCAGCTATAGGGATAAATGAACCAGCATTCAAAACCACAAATCTTACTAAAGAATTTTTCTCCCCTAAAAAATATCTTGATAATTATACTCTATTATTCTGGTGTTAATTTACAGGAACTGAATTTAACCATATGAAAGAAATATTCTCGCCTGAAGGCTACCTCGACATTGAACTCCCTGAATATGAATACAGGGAAAGCCAGCTCGTTATGGCCGAATTTATTCAGGATAAATTAATCGAAAACGAAAACGGTATAATCGAAGCCGGGACCGGAACCGGCAAGACAATGGCCTATCTCATTCCGGCACTCAAATACGCGCTGAGCCATGAGAAAAAAATTGCAGTCACAACAGAAACCAAAGCTCTTCAGAAACAGCTTATAGATAAGGATATCCCCGCAGCGCAGAAAATATTCAGAGAGTATCTTGGACTCGATTTCAAATATGCTCTCTGCCTCGGGAGTTCGAACTACCCATGCCGGAGAAGATTCGAACGTTTCCTTAAAAAGGGGAGCTTCGAAAAATCAGACATGGTTCATTTTAACCGGCTGAGTAATCTATTTAAAGAAAAAAGAATTTTCACTTTTTTCGATGCCGAGATGCCCTCATATTTATGGGAGGAAATAGGCAGAGATTCCGAAACATGCGACCAGCAGAGATGCCCCATGGCCGCTGTCTGCCCTTTCCAGGCTGCGAGGAGAGAATGGGCTCAGGCGGATCTTCTTGTGATGAACCATTATCTTTTTTTCTCCAACATTGCGTCGGGAAAATCATACCTCCCGGTTTCAGAAGCCGTAATTTTTGATGAAGCTCACTCTATTGAATCTATCGCGTCACGGCAGCTTGGATTTTCAATAGATCACGATTTTCTGATCAGTCTTCTCCAGAGATTTTACCAGCGAGGGAAGTTCGGTATTGTGAATAATTTTAAAAGCAATAAACTCCGCGAGGACGCGATCCAATCCGTTGAACTTATTGCAAAAGAATCACAGATCTTTTTTGAAAAAATGCGCGACCTTTTTCACGGAAATGAAACTGTCCGCAGAATAATCACTATCACGCATGAAGGTAAAAAATTCACTGATCAGATGAAACGCCTTATCGGGATTCTCGAAATGGCGGAACAGGATTTCGAAGAGGAGGATCTCCGCGTTGAGTTTGACCCGGCACGGAACAGGCTTGTTGCGTACTGCGAATCTCTCATGTCGTTTCTCAATCTGTCATACGAAAATTATGTATACTGGATTGAACGTAGTGACAGAGAACTCCTGGGAAATATATATCTCACAGGGCGCCCTGTAAATATAAACGATATTATGAAGCAGGAAGTTCTCTCCTTCTACGAATCTTCAATTTTTGTTTCTGCAACACTCTCGGTAAAAAATGATTTTTCATTCTTTATGTCAACAATCGGTTTCGAACGTGGAAGCGGAAAAATTCTCGATTCTCCGTTCAATCACAGGGAGCAGATGGTTCTCTACCTTGCAGCGGATTTCCCGTCGCCGGACGAGGATACTTATCCCGCCGCAGTGGCTGAAGCATCAGCGGAGATAATCAACCTGCTCGACGGAAACTGCCTTCTTCTT
Source organism: Spirochaetota bacterium (assembly GCA_035403545.1). Lineage (GTDB taxonomy): Bacteria > Spirochaetota > UBA4802 > UBA4802 > UBA5550 > WRGT01. The sequence goes on from DAONFJ010000046.1 coordinate 27,903, forward strand.
TTTACTTCATACAGCATGCTGAAAAACGTAAAAAGGCTGCTGGAAAGAAAAATAGAGAATACGATCTATTCACAGGATGGCATGAGCCCGTCAAGGGCACTAAACTGCTACATAAACGATGAAGGATCTATTCTCATGGGGACACATTCATTCTGGCAGGGAATTGACCTTCCCGGAGATCTTCTGCGGGGAGTTATAATTACACGGCTGCCCTTTGCAGTTCCCGATACTCCGATTATGGAAGCGAAATTTGAAAGGCTGAGAGAAGCAGGAAAAAATCCTTTTGTATATCTCCAGATTCCCGAAGCGGTTCTTAAAATGAAACAGGGAGCGGGACGGCTGCTGCGCAGAGGTACAGATAAGGGAATAGTAGCTATACTCGATTCAAGAATTAAAACAAAAAGTTACGGGTCAATATTTTCAGACTCTCTCCCCGACTGTGAAAGAGTTTTGAGCCTGAAAGAGCTTACAAAAAAATATATGAAGCTTATGAACATTAATCAGAATTGA
>DAONFJ010000047.1:0-28399 GCA_035403545.1 Spirochaetota bacterium
GTTTCGGAACTATGCCGGCTTTTATTCTTGATGTATTCGGTGCTAAAACTCATGCTGTTGTTTATGGAACAGTGCTTACAGCATGGTCTGCGGCAGGTATTGTTGGACCTCAGATGGTTGCATTTCTTAAAGATACTTACAAGGATACTCCCGCGAATGCTGCATACTGGACATTTATACTTGGTGCTTGCGTATTGACATTCGGTTTTCTTGTAACTCTTATCGGCAGCAACAAACCTTACGAAAAAAAATAATCAGTTGAGACTTAACTGAATTTTATAATTTAATTGATCCCCGTCGCTATGCGGCGGGGATTTTTTATAAAAATTCAGAATTTACAATCAGAAAATAAGTCAAAAAAGATGAACAAAACTATACATCTTTGTTGACATGGAGCCGTTTCGGAAATAAACTGGAAACGGAAATATAAAAAATCTTTTATTTTAAGGAGACTGAAATGTCCGATAAAAAGATACTTGTGATAGATGACGATCCGGATATTCTGGAGTCTATCAGTGCTGTGTTGAGCTCCGAAGGATTTAATGTTTTGACTGCTATCGATGGTAAAGAGGGAGTTGAAAAGTTTAAAAAAGAAAAACCTGATCTTGTTCTCTGTGATATGATGATGGAAAGAGTTGATGCTGGAAGTAAAGTTGCTGAATTAATCAGAAAAGCAGACAGCAAAACACCTGTATATCTTTTAAGCAGTATAGGAAATGCCACAGCAAGCAATATCAGTGTAGCAGACCTCGGATTTAATGGTGTATTGCAGAAACCTGTAGATCCTGATACTCTTATAGCTCAGATAAAAAAAGCACTTAAGGTGTGATTCTTAAAATTACTGGCGGTAACTTTAATTATAATAAAGCATAATAAGGCTGTTTCCTTTCCGGTGCAGCCTTTATTATTTATAAATCTTCATAAAACTGGCATATATATAGGGCTCCCAAACACCAGGGAGAGGGCTTGGAAGAATTATTATTAAAAATTTTTTTTGTAAATAGTAATTTATAAAATTGAATTCTGAAGCCCGCCTCCGGGGGATGGGCGGTTTGGTCAAACATTTGATTAATGATAAAAAAGCAGGTAATGTTCAGTACAGGAGAGTATTTAATACTATCCGGAAGTTTTAAAACCCGCTTTGAGGTTTTCATATAACCCCGGATACGCCATTAAAAATACTCTTAATATTGACTTGACAATATTAATATATATGTAGTTTTTTTATTTAATAAACAGAGACGGTATTATGATAAAAAAGAAATTTGGCAGATTTATTCTCATCGCGGCGCTACTTGTTACGGGATGTTCAACTTTTATTAAGGATGAGGATTCTGAACAGATCAGTTTAAGGTATCAGGCAGGTGAGTATATACTTCTGCAGGATTTAAACCGTAATAATGTAATTTTCCCTAAAAACAGTTCAGTAAAACTTATTGTTTTAACAGGTGATGACTGGGTTAAGATTTATGCATATAACTCACGAGAGGAACTCCTTGCATCAAACAGATTTCTCCTTTTATACCTGTTTGAAGATGATTTTCCCGATGGGAAATTCAGCCAGGAATATCTTGACTCCGAACTGTTAAAAATAGTGAAGCAGAAAAATTTATCAGATCAGCCTAACAAAGAAAAAGCAAAAAAAGCAAAATAGATAAAAGGATATCAGAGTATGTTTGAAGGTGCATATACAGCAATAGTAACTCCGTTTAATAATGATAAAATTGATTACAATGCGCTTGAGCTTATTATCGAAAGACAGATAAGTGAAGGTATTGATGGAATCATACCCATGGGTACAACAGGTGAATCTCCGACTTTATCATTTGAGGAGCATGAAGAGTTTATTAGAAGAACAGTTAAAATTGTAAACGGCCGTATAAAGGTCATTGCGGGAACAGGCGCTAATTCCACAAGTGAAGCTATCTGGCTGACAAAAGGTGCTGAAGATGCGGGAGTTAATGCAACTTTATCTGTTAACCCGTATTATAACAAACCGACTCAGAGGGGACTTATTGCTCACTATGAAGCAATAGCCGGGGCAACAAAACTGCCGATAATTCTTTACAACATACCCGGGAGATCCGGAATAAATTTTCTTCCTGAAAGTGTTGCCGAATTATTAAAAAGAACAGACCATATTGTAGCAATGAAAGAAGCGTCAGGTGATATAGCCCAGATGATGAGGCTTATAGAATTATGCGGAGACCGGATAACACTTTTATCCGGTGACGATAATCTTCTTCTTCCTGTACTGGCTATCGGCGGTAAAGGCATAATTTCCGTACTTTCAAATCTTCTTCCGGCTGATGTTAAAAAGGTAGTAACCCTGTACCGTGAAAATAAAACTGAAGAAGCTAAAACTCTATTCTATAAACTTTTGCCTCTATGCAGAGGGATGTTTCTTGAAACTAACCCTATTCCAATAAAAGCAGCAATGGAGATGACTGGGGCATGCAGTGGAGAATTGAGACTTCCTCTTGTTTCGTTAAGTGACGAAAACAAGGCAAAATTACGCAAGATTCTTGCTGATTACGGAGTAAAGCTTAAATGAATATAGGAATCTGCGGAATAGGCGGAAGGATGGGTAATGCCATTCTCCGGATAGCGGTCGAACGAGGCCATAAACTCCATGCTGCATTTGATGCGGATGGTTCTACTCTTATAAATAAAAATGCAAAAGAACTTGTTAATAATCCTCTTGCTGATTGCAGTATTTCGGCGATGAATGCTGACGCACTCCAGGGGGTTGATGGTGTCATAGATTTTTCAGGCCCTGTGGCGACAATGAAACTGATAACAATACTTTCAGACCTGAAAAAACCTGTAGTGATAGGCACCACCGGTTTCTCCGAATCTGACGTGGCGCAAATAAGATCTTATTCGGAAATAATACCTGTAATCCATTCACCTAACATGTCGCTTGGTGTTAACCTCCTTTTTAAATTAACTGAGATCGCGTCAATGGCGCTTTCAACCGACTATGATGTTGAGATATTTGAAGCGCATCATAGATTTAAAAAAGACGCTCCATCCGGTACTGCAAAAAGGCTTCTTGAAATTGTAAAAGAAAATATGAATGGCCTCTCCAATGCTGTTGATGTTAACGGGCGCGAGGGTATTACCGGTGAAAGAACCAGTAATGAAATCGGAATGCATGCAATGCGCGGCGGTAATATTATTGGTGAGCATACCGTATTTTATACCGGACTTGATGATAGAATTGAATTAACTCACAGAGCCGCAAGCAGGGATGTTTTTGCCCGTGGCGCTGTTTCTGCCATGGAGTATCTGCATAACAGGGCTCCGGGTTTTTATACAATGTACGATGTACTGGGTTTTAAATGAGTGATGAAGAGATAAAAAAAGAGGAAGTTGAAACAAAGGAGTTCACAGAGAACCCCTTTGATCATCAGAACGCGCGTCCGGAAGATGTTGTTCGCCTCTTTTATATCCACGACGTTCCTATTATACCAGTTGTTTCTAAAAGGGGCATGCTGATAGGCATTCTAAAGAAACAGGGTATTATATCAGAATTAAGTGATATAGAACGTGTTGAAAAACTGAAGATTGATGAGTTTATAACCCGTAATGCCGTAAAGATGTCGTTTGATGATCTTATACCTTTCGGCAAAATAAGAGAATTTGTTGTAATTAATATTTTCGGGGAAGTGCAGGGTAAGTGGAGCAGAATACAGTTATTCACTGCATGCGATAATTCAAAAGGAACGAACCAGGAAAACGAGGTAAAAAAACAGCAGGAGGATCAGGTTCTTGACTGGATGATTTACCTTATTCTTGAACATATTCCAAGAGCGCTTTACGCAATCAACGAAAAAGGAAGAACTATTTTTTATAACAGCCATTTTGAAAATATGTACATAGAAAAATACGGAACAGAAGTAGATGTCGCAATGATGGAAAAACTTTTCAGTGATCCGATGAAGAACGAACTTTTTTCAAACGCAAATGAAAACGATCTATCTTTCCATAATGATGAACTTGATATTTTTTACGAAAAAATTCCCCTTATGAGTAATGAAAAAAAATCAGGATTCCTGATCTTCTGTGATAAAAAAAGTTCAGGATCTGAGGAACTCAGACTGCCGGGGGTTGATCTTAGAGAAAAATCTCTTCAGGAAATTGTCGAAGCAGTTGAGCGGCACATAATTGTGGACGCAATCAGAAAAGGGAAGAATCTGGATGAATCAGCGGAGATTCTGAAGCTCGGCAGGCAGGCCCTGAATTCAAAAATAAAGAAATTCAGCATCGAAGTTAAATAAAAGCGTTATCATCTGTACGGCGCTTCGTACTGCATGAAAGTGGTATTTTTTTAAAAAAATAAATTTTTTTTCAATATTTCTCTTGACTCGAATTTTGTATATATATAGTTTATCAATAATTATTAAGTGTCTTTGTTGTTTCACTCCGAACACCTCTTTTGCTGTTTAATAATCATAAATATCTTGATGAACAGATTTTAGCAAAGGCATTTTTAAGTTACCTCTTAGAAAAAAAATAATAAAAATATACTCAAAGGACAAATCATGCCAAAAGCCAGTGAATTGAATGATAGCTTGAATGGGGATTCTGAAGAAACAGTAATTACTGAAGAAAAACTTGTTGCGGTCAAGGGCAGTGATGCCTACAAACTTGATCTTGGCGAACTTAAGGCTAAAACTATAACCGAGTTATACAGCCTGGCCAAAGAGATGAAACTTGAAGGGACCTCCGGACTGAAAAAGCAGGATCTTATCTTCGAAATATTAAAAGGGCAGACCGAACAGAAAGGGCTGATTTTTGCAAGCGGAGTTCTTGAGATACTCAGTGACGGTTATGGTTTCCTGCGATCACCGAATTATAACTATCTTCCCGGCCCTGATGACATTTATGTTTCTCCTTCACAGATAAGACTTTTTGGACTGAAAACCGGTGATACTGTAGCAGGCCAGATAAGACCTCCCAAGGATAATGAAAGATTTTTCGCGCTACTTAGAATTGAAGCAATAAATTATGAAAATCCTGAAAATCTGCATAGACGTGTAATGTTTGATGATCTTACTCCGCTGTATCCACAGGAGAGGCTTAATCTCGAAACCGAGGGAACTGAAGTTGAAATGAGGATCATGAATCTCATGACACCTATCGGAAAGGGACAGAGGGCGCTGATTGTTGCTCCTCCAAGAACCGGAAAGACTGTTCTTCTGCAGAAAATAGCGAATTCAATTACTAAAAATCACCCTGAAGTATACCTTATTGTTCTTCTCATAGATGAGCGGCCTGAAGAGGTTACAGACATGGCCAGATCAGTCAAGGGTGAGGTCGTATCCTCCACATTTGACGAACAGGCAACACGCCACGTCCAGGTTGCTGAAATGGTAATAAACAAGGCTAGAAGGCTTGTAGAGAGAAAAATGGATGTTGTTATCCTTCTGGACTCAATAACAAGGCTGGCCCGGGCATACAATCAGGTTGTCCCTACAAGCGGTAAAATTCTCTCCGGAGGTGTTGATTCAAATGCTCTCCATAAACCAAAAAGATTTTTCGGTGCTGCGCGTAACATTGAGCAGGGGGGGAGTCTAACTATTCTGGCAACGGCTCTTATTGATACAGGAAGCAGAATGGATGAGGTTATTTTCGAGGAATTTAAAGGTACTGGAAACAGTGAACTTCATCTTGATAGAAAGCTTTCAGATAGAAGGATTTACCCTGCTATCGATATTAATAAGTCTGGTACAAGAAAAGAAGAATTACTGCTTGACGAAGAGGAGTTAAATAAATTATGGGTATTAAGGAAGGCTCTCGCTTCTATGAGTGCCACTGAAGCCATGGAGCTTCTTGTCGAGAAGATGAAAGCTACCAAGAATAATAAAGCATTTTTCAGAGCAATGAATACTGCTTAGAAATGTGCATAATTGAAGAAATAATACTAGTTACAGGAGATAAAAGTTATGAAACCTGGAATTCATCCGGATTATGCTGAAACAAAGATTCACTGCGCATGCGGGAACGTGATTGAAACAAGATCTACGGTAAAAGATCTTCACGTTGAGATTTGTTCAAATTGTCACCCTTTCTATACCAAAAAGCAGAAGCTTATTGATACAGCAGGAAGAGTTGATAAATTCAAAAAGAAATACAATATCAAGTAAATATATATTTAATAAATATATACAGAAAAGGATGAGTGTTAATTTCACTCATCCTTTATTTTTTTTAATATCTGAAAAAACTGTTCACTCCTGCAAGAGAAATTATAATCATTAAACTTACAATCTCTATCCGTAAAGTAATCTGAAAAAATCGTAACCACGAGAAAAATTGCAATAACAATTTGTGAATATGAAACCAGCAAAAAAAGAAATATTCCGTTACTTATGCAGCATCTGATTTCAGACCTGAACCGTTTTTATTTACAAAGATAAGACCGGCAATACCGGTAGCGATAAAACATGCGGCTACTATCTGCGCCTGGGTAAACCCGATAGAAGTAACAGGGTTCAGTCTTATAAACTCAATTGAAAATCGTGCAAAACCGTTCATTATAAGGTAAATGAAAAATATTACTCCGGTTTTCATTTCCTTTTTTCTGAGTCTCATCAGAATAAGAAAAAAGATTAATGATGCAAATGATTCAAATAACGGGGCAGGAAATACATTCACTGTTACAGGGACTATTCCGTTAGGGTAAGCCATACCGAGAAATGAATCAGTTGGTAAACCGTAGCATCCGTCACCGGATGCATGGCATCCCAGCCGTCCGATTGCATAGCCCAGAGCCATTGACGGTGATGTCGCATCGAAAATTTTCAGTATACCTTCATTATTCTTTTTAATTACAATCATTGCCGAGAGGAATGAGAGTACAAATCCGCCATACACAGATAGCCCTGCGCCTGAAAAAATCATCGCGGATGGTGAAGATAGAAACTCGGTGAAATTTTCAAAGATATGAAACAGTTTGGCACCGACGATTGCTGATGGTATTATAACAATAAGAAGTTTGTACGCAAGCTCCGGATCAATTTTTTTCAGTGTAAATTCTCTTTCCAGAAGCAGAAAAGAAATGTAAAAAGCCATACCAAGAAGCAGGCCATACGATCCTATTGTTATCAATTTATAGTTAAAAAGTATCGGGTACATAATTTTCTCCGTTTAATAAACTGCGTTGACAGATTTTTTTTAATATTTATTCTTCAATTATGGCATTTCATGAGTAAACCGTTACTAATCTTTTACTGTGAGGCCTGAAATGCCGCGGCAGTCTGTTTCGTCAGATACTCACTTTGTTTGACAAAACTGGTCTTTATTTAGAACAGATTGCTTCACTTTGTTCGCAATGACGGATACTGACTGATCCCGTTAATACTATAATAATAAAATATTTTAGAAATAGTTTTCTGATTAAAAATGATTTAAAATATCTTTGTCAAGATATAATTTTTTGTTTAACTAACTCCTGCAAAGTATGGATTTTTTTTGCAGATTTTCAAATTTGACAGCTATATTCTACACGAGCGGCGGCGGACGTAGAGAGCGGGATTTTTTTATTAACAGTTTGCCTTAAAGTTATTCAGATAATAAATGAATTACAGGAGTACATTGATGAAAGATGAAGAAAAAGTTGCTCTTGCAAGGAAAGGGAATGAATTTTTTAATAATGGAAATATGACAGAAGCGATAAAATTTTTTGTAAAGGCAGGTTACCGTGACGGAATAATGCGCGTTGCAGATTACTACTATTTTGACAAGAAACAGCCGCTTATTGCTTTGAAATTTTATAAAATGATAAACAGGAAAGACAGGGTTGATGAGATTTTTGCAAGAATGATGTTTGCTTTAAACAAAATGCTGAGGCCGGTATCTAACGAAGAAACGGAATCGGAATCTTCTAAAAGCACCTCGAATGAAGAGATTGAAGTGAAGATTCATCCGAAGCTCAAGATTCTTGCTGAAGAGATAATAAGGGATAATAAAGGAGAAAAGTGATATAGATGAAGAAATTCTATATTTGTTTTGTATTGATTTTTCTAATGATATCAGTTAATAATTATTCAACTGAAGTTGATACAACTGAATATTTTAAAACTAAAGTAGTTGAAAAGAGACTGAAGAACGGAATTGTACTGCTTATGATGGACAGGGGATTTTCTCCTACCCTGGCTTTTCACATTTCATTCAGGGTCGGTTCAGTTGATGAGAGTTACAGTACTTCCGGTGCTGCGCATATACTGGAGCACATGCTGTTCAAAGGGACTGATAAACTCGGTACAAAGGATTATCAAAAAGAGAAACCGATACTTAACCGGATTGAGGCTGTTGGTGAAACTATAGACAGGCTTAGACTCGAAAATCCGGGCAGCGGAGAAATTAAAAAACTTGAAGCGGAACTTAAAAGTCTGGAGGTCCGGCAGTCTGAACTTGCAATAAGTTCTCCGTACGACATGCTTTATACTTCCAACGGGGGAGTAATGTTTAATGCATCTACTTCCAGGGACATGACCGGATATTATATACAGCTGCCTTCCGACAGAATAGAATTGTGGGCAGAGACCGAATCAGCGCGCCTGAAAAATCCTGTGTTCAGGGAATACTATAAAGAACGGGATAATGTGTTTGAGGAGAGATTGATGCGGTATCAGACGAGTGGCGACGGTTTACTGCAGGAGGCTTTCTTTGCTGCGGCATACTCTGCACATCCCTACAGGCATCCCACAATCGGGTGGGAATCCAATATTAAATATATGTCAATCAATGACATCAGAAAATTTTATAATACATATTATATCCCGTCGCGGATGACCATCACAGTCGTGGGAAAACAGAATCCGGAAGAGACTTATAATACTATAAAAAAATATTTTGAAGATATTAAGCCAAGGCCCGAACCCGGAGAGATAAAAATAATTGAACCTGAACAGGTAGGGGAGAAAAGAATTAGTGTCTATTTTAAATCAAGGCCGTCGATCATGATCGGATGGAAAAAACCGACTGCTCCGGCAAAGGATGATTATGCTTTTGACATTATGCAGACTGCACTTGGAACAGGTAAATCTTCGAGGTTGTACAAATCTCTTGTGCTTGAAAAAAAACTGGCTTCAGCAGTATACGCATGGAATGGGGCTCCCGGTTCCAGGTATGATAATATGTTTATTGTGTATGCGGCCCCGGTTGCCGGAGTCAGCCTTGAAACTCTGGAGAAAGAGATATACTCCGAGATGAGCAGATTCAGGAAAGAGATCGATTCAGCGGAAATTGACAGGGTTAAAAATCTCTCGGAATCATCTTTTATCTTTATGCTCGACAATAATGACGGAATCGCGGGACAGTTAAGCTATTACCAGACTGTTTTTAAGGACTGGAGATATCTTGCGAATTATCTGGAAAATTTAAATAAAGTGTCAGTTGAAGATATTTATAGCGCCTTTGACAAGTATATTAAGGATAATAATAGAACTGTTGCTGTTCTTCTTGATGACAGGAGTGTTAAATGAAAAAATTATCTGTAAGTTTAGCTATATTCGCTTTAGTAATTCTGTTTTCATGGGATAAAACAGAAGCTGAACCGCTGAAATCAATTAAAACAGATTTTCTTTCAGCACTTCCGGAAGTGAAAAAACATACGCTGAATAACGGCGTGAATCTTCTCTATCTTAAAGATGACCTCCCTGTCACTGTTATTTACGCATCTATATCCTTCGGTAAACTGTATGAGAATAGCGGCAACGCGGGAATAACTGAAGTGCTTTGTAAAACTCTGACTATTGCCGGAACAGAATCATACCCTGGAAACAGTCTTAATCAGAAGCTTGAATCTGTCGGTGGAGAGATAAATATTTCCGCAGGCTGGGAGACGATAGGTATTGAAATAAAAGTATTGAGTAAGTACAATAATCTCGCCTTTGACATACTTGGCGATCTTCTGAAAAACCCGGTTTTTGAGGGGGCAGATGTTAATTCGGCGAAACAGCTTGTTATGGAAAAGATAAAAAGAGATATGGACGAACCTGAGGAAACTGGTGTCCTGAAATTAAGAGAGATCATATTCGGCGGTTCAGGCTACGGAACCGTACCGACAGAAAAAAGTATCGGCAATATAGATTCCGGAAGCCTGAAATTATTATGGAATAAATCTGCCACAGGCGGTAATGTAACTATTGCCGTATCATCATCAGAAAATGAGAGTGAAATTATCTCTCTTGCTGAAAAGAAACTGTCAGAAATTGTTAAGGGAAAGAAAGAGTACTATACTATTGATAGAGAAAAGATTTTATCTGATATAAAATCATCTTCAGGGATAATATATCTGATACCCCGCGAGCTGGAACAGGCTACAATATACATCGGGACATGTGCTCCCGAAATCAAGTATAACGGTAATTATGCCCTTTATTTGATGAATTACATATTGGGGGGAGGATCATTTAATTCAAGATTGATGAATGAGATCAGAGTCAGGCGCGGAATGGCATACTCGGTTTATTCACTCGTACGAAACAGGCGCAGTGCCGGAATATTTATATCTTTTGTACAGACAAGAAATGAATCTGCGGGTGAGGTCCTTTCTCTTATGCATGAAAATATTAAAAAAATGTATAATGAACCTGTCAGCAGGGAGGAGCTTGCCTGGGCAAAAGAGTCTGTTAAAAACAGTTATGTCTTCAGATTTAATGATATTGATGATCTGCTTGGTAATTTTCTTGAAATAGATTATAATGATCTTGATGCAGGTTATTTCAGGGATTATCTTGCCAATATTAATGGAGTTACAGCAGGGCAGATTGTAGATGAGAGCAGAAAAATGTTCGAACAAGGCCTTATAACAGTGGTTGTGGGGAACAGAAATTTAGAAAAAGTACTTTCGTCACATGGCAAAGTCGTTATTTGTGAACAGGAAAAATAAATAAAGAATATTTTTTGGCCGGTCTCTGCCGTAATACTCGCATAATGACCGGTTTTATTCAAAATAATTAAATCATCAAGGTCGGCTCTATTTTCTACTGTTTATTCAGACAGTTAAAGTGTATTGTAAACCTGTTTTTGAACAGGTTTTATTTTTCTTTTATTTTATAAATGAATAATTACCGAAACTGTAATATATGATAAATCAAGGAATGATTTATAACTTACTTTCTGCTTAATAATTTTATAAATATCTGAATTTTCATGTCTCAGTAGTTGAAAACCGGGGTTATTTATTGATAATTTGCAGAGAATAAAGTAAAATGAAGTTCAAGGAAGAACGCATGACAAAAAAAATTGTTGATTTAATGTCTTATAAGATTGAAAAAGAATTAAAAGAAAGCGGGTTTACTTTAAAACGAGACGGCGATAAAAAAGTAAAGTTGTTGATTAAATTAAAAAATGATGGTACCAATAATTAAAGTTATTAAGTCCCGGGGAGTTGAAAATGAGTACTGAACTCGAAGCGAATAAGCAGAAGGTCAGAGATGAGCTTGAAAAACTAAAGCATGAGTATAAAATTGATTTACCTAAAATTATATCAACAGCACGAGAATATGGTGATTTGAAGGAAAATGCTGAATACCATGCCGCACGGGAAAGACAGTCTTTTGTTAAGGCAAGGATCGGACAATTAATAGATCAGTTGAATCAGTTAAATGACCTCAATATAACAGATATACCTGAAGATAAAGTAGGGTATGGCTCATCTGTAACGGTAGTTGATGAGGATACCGATGATGAGGTTACTTTCACTTTTGTGTCTTCGAACGAAGTAAGCCCGTCTGAAGGTAAAATTTCAGCATCATCGCCGATTGGTGCTGCTATGCAGAATAAATCGGCTGGAGATCTGGTAACAGTAGTTATACCTGCAGGGAAAAGAAATTACCGGATAAAAAAAATTGTTACTATACATGGCAATGAACTTGTTTACAATGGATAAAGGTGGAGTATTAATGTGGAGACGAGGGGGATCGAACCCCTGGCCTCTTGAATGCCATTCAAGCGCTCTCCCAGCTGAGCTACGCCCCCATTTGAATCTATACTTTTTTATAGAAATTATTTGTCAATGAAATTATATTTAATTTTTTATGGCTTTATAATGTTTAAGTGAGAAAGAGAATCCAAATGTTTTTTACGCCCCCGCACCCCCGGAGGGGGCAAAACTCAATTCTTGCCCCCTCCGGGGGTGCGGGGGCCGGAGATGGTAAAAAGACTGGGTGATTTTTATGTATAGAAATTAAACCGGTTATATCATTCATTTTTTTATTAAGACCGGTTAATAAATAATAAGGTTATACTATGATTTTTACTTATATTCTGGTGTTTCTGTTTTTTATAATATTTACCATCATCATACTATACATTCTGAGCGTGTATGTTCTTCCTAAAAAAATTGAAGAAATTCAGAAGATGATTGAAGCAGGCCAGACAAAACTTGCCATAAAGAAGTTAACTGAAATACTCGAAAAGGACGACCGTAATCCTTATGCACATTACCTTCTTGCTGAATCTTATAAGGCTGAGGGTAATTATCAGTATGCTATATTAGAATACCGACAGGTGCTGAAATTCGGAAGGTTTGATGAACGAATAAGAGAGGTATATATAAGATCAACTCTTGCTAAAATATACCGTGACAAAAAGTCATTTGAAGACGCGAGGAAAGAATTATTAATCCTGACAAAACTTGATCCTGCAAATTACGAGAATTTTTTCGAACTAGGCCTGATTACCTACAATCTGGGGCAGCTTGATAAAGCTACTAATTACTTTAAAAAAAGTGCGTCCTTAAATGCTAAACACGATCAGTCTTTTTACTACCTGGGACATATATATTACAAGAACGGAGTATATGCAGACGCCAAACAGTATTTTTTAAATACGATTAAACTTGACCCTCTGAATTATCAGGCACATTATTATCTTGGGCTTGTTTTAAGGCAGCAGGGTGATTACGAATGGGCTTTGAAGGAATTCGAAGTTTCAGTGAAAAATGATGACCTTAAAGTGAAAAGTCTGCTAGCCCGCGGGACATGTTTTATGGAGAAATCACAATTTCCTAAAGCTGTTATGGAATTTGAGCGCGGTGTAAAATTCGCGAAGAAAGGGAGCGACACTGAATTAAACCTGAGATATTTTCTTGCTGAATGTCAGGAGAAAATGAGAGATGTACATGCTGCTATAATCAACTGGGAAAAAATTTCTGAAGTCAACCCCAAGTTCCGGGATGTTCAGCAGAAACTTGCGTCATATGCTGAATTCAGACAGGATGACAGAATTAAGGATTTTATGATAGCAGGCCTTGCCCAGTTTGAACATATGACCAGAAAGATTGTAGCGGGAATGAATTACAATATAACAGATATTGAAATAATCAGTGATACTGAAATAGAAATAATGGCCATTGAAACTGAAGGGAAGTGGCGTAATACCAGGCAATCGAATAGAATCATCAGAGTAAACAGGACAACTGACACGCTTACTGATTCTTACTTCAGGCAGATACATGAAACTATGAGGCCGCGTAACGCGACAAGAATTCTTATCATAACTACAGGTGATGTCTCTACCAAAGCTCTTGAATTTGCCAATACAAGGCCTATAGAGATCAAGGGTAAGGCGGAACTTGTGGAGCTTTTGAAAAAAATATAACTGCCATGAATCAAATCAGAAATCTCCTGAGATCTATCCCTTTTCTCCTCCACCTGAATGATGAAGAAGCTGATTTTTTTTTCAAATCCGGAAGGCTGGCCTTTGTTAAGAAAGGCCAGATTGTTGATATAAAAAAAACTAATTCGCTGAACATAGTTATTGATGGGATTTTTGAAATAGAATCAATTGCAAACAGGGATATTGTCTATCTCTCGCCCGGGTCATTCTTCGGATTTTTACCATTTATCGAAAATAGAAAAAAAGGAAATGTAAAAGCCCTGGTCGATTCCAGAATTTTTGTTATAGGAGAAGATGACCTATACAAACTTTTCCTCATGTCGCATAAAGCCCTCAGGGGTTACATTAAGATGATAGAAAGCCTTAATTTTGACATTTCCGATTCAGGGAAAAAGTATTTTGACCTGAAAGGAAAAGTTGTAACAGTTTTCAGCAGAAACAGTAATTCGGGGAAAACTCTGCTGTCATCTCTCATGGGATTGTCACTCTCTGAAGAAAAAACAATTATCCTCGATCTGTCGTACAGCGGAAGGTCGGTCTTTGACCTGTTCAAACAGAGAATGACCGTACCTGTCTCTGAAAAGAATAAAGGTGAAAAAGCGGCAGAGTCCTTAATTAACGACAGAATTGTTAAGGTAAATGAAAATCTTCATCTTCTTAATATTTCATTTTCAGCAAGAGTAAAAGTTGATCCTTCAATTCTCGGCCCGATATTATTTTTATTATCAAGAGATTACAAATATATAATAGCGGATTTATCAGACAGTGATGAGGCTTTGAGGAATAAGGTATTCGAACAGACAGATTTTGTATTTGCCATTGCAAATTCAAAAAAGGATATGGAAGAGATTCAGCCCTTGTTCGATGAAAATCTGAAAGAAGGGCAGAGAGTGTTTTATGTCCGGAATAATTATTTTTCAGCAGATAAAGGTCCGTTTTATGGCGGATTAATTCTGAATAAATGTGACGGATTCGAGAATGATGCAGACATAAACCTGCTGGAGAGTTTTATCTCTAACGGGAATATTGATACTTATACAAAAGCAGTTACAGCCAGAAACAGGGCCCTCGTTATTCAATCTTCCCAGCATGAATCCATACTTCTCAGTTCTTTATTCCTGGAATTGAACAGAGGTGAGAAAAAATTCGATTATATCTACTCATCATCCTACAGTTATTTTTTGTTATGTTTATTTCTCCTCTTTGATGATAACAATTTACTTAAAGAGAATCTGAAAAAGTTTTTTTCGCCTGAGCAGTTCAACAGGATTTTTGAAATAACATTTCCTGAAAAATATATTTTTAAATCCGGCAGAATTCTTAAGTATGCGTCAGAACTCGCAGGATCTAAAAGAGTTGAGATGTTTCATTCTCTTCCATTGTCATATATCAATTCCGGAGGCAAACAGAGAATTTTCAGCACAGGTTCGTTAAGCCGTCTGATGGCTGCAAGCCTGATTTCTGCACCGTTGTTCGAACCGGTTGAAATTGCGGGGGAAAAGTGTTCATCCGGTTTCCCGGCTGGTTATGTCCTCCCTTCTCATTTACTCCGTACGGAGGCGGCCGAAATATTTAATATCTCAATCAGCAACAAAGAAAAATTATCTTTTACTGATGACAGGTACAACCGGTTCTTTACTAATTACCTTGAAGTATCTGAGGAGTATAAATTACCTCAGCCGGAATACATGGAACAGAGTAAAAAATTAATACTTGAAGTATCGGAAAACGAGTTTAAGTTTGACAAAATTTCAGAAAAAACAATGAAATTATCTCAGATGCTTATTGCAAGAATCATTTAAAGAGAGGGTTAGTTTGAGATCTGCAAAAACAAATGCTTTTCAGATGGCAGTTTTAATATCCGGTATCATGTATATTATCATTGGTATTGCTTTTATAATTTCGCCGCTTACGATTTTTCAGTTTTTTGCTGATAATGTTTCCGAAAACTGGATAGACCTGGTTAGAGATCATGAGCTGGTTGCTCCTCTATATTTTACAGTAAAAGCCTTCGGCGTTCTGCTTTTATCATCCGGGCTCCTGATGATAATGCCGCTTTTTGATCCCTTGAAGTACCGGGGGATAGCATATTTAAACGGAGTCATTTTTCCATTCATCTCATCGATTATTCTTTTAAAAAACGGGCTTTTTATCGGTGTTAAAAGGGATGATTCAATTCATAGTGATTATATGCATGTTCCAATTGTTATATTCGGAGTAATTTTAATTGTCATATTCATTATGGTATTAACTACTCTTTTAATGACAAGGAAAGACGCAAAAGAGGGAAAAGAATAATTTTTTTTTAATTGATTAATAATAACTTTATATGTATACTGTATGCAGTAACTACTGATACACTAACGGGTAAATACCATTTTGCCGCATCAAGGTGCGGCAAACATAGTTATGAATAGTTGCTGTAAAAATCAATAAAACGAACTGGAGTTGAAAATGGATCTGAATCTAAAAAAGACAGGAAATAATATTACAATATATTTAGAGGGGAGATTGGACGTACATCTTTCAGCTGATATTGAAAAAGAGATTAATAAACTCATTACTGCAGAGCCATCCAGTAATTTTGTTCTTAATTTGAAAGATGTTGAGTATATGAGTAGTTCAGGTCTTAGAATATTTGTTTCAACAATGCGTATTCTGAAAGAGAGTAAGAGAAAACTGGTACTCTGCAACATGAATAATGCGGTTAAAAAGATATTTGAAGTTGTTGAATTAACAGATATGTTCGATATTTTTAATTCTGAAAATGAGGCTCTTGATTTTTTGAAAAAAGCATAATCTGCGGTACATGTTGAAGATTAGAGAGAGTAAAAAAAAACAGGGAAGTTTCTTCAGTAATCTTTTAACGGCTTTTAAAGATTTCATTGATCCTGAGAAAGAAGATATTTTATTTAACGATATCTCTCAGGGGATAGGAAATAAAATAGCTTTCCAGAAATTTTCAAACTTCACCTGGCCTTTGTGGTTATCAGAAGCTGAGGATTTTTATTCTCTCAATTATCGATCAAATCCCAATCCACTCCTTTTAAATACAAATTTTCGCGAATGGCAGACCTTTACAAATTATTTATCAAATGATGAAATCCATATAGATAGAAGCGGCATGATTGCTGGTCCAGGAAATGCTCCATGGTCTGTGGAGTTCTGGTATTCCAGTGGTGAGACGATTTATCAGCCTCAGAAGCATTATAGTAATATATCTCCGATAAGAAATCATAAAACCGGTGAAATCAGCATTGCCGGCATCTTCGGTAAAACTCAGTTTAGAGAAAAGGTTGCCGGAGGAAAATCGAATATTGATGAAGCGCTGGTTTCCTACGAAATAAATACAGATGCGGCAGAAGATCAGTTATTTATAGTAATCCGGCCGTATAACTGTTATGCAATAGGCGGAGTAAATAATATCAGTTTTGATAATGCGGGTAATCTTTTAAAAATAAACGGGAAACAGAGTGTAGTTCTTGAGAGAAAACCTGATTCTATTGTAACAGGATCCGGGGATGCGGGTGACGTTAATTGTTCTGCAGGAAACTTCAGCGGGTCTGTAGAATGCAGTTATGGAATGGCATCTATGTCGCTGGGATTCGGCCTTAAAAAGGGTAATAATGTTCTGAATTTGAGGATTACACTTGATAATAGCAGATCGTTATCTCCGCAAAAGGTTGACTTTGGCAAATCTTTTAAAGAGTTCCGGTCCTTCTCGGAGCTGCGGTTGAATGAAGGTCTTAAGATGGAAATACCTGATGAAAGTTTAACAAAATATTTTCAGCAGTCAAAGATTACGCTTTTTAACAATAACGCAAATGATTTCAATCCTGAAAAAATAGATGGTTTTCGGAACCTGTACTTTTTCAGTTATGCGATGAACCGTGCAGGGCTTGAGCAGGAATCAGAAAAACTTGTTAATCAGATGTTAGAAAAATTCAAATATACCGTTAAGAATCCTGACTATGCATCAGTTATCAGCGGTTCATATCTTTTAAATTCATTTTATGAATGCTATATCCATAAAAGAGAATCTGAGTTTCTTCAGGAATATTTTCCGGTTATACGTAAACTTGGCGATTATATATATAGTTTTTCTACTGAAATACATTCCATCGGTCAGCTCCCGGGTAACACCATGAAGAACAAGTATATAAGGGGAGCTGCAGAATCTGATTTTATAATTATTCTATCTGCGATGATAAATGCTTCATATCTTTCACGCTGTATGGGCATATTCGGTGATGAAGTTAAATATAAAAATGAAGCTGACCGTATTCAGTCAATTGTAAAAAATATACTTGAAAAGCGGAAAGCAGTTTCACTTGATAATTTTTCGGAATTTCAATCATTGATCACATTTCCCGACAGTATTCTCTCCGGTTATAAAGAGGATGATTATAAGGAATTTTTTTCAAGTATCACAGAAGAAAAAAATTTTCCGCTGTTTGACCGTCTTTCCGGAGTTGATTTATTCTCAAGTGCCTTAATTTTAATTCACTTAATATCACTTAAGGATTCCAGGTTTAATTCATTTTATGAGAAGTTTTTTTCGCTGATAGATGATTTTTTTACTCTCCCCGAATTTTTAGACCCTGTCTTGAAACGTGGAGTATGGGGAGATGGAAATTCAAAAATAATAGCGGCTCTTATTTTGATTATTGTGCGCAATAGAATATTTCTCGATAGAACAGAACGGCTGGAGATATTTCCTTCCCCGGAAAAACAGTGGTTTGCACCCGGGAAACGGATTAAAATTGATGATGCTTCAACCAGGTATGGTAAAATCTCTTTTCTGGCAGAAACTTCTGAAAACGAAATAAAATTTAATTTTACAGGACTTCCAAAATTTATTCCTTCAGACATTATGATAAATCTTCCAATCGAAACTTCTATAATGGAATCTGATGATTTTATTCTTAAAAGAAAGGTCGGCAACAGTTATATAATTAACGGATGGCCTTCCGTTATCAGATTTTCTATTCTGAATAAAAATGAATCCCCCGAAACTGCGTCTTAATTGTTTGTAAAGAATTATTGATTTAATAGCTTAAAATGCCGATGATAATTAAGATGTGATATCTTATCAATGAGAGAGTTATGCTTGTTCCATTACTTATAACAGCGATTATTATTCTGGGAGCTATAGTATTTTATCTATATTATCTCGCTCCTAAACTTAATCCTAAAAACAAAGCGGAAATTCTTCTTGGAGAGGACCGTGTTGATGAAGCTATTGTTGAGTTTAAAAAGGTTCTTGAAAAACTTCCATATGAAGTTTCAATTCACTGGCGTCTTGCGGGCCTTTACCTTAACCAGGATAAGATAGATCTGGCAGTAAATCACCTTGAGGCAATTACAGATATAAACCGTTATAATGCGTTTGTAGAGAAGGGGGATGTTTATAAACTTCTTGCCGACCTTTATCTTCAGCGGGGGGATAAACTAAAAGCATTCGAAAAGTTTTATGAACTTTTAAAAGAATATCCGAGTGATGCAGAGGCTCTTTATCATGTCGGTTTCATGTCGCTGGGGCAGGAAATATTTGAAACTGCATATAGAAATCTTGAAACACTTTCAAGACTGAAAAAGAAAAATTTTGAGGTATTGTTCGGTGCAGGTATTGCGGCTCTGCAGACTCAGAGGGCCACTGAATCGGTAGGACTTTTCAAGGAAGCGCTTTCATTGCAGCCGGATTCAGATATAACTAATATTGCAATAGCATTTGCACTATATAGAAAAAAAGATTTTAAATCTGCAGTTAACTACGTAAAGACTATTGTTGATGAATCAAAAGATGAAAATGCCCTGTTCGTCGCGAAAAGGCTGCTTGCATTTCTATATATCGAAACCAAAAAAAACGCAATGGCAATTAAACTCTTTGATGAACTGAAAGAGTATTGTATTCAGAATGATTTTGATGAGGAATTGAAAATCATGCTTTATGATTTTGGTTTTGCTAACCTGATAGATGATAGAAAAGAGGAAGCATATCAGATACTGAATCAGCTTTATCAGAAGGAAAGAAATTTCCGGAACGTACTTGATCTCGTAACAAGGCTGAGAAAGGAGATGGACGTAAAACCGGGAGCAAAGCAGGATGATCATAAGCCTGTAGTACTTGAAGCTGAGTCCTGGAAGGAGAAAGCTTTTCCCGACAACTATTTATGGAATATCTGCGGTTTGAAAAGTGAAGAGCAGATGGATTTACAAAGTATAATAAGTTCAGGAAGGCCGGCAGGAGTAAGAGAAAAAAGAATTTATGAAGATTCAGATACTCCCAAAGAGTCAGCAGCAAGTATTGAAGAAATGTATAAACTTGATTCTGAAAGTTTCAGAAGTATATCATATAGATTATGTGAAAAGCTGGGGCTTGTTGTAGATGAAATAATGACAACATACCGCGAGTCGGATGGAGTTGATTTTATGACTACTCAGAAAGAAGGGAAAATAAAAACTCTTGTATGGGTAAGACGATGGAAGGGTGCAAATATCGGAGAGATTCCTCTCAGAAATTTTGCGCAGGCAATAAATGATGTAAAGGCAAAGCAGGGATATTTTATCACCACTTCACCGCTTTCACCCGCAGGTGAAAGCGCTCTTAAAAGTCTGGAAAAGGTTAAAGTGGTTTTCCCGGAAGCGTTATCAGCATACTTAAAAGGATTATTGTAGAATTATGATTATTAATAACACCTCAATTACTGAAGTGAATGCCGCAGATATATCAGAGGACGAATTATTTAAAGTAAGTAAAAAAAATTTTCAGAGCACACTGCCTGTTTCGCTGAAACAGTCCGGTATGCTTGAAGTTCCTTATATCTTTAAAAATGATAACGGATATGGTATTCTTACCTGCCATAACAGATTAAAAATATTGCGTGAAGCCGGTATAACGAATTTGAAGTGTTTTGTTCTGGACCGGCCGGACGCTGAAGTATTTATGAATCATGTCTCATTAAAAACATACAGAAATGAATTAGGGCCATTCGGTAAAATTAAAACTCTGTCTCTGCTTAATTCATCTTTTAACCTGAGTGAACCAGTGAGAAAAGAATTCTGCACGAAAGTCTTGAAACTGGCATCAGAGCTTATTGAAAACGAAGCATACTTAAATAAAATCATGAATTTTCCGGATACTTTAACCGGTTATATTGATGAAAAGGATATTAGTTTCAAAATAATAAAAGATATCTCGCTCCTACCGTTAGACTGGATTGCTGTGATTGATAACTGGCTGAAAGATACGCAGGTGAGAGTTAATATCTTCAGAATGATTGTTGACCATTTATACGATATCTACAGACGCGGTGAGAATATTTCAGTAATTGAAACGGTTTCATTCAGTGATGATAAAACTTTATATGACAGCATCTACCGTATAAGATACCCCGAGTATTCTAAATTAAAATTAAAATCAGACAATATAATTAATGAGTTATCAGGTGTCGGTTTAACAATAGAATTCCCGGAATATTTTGATAGAAGATCTGTGACTTTAAAAATAGATATAGATAAAAAATCGGATTGTGCTGATCAGCTAAAAAAAGTATCAAAAATCAATACTGATAAATTATCAGAACTGCTCTCTCTCCTATAAATTTAATGGAGCGTATCAATCCCGTCATCACCGGGTTTTTTCGGATCCACAATATCGCTGAAATTTGACAGTGACAGAATAATACTGTTGAAGATAAATCCTGTTATGATAAATTTTGTGAACTTCTCGTTGCTTTTGTAAAGCGTGAATAGCTGGTGTGTTACATATATACAATTATCCATGATCTCCTGAAGAAATAAATCTTTTTCAGTTTTTGTTTCTTCAGGGTTGGATTTTTTCAGTAATGAAGATTGCTTAGATTCATAGATTATAGCTTCAAGAAGATTCTGAAAAAATTTATCAAAATCTTCCGTGTATTTTACCTCGAAGCCATTAGTAAGTTTAATCATTTGTCTTTAACTTGTTTTTTAATATTATCAAATTTATCTTTCAGAAGATTTCCCAGACTTGAAGATGATGCTTCATTACTGTTTTTCAGAAATGAATTATAGTCGCTCAACTCTTCTTTTTTTCTTGCACCGGTTTCACTTAATATTAACTTTCTGGTTGAGCTCTGAATATCTTTTACAGTTACTGTCAGTTCTTTTCCGGCAGTGTAATTTTTTTGTATATCATTAGATGATGAAAGTTCATTTTTAGGGACGAAACCGAGCATGCCGTTTTCAAGCCTCAAATTTACTCCGGCATTATTTACATTTTCTATTATTCCTTTGTGGGTTTCATTTATCATGCTTTCAGCTGGAGTCTGCCATGGATCTGCCTCGCCTGTCATGAGCTGCATAGATATTTTTTTATTTTCACGATCTATCGATACGATCATGGCATTTACAATGTCATTTCTCTTGAGTACATCCTCTGCTTTGTTAATTCTTTTTGTGTGGCTCATTTTAGAGACATGAATGAATCCTTCAATCCCCGGTTCGATTTCAACAAAGGCGCCCTGCGGGATTAAATTTACAACTTTACAGGTCAGTACCTGGTTTTCGCTGTAATTTTTAATGTTGGTCCATGGCTCATCCATCAGCTGTTTAAGGCTTAATGTTATTTTGTTTTTGTCCCAGTCAATGCCTATTATCTTCGCTTTAACTTCATCGCCTTCTTTAAAAATGGATAAGTCCGCTGACCTGCTCCATGAAATCTCTGATTTAGGGATCATTCCTTCAATTCCATCAAGGCTTACAAACATTCCGAAATCATGTTTTGATGCTATGGTTCCTGTAACTGTTTCACCGGTCTTCAGATTATTTTTAAGATTGGCTTCCTTTTCTTTTTTTGCTTCATCGAGGAGAACCCTTCTTGAAAGAATTATATTCTTTCCGTTTTCCTTAAACTCAATTATTTTAAAAACAAAACTTTTGTTTAAATATTTGGATTTGTCATCAGATGCTTTTATATCGATCTGGGAGTAGGGGCAGAAACACCTATATCCGGAAATAGTGACATTATATCCGCCCTTAACTTCGGCAGAAACAAGGCCTTCTATCGGCATATTGTTCTGAAATGCTGTTAAGAGCAGTTCCGGAGTAATTTCGCCTGAACCGATTTTTAGTCCTGCCTTGATTTCGCCTCTTTTGATGGAGACGATATAAACTGTAATTACATCCCCTTTTTTATACCGGAGGTTGCCGTTTTTATCTTTTAGTTCAATTGTATCAATAAGTGCTTCACTTTTACCGTTTATGTCGAGAAATGCATTCTCTGCACCTATATGAACCAGTGTTCCTTCAATCCTGTCCCCTACAGAAAAGTCATCCCGTACCTTTAGTGACTTTTCAAAAAGCTTGGAAAAGTCTTCCTCTTCCGCATCGTCTACGCTGAATTTATCGCTCATTTTTCAATTCCTGAAAATTAATTTAATCAATAATTATATATCATTTATCATTGTAAACCTTTTTTTAGGCAGATGCAGATTCTGCTCTGAAAATCAGTTGAGACCCCTGTAAAAGTCTTTTCATGCCGGTTTGGAGGGAATGGGAGATTTTTATGATTGAATTAATGCAATTTTTTTCTGTTACATTAATTTCTGCATGATTTGTGCAATCAGTTCGACAGCTAATCAGTGAGCTTTCCGGAATGCCCGTCTGCCGTACAGCCGAAGCCGGACGAAAATACTAAGTTACTCGTTTATTGTTAAAGGTGAGGAGGGACGCAGAAATTATGACTTTTCAACTTAAGGTTACAGTTTTAACTGCAGACTTGTTACATCATGATCAATGAAACCGAGTTTTTTATAAAAATTAATTACTCCGGTATTGCTGTTCCTTACCTGGAGGTTTATTTTTTGGCAGTTGAGTTCTTTGAGTTTTTCTATGGAAAATTCTATAAGCAATCTGCCGCATCCGGTTCCTCTATGCTCCGGGTGTACACCGAGATAGTTGAGCCACCCTCTGTGCCCATCATAACCGGTCATAACAGAACCGATTATTTTTCCTTTAGACTCCGCGACAAAAAAGAGTTCCGGCTGAAATTTAATTTTTAGTTCGATATCTTTTTCCGGATCATTAGATGGCACAACTAATCCGCACAAATTCCATAAATCGATAACAGCCGTTTTATCGGCAGAGTTAAAATTTCGTATTTTAATTTCTTTTTTCATGTATATTATACTTGGTATTTATTTTAATTGAATTTTTGTAGTACAAAAAAGAATTGTTTTGAATAATTGCCGGTAGTAAATTTAAAAAATTATTATATATCTGTCAATTCCATTAAAAGATTTACATTCGTGAAAATGTGCAGTCTGTGTAAATTTTTATGTCAGGGGTTATGTCCGCATGGGTAAGCTCGATTATATTGAAGCAGATGATTATTATGATATGGCTTGCCAGTGGCGCGTGGAGAGAGAGTGGGAGAAAGCTATATCATGTTTTAAGCATGTCATTGAATTAAATAAATATTTCATATACGCGTATATTGATCTTGCCGCAGTTTATGCAAAACGGGGAGATTACCATGATGCGGTAATCGTTTTAAAAAAAGCGATTAAACTTGATCCGGATTTTCATCTTCTTCATTACAATATCGCAAAATACTATTATCGCCATGGTGAGATGCACGGGGCACTGAAATCAATTGAAGCTGCTATAAATCTGAATGATATTGAATTGTATAACAGGGTCAGGGGAGTGATTTTAAAGAAATTGAATTCATAAAAACCGGATGCAGCAAAAGCGGATTTTTATCATCACTTCCCGTCTAGAAGAGCTTTAATCAAAGAGTGTGTGGCGGAATATGATTCATATTTATGAAGGCGGCGTATCACTAACGATGAAACCTGTAGTGATGATCTTGAGCATCTCATGACACCCATGCATGAATAATGTAATTCTATAAAGTTAACCGTTTTCTCGGGACATTTATATTTATGCCTGTTTTGTATAGCGGTTATATGCCGATAAAAGTATTGACATGGAATATGTTATTTAGTAACATTATATTAGAACAAGCAATATATAAGGATGGAGAAATTTATGAAAAAGAGACTTTTTATTGTATTAATCATTCTATCAATATCATCAATAGTTTTCGCGGCGGATGCAGACAAATATATAGCAGATCTTGATCCGGCAAAAGATGAAAAGACTATAATTCAGGCAGCTGACTGGGTTGGAGAAAAAGAAGAGGAAAATGCAGCAAAGAAACTTGTTGCTCTTCTTTCAGATGCAAGGGATATGGTCAGGCTTCATGCTGTTATGGCGCTTGGTTATATTGGAGAGGAGGATACTCTTGATTCATTACACAACACTATCCTCACTGATAAAAATTCATCAGTAAGATATGCCGCGGTTCTTTCGGTAATGAGATTTAATAAACGCGAAAAATCCGAACCTGTATTGCGTAAGGCTAAAGAGACAGAAACAGATCCATTTATTAAAGATCTTTTAACAAAACTTGACGAAAAGGCAAAGGATAAGTAGATAATTGACAGTTAAAAATGAAGATGTCAAATACCTTGTATTTGATGTGGAATCTGTTCCCGATGCCAGACTGATAAAAAAAGTTAAATATCCGGAAGAAAGTTTTGATGAAGCAAGTGCCGTGAGAAAATACCAGGAGGAAATTCTGGAAGGTTCTAACGGCACTACTGATTTTATCCCCGTCACGTTTCAATATCCGATAGCAGTCTGTATTGCTAAAGTGGCTGAAGATTTCTCACTTATTGATATTGTAACCCTGGACAAGCCTGCGTTCAGGCCTTCTGAAATTGTCAGATTATTCTGGCATGGGGTTGAGAATCTTTATAATCATGCATCTCTGGTTACATTTAACGGCAGGGGATTTGATATTCCGTTGCTTGAGTTAATGGCTTTCAGATATGGTTATTCTGTAAAAAGACATTTTAAAGATAAGTGGGCCGGACGAAACCGTTACAGCACAAAACATATTGATCTGCAGGATTTCATGTCTAATTATAACGCTATCAGGATGAATGGCGGATTGAATCTTCTTGCTAAAGTTCTCGGTAAACCGGGTAAAATGTCCACAAAAGGTGACCAGGTTTATGAGATGTTTCTGAAGGGAGAAGTTCAGGAGATAAACAATTACTGTATACATGATGTTCTGGATACTTATTTTATTTTTCTGAGAACGCGAGTCCTCCAGGGTGATATTACTATTGAAAAAGAACAGGATATTGTACAGAAAGCGAAATTTTTTGTTTATAACAATATAGAAAGAATACCGGCACTTAAGGAATACTTTGACAACTGGGGCGACTGGGAACCGTGGCCGTAAATTGTAATTATAATAAAAATAATAAAAAACCGGAATCTGATGATTCCGGTTTTTTATGTTGAATCAGAATTTTATTGAATTAAATATTTTCCGGAAGCTTTCTTACAGCGCCTTTATCCGCTGATGATGCCAGAAATGAATAAATCTGAAGCGCTTTGGAAATTTTTCTGTCTCTTCCGCGTGGTTTAAACGCTTCTTTTCCTTTTGCTTTTTCTTCTTCCCTTCTTTTTGTTAATTCTTTTTCATCTACCAGTACATTTATTTTTCTTTCAGGGATATCGATTTCAATTATATCTCCATCTTTGATCAATGCTATATTGCCTCCGGCAGCAGCTTCGGGTGAAATGTGACCAATAGATAATCCGGCTGTTCCTCCGGAAAATCTTCCATCAGTTATTAAAGCACATTCTTTACCAAGGTGCATTGATTTTATGTATGAAGTAGGGTAGAGCATCTCCTGCATACCCGGCCCCCCTTTCGGTCCTTCATAACGGATAACAACAACATCCCCAGCCTTAATTTTTCCACCTAGTATTGCGTCGCATGCCGCACCTTCGGAGAAGTAAACTTTAGCAGGGCCTTTAAATTTGTAAACAGAAGGATCTACTCCGGCCGTTTTCACTATGCATCCATTCTGTGCAATATTTCCGGAAAGAACTGCAAGGCCCCCCTCGACATTATAACAATGTTTGAGATCTCTTATACAGCCGGTTTCCCTGTTTTTATCTAGTTCATCGTAGGTTTTATCCTGTGAGCCGAATTTAAGGTTTCTGCCGATTCTACCGGGTGCGCTTTTATATAACGCGACCGCATCCGGAATAACTGTCTCCCGCATAATATCGTACTGATCGAGGGTGATTTTTAGTGATGGTGAATCCGCTCTCGGAACTGATGTGTTTAACAATCCTGCACGATCAAGCTCTCCCATTATTGACATTATTCCTCCGGCCCTGTTAACATCCTCCATGTGGTATGGTGAGCTTGGAGCTACTTTGCAGAGATTAGGTATTTTGCGTGAGAGCTTATCTATGTCATTCATAGTGAAATCGACTTCCGCCGCATCTGCTACTGCCAGTAAATGGAGAATCGTATTTGTAGATCCGCCCATGGCAATGTCAAGAGACATGGCGTTTATGAATGATTCTTTTGAAGCAATAGATCTGGGTAATACAGATTTATTCCCTTTTTCATAATATTCTTTTGTCATTTCAACTATACGTTTTGATGCGCGTTCAGCCATCTTTCTTCTATTCGCGTGCGTTGCTACCACGGAACCGTTTCCGGGAAGGGCCATCCCGATAGCTTCTGTAAGGCAGTTCATTGAATTGGCAGTAAACATCCCTGAACATGAACCGCAGGTAGGGCACGCAGACTGTTCCAGCTTTGTAATAAATTCATCAGAAACAGAGGGATCTGCACTCATAACCATAGAATCAATAAGGTCATATTTTTTTCCATCCTGCACACCTGCTTCCATCGGCCCGCCTGATAGAAAAATTGTCGGGATATTCAGTCTCATCGCCCCCATGAGCATCCCGGGAATAATTTTATCGCAATTAGGTATGCATATCATTGCATCTACCATGTGGGCATTGCACATGTACTCAACGCTGTCCGCGATTATTTCTCTTGAAGGAAGAGAATAAAGCATCCCGTCATGTCCCATCGCAATTCCATCATCAATGGCTATTGTATTAAATTCGGGAGCAAAGCATCCCTGTTCTTCTATTATTTTTTTTATAAATCTTCCTACTTCATTCAGATGCACATGGCCCGGAACAAGTTCTGTGAATGAATTTACAATGGCGATAATAGGTTTTCCAAACTGCTCCTCTTTCATTCCGTTCGCACGCCATAAGCTTCTTGCTCCTGCCATTCGCCGGCCGGTTGTTGTTGTTTCACTTCTCAAAGGTATTTTCATATAATCCTCTTAAAATTTATTATTTCTATAATCTCAGGAGCCCTGCTTTAAAAGTTTATTTTGAAAGGCTCAATACTGGCTGTACAATGCTGCGGGGATTCTCCGGAAGCCTGCTCCCCTGTTCCAGGTTAAAAACCGGTTACTCTGCTCTCGATCAAGCTGCATACATTTTTTGCAAATGGGTATATAGAATTAAAGTGAGTTTCTTTTGAGAATGTTGTCAAGATTTTTTAGGTAAAATAAGTTAACTTCGATATAACAAGGGGCTTAAGCCTTTTGTTTCGGACGCATTTTTAGAATGCCTGTAATGTCATGTGCAAAGTTTATCCTTTTAATGTTTACTGTGAAGAGTTGACGGGCAGCAGTGAAAAAATATCATCAATAGTTTATTAATCTGTCTTTTCAAGTGCTTTGATGACATCTTCGATAGCGTAAGGTTTAGTCAGGACGCCGGTAAATCCGTACTCTTTATAATTAGCCATTACAGGATTGTCTGAATAACCGCTGCTGACAATGGCTTTTACATCAGGATTTATTTTTTTAAG
>DAONFJ010000048.1:0-27274 GCA_035403545.1 Spirochaetota bacterium
ATAATAAAAAAAGGAGATGATGTATGTTAAAGGGACTCGGCGATATCGGCCAGCTAATGAAAATGCAGAAAGAGATGAAAAATATCCAGAAAAAGATTCAGAAGGCAAGAATCGAAGGGGAGAGCTCTGATAAAAGCGTCAAAGCTGTCGTAAACGGTGAATTCAGCCTTCTTGATATAACTATAGATGAAAGCCTCATTAAATCCGGCGATGTTAAAAAAGTGGAGAAAATGGTTTATTCCGCAGTTAACGATGCTGTGAATAAAGCCAGGGATTTTGCCGCAGCGGAGATGAAAGCTATCGCCGGAGGAATGGACCTTGGCGGAATGTTTAAATAGCCAGAAAATTAAAGGTGAGATGATTTGACCACACCATCAGTATACCTCGACAGAGTAACAAGAGAACTCTCAAAACTCCCGGGAATAGGGAACAAAAGCGCTTCAAGAATCGCCTTTCACCTTCTGAAAATGGGAAAGCCGGAGGTTGAGAACATTGCCGCGTCAATGATTGATCTGAAAAATAATATCAGAACATGCGTTGAGTGCGGAGGTATCTCCGATATGGAGATCTGTTCGTTATGTTCAGATACCGGAAGGGACCGCGGAACCATCTGTGTTGTAGAGGGAGCAAGGGATGTGCTGAATATTGAAGCCTCAGGGGAGTTCAGAGGCCTTTATCACGTCCTCTCAGGGCTTATTTCACCTCTGGACGGCATTGGCCCGGAAGATCTTAATATCAGTACACTGGTTAAAAAATGCGGAATAAGGGAACTTGATGAGGTAATAATGGCATTAAGCCCCACAATTGAGGGTGATGCCACTACGCTCTATCTTGCGTCTCTGATTTCACCTCTCGGTATTAAAGTAACCCGCATAGCTCACGGTTTACCGGTCGGATGCGATCTTGAGTATGTCGACAATGCGACATTAGCCAAATCAATAGAAGGAAGAGTCAGAATCTGATTACCTTCTCGGCTTTTCCCGCTTCTTTTTTCCCTCTATGTGAATTATAATCGGCAATCCTTCAAGATCAAAAGCCTTCTGGAGTTCCTTTTCGAAATATCTTATTACATCTTTTTTGAAAAAATCAGCATTATTAACAAAAAATTTGAACTGAGGCGGTATTGTATCTATCTGTACGGCGTAATATACTTTGATTTTTTCGCCAAGCTGGGGAATTTTCCCGAAACTTTTAATGTTTGCCATTACTTTATTAAGAGTCGGAGTGTCAATACGCTTGTTCGCTCTCTCTTTAAGCAGTATTGCGCTTTCAATAAGTTTGTTTATTCTCTGTTTTTCTTTTGCGGAGATTGAAATTATAGGGAAGTCGCTGGCTTTATAGAATTTAAAAATAAGTTTCTCTTTGAAAACGTCAAAAGTTTTGTGATCTTTTTCTACCGCATCCCACTTGTTGACTGCTATAATTATAGGTTTTTTTGCCTTTAAAATCTCATCTGATATCTTTTTATCATTTTCCGTAAGGCCCATGGTGGCGTCGATAAGATGTATAACCACATCACACCGGTGTATTGACTCCACTGTGCGGGTAAACGAGTAGTATTCGATGTCTTCGGTGATTTTACTTTTTTTTCTTATACCTGCAGTGTCAATTATCTGTATGTTTTTACTATAGTAAGAGAACATGTCATCGACAGAATCTCTGGTTGTACCCGGAATATCGGAGACAACAGAACGTTCAAAGCCCATAAACGCGTTCAAAAGTGTCGATTTACCCGAGTTCGGTCGTCCGACAATTGCAATTTTGAGGTCCGGCTCCTGCACCGAAGTCTTCTGTGAAGGGAGAAGCCGCACAATATTATTAAGCAGCAGGTCTATATTGAACCTTCGGGCTGCGGAAACAGGTATGACCTCGGTCATTCCCATCTCGTAAAAGTTGGTCATAACCTCCAATTGGTCACCGCTATCCATTTTATTTACCGCAATTATCGTCGGTTTTGACATTTTTCTTACAATATCGGCCAGGTCATAGTCAAACGGGCCGGGTGCGGGATACTCCATAAGGAAAAGAATGACATCTGTTTTCTCCAGATGCTTTCTTGCGCCTTCAATTATGTTGTCTGAAAGCTCAGATGCCGAGGAAAGGTCAAGCCCGGGAGTATCGGAAAGTATAAAGCTCACACCTTCGTGTACCATATTTCTTGATATTACATCTCTGGTGAGGCCGGGGAATGAGTCTACTATAGATTTTTTATCTTTAATCAGAGTGTTGAAGAGGGTTGATTTACCCACATTCTGCCTTCCGACGATTGATACAACAGGTAGTTTTGCTGACATTGGTACTCCTCCGGGGTCATGTTCGGCGCTGTTTGGCCGGTTTTTTAAGCTACTTTCAGAAAAAAATAGCACACACTTCCAGTCAATACATTAATATAATATATTTTTTCGAAAAAACAGCTTAAAATCAGGGGTAATTATGAAAACATCAGCACCATGGAGTGGTTATTTCGCATTTTATTGTTAGTTTATGGCTGTTGTCACAAGTTGGAGCTCAGAAGTTGGTGATATTTATGAAACAAAAGCTTAAGTAAGCGGTTGTTGCCTGTTTTAAAATCAGTTTATGGGCTGTAATCACCGGTTGGAGCCCGGCAACCGGGGATAATTATGAAAGCATCGGCACCATGCCGTGGTTGTTGCGCATTTTATTGTTAGTTTATTGGCCGTTATCAACAGTCGGAGGTCAAAAACCGGTGATAGTTATGAAAACATCAGCACCATGGAGTGGCTGTTTAGGATTTTATTGTCAGTTTATGAGCTGTTGTCACAAGTTGGAGCCCAACAACCGGTGATAAACCTCTGTAATACGCTATCGGTCGGCCTCAGACAGGTGGAGAGTGTGCTGCGCCATACTTTTTACACCGGAAATCGAGCGTTTACTAAAAAATATTAAAGCCCGAAGTTTGTTGTACCGATAGTTTATGTGAGATTATTGATGCTGTTATACGATTTTTTTATTTTTTACTTGCATTAATAATAGTTGTATGTATCATTAAGTAAATTTTGAATTATAAAAAAAAAATTTGAGGTGTAATTTTATGGCAAGTGCAAAGCAACTCGAGAATACCATCAAGCGTAAGACAGAAAAAGTGACTAAACTTCAGAAGGAAGTGAAAGTCGAAACTGCTGCAATAGCTAAACTTAAGAGTGAGTTAGTTGTTGAGAAGAAAAAAGAAGCAGAAGCAAAAGCTAAAGCAAAACCAAAAGCAAAAGCTAAAGCAAAACCAAAAGCTAAAGCCAAGAAGTAATCTTATTTTTTTTATTTTGATAAAAAAAGAGGGAATTCTCCCTCTTTTTTTATGTTATCCCGAATTTATTATTGAAAAATAAAGAGTAGTCCGATATTAAAAGTGATTAGTAACTATATCTGTATATTGGGGTAGTGAGTTGCTTAAGGTAGAACAGAGAAAAAACAGAGACTTCAACACGTTTCAGACCATCGATGATGTGATAAACATACTTAAGGAACAGTTCTCAACACGGAAACTTTATATTAAGTATGACATTGATAAGCATGAAGCGATGGTAAATGAATATAATCCCGATAAAACTCTTATGATCGTCACTGATCCTAATTATAAGACGGATAAAAATCTGACTATATACGGGTTATCCGATAAATATATTGAAATTGATCTCAATGTAGTCGATGAACTTGGCCCCGGATACTTTAAATGCAAGATAGTAAGCGCACGCCGGGCAATGGAAGGGAGAAGAGATCTCCGTTTTAAAGTCAGTAAGGGTGATGCCGTTGCTACAAACTTCAGGGTATCAAAACACACGATAGATGTAAGCCGGTTCAGTATACCTACAAGCATTAAAGTTGTACTCGATCAGTTCCAATCCGTTAATACCAGGTTCACCGATCAGTTTAAGGTAGATGTGCTTACAACTGATACAAGAGATGCGGTACTTAAGAACATAAAGAATACAGGTAAGACCCTTTTTATCTCTGACGTCAATGATCCTGAGTCTTATAATGCCATGACGGAGGATTTTGTAGATATAGCACAGATTTACGGGCATGAACTCGATACTTTGATTAAAAGAAATGTCGAGAAAGGGTTTAAATCGATTATAATTGTACCTCTCATATACCTTACCGAAGATGAAAAATCTATCCCTTTCGCATACATACAGGCTATCTCAAAGAGCGAAATACTGGGTATAGATAAGGTTATTGATCTTAAAGATATGTCTTTTAAGCTTGTTGATAGAATCAGAGACGCAAATACACTTCTTGTATCAGTTCACCAGCAGATCATTGATATAAGCAGAGGCGGCGCAAAGCTTCGGATCACTGATACCGATCTTAAGAAGTACATTCAGAAGTCGAAAGGATTTATTTTTGATATAGTATTTAAACTTCAGGCACCTATGACAATTTATGGAGATATAAAAACCACATCGACAGACCATGATGGGAATCTGTATCTTGGAGTTGACTTCGAGGGAAACTCTTCCAGAAAAGATGAAATGAAACGATTTTATGATGTACTCAAGCCCATGGAAG
The DNA here is from genome assembly GCA_035403545.1 of Spirochaetota bacterium. GTDB lineage: Bacteria > Spirochaetota > UBA4802 > UBA4802 > UBA5550 > WRGT01. Next base: position 4,528 of record DAONFJ010000048.1, read on the forward strand.
CTGATTATAAATCAAAACTTATTAAGAGTATGAAAAACAGAAAATAAAACAAGCTGCTTTACTTTTCATTAATGAAGCTGTTTTTATTTATTGCACCCCGAAACACTTCTAAATCCTGCTATCTGTTGTACTTTAAAATTTCCGCATCTGATTTTCTTGTGTAAAAAGGGGTTGTATTGTTAAAATCCATAAATATTTCAGGAGACTCTTTATATTTACGCAGTGCAAGTTCAGCCGCAGCCTTCCCGTCCGGCATAAAATTTTCAATATACTTATATGATATCCCGTTTTTTTGAGATGATTCTTCAATTATATCAATATATTTTCCGCATCCATCACCAACGCAGATTATTTCACCCGGATTTTTGATTAAATTCAGCAGGTCCTTCATGAGAAAATCACCAGGTTCAATTATTTCATTTGTTAATGAATCTTTGACCTGATAAACTCCGCCGAAAATCTTTGATTTTTTCGCATCAAAGGCTGCCAGAACTGTTTTTTCGCCATCCGAACCGGCTGATGCCGCATAAATCTCCTGACTTTTAAGCCCGACCAGCGGTACTGCCATTATCTGGGCAAACATTCTCGCAGTACTGACCGCGATTCTGATTCCGGTGAATGACCCGGGGCCGATACCGACTCCGATTAAATCAATGTCGTTTATTCTGATAGATGCCTGTGACAGTATTGAAGAAAGATTCTGAAACATTGTCACAGAGTGTGACATCCCCGCATTTTCACAGTATTGAAAAATTTTTCCATTAACTGACAGAGCGAGGAGTTCTATTTCTGTGGAAGTATCAATAACCAGTATATTCAACGTTTATTTTTCTCCTGTTTTCATCAATATATTCAATAGTAATATCAATTCTTTTTTCCGGCAGCAGGCCTTCTGCTTTTTCAGGCCATTCAATTACTGATATACCTTCACTCTCCCAGTATTCCTCAAACCTCAGATTTGCAAATTCATTTATGTTTTCGATTCTGTAAAGGTCAAAATGATGGAGCGGGATATCAGCTTCATAAGTTTCCATCAGGCTGAATGTCGGGCTGGTTATATCTTCTTTTATTCCAAGACCATCCGCAATACCTTTTGTGAAGATGGTTTTACCTGATCCGAGATCACCTCTCAGTGCGATTACTGTTTTTCCTGAAATTTTTTTTATGAATTCCCTTGCGAAAGAAAATGTATCCTCGGCGGAGTTGCTGATAAATGTTTTATTCATTTAAATGTTGACCGGTATTTATTAAATTACTCTATAATCTTTGCCTGTCGGGCAGGTTATTTGTCAAGGAATTCATTTATTAAGAGAAAACTTAAGGGCTGATACTGGTTTTATGTCCAGTTTTTGAAGGTGTATATGTTTTTTTTAGTGATAATATCCGTTTTTTTATTGCATCAAAGAGAGTCTGATTCTTTATTGTGAAAAAGAAGATACGGGTAGCAGTTTGGAAAATTTAAAAGAAGATAAAGTAAAAGGAAGAAGGAAAAGAATTACATCAGCGCTTAAGGTGCTTCTTCAGAAGCATGTTTACTCACAGATTTCCATTCAGGAGATCGCTGATGAAGCCGGATATTCAAAAGGCGGAGTTCTCCATTATTTTCCGACAAAAGATGATATATACATTGAACTGATTAATGATATGTACTCTGAACTCGACTATAATCACAGGCGGATCCTGAAGATAGATCTCAAATCGGAGGAGATGGCTCCGATATCATCTCTTCTTGGTGTTGAAAGTTTTGTCCTTGATAGGGCAAATATAATAATACTGATAAATATTATACTTTATTCATTTGAAAATGAAACTCTCCGTTTAATGATGAACAAGTTTTTCGGGAATCATCGTCTTTTCTATGAAAACATTATCAAAGAGAATACGAAAGGTGAAAATAATACAGACGGGCTTGATGACAAGACTGCCGCAAGAATAATACAGGCGGTAGTATTCTTTATCGGCCTTATCGAAGAGTTCGATCCGATAGATCTTGATTATACAAAAATAGTAAAGTATGTATCTAATCTTTTAAGGTCGTAGATATTTCAGGCTGTTATATTATTCTCCGCCATTGACGGGCCGTTCTTTACCGAAATCAGTTCATCCGTTTCTGTCAGGAGTGGGCCAGGGGGAGTGAAAAGAAAATTTATCCGGCACGAAAAACTTTATAATCTCTCACCCGGCTCTCGGTAATCCATCCGGAATACGCCATCATACTGACAAAAAATAAAGTGCTTGCATATACTCTCCGATGAGTGGTTATTATTATCTGTTATCCTGTAGAAATCTGTCTGATAACACAATGTTTGCTGAAAAAATCAAAAAAGTTTCCGGTGCTTAATGATAAATCAGGAAGAAATATTTTCAAAACTTAACGAAGGTATGCTCGCTGAGCGGAGCCGTGCTTTTAAAAATAATCTGGCAAAGAATATTCCTCTTATCCGTAAATGCGGCGGATTAAGGCCTGTTGTGGAGAATTTCGCAGGTAAACATGTTCTGGTAATAGGTTCAGGCCCATCGCTCGACAATTGTTATGAAAATCTCAAAAAACTGCGCCTGATGGATGATATACTTTTTGTTGCTTCAGATATGGCGCTTAAACCTCTTTACTGTCATGGCATCATGCCCCAATATGTTATCACCTGCGAAACCACTCCCTCTGATTTTTTTTCTGGAATCAGCACCGGGAATATGCATTTACTTTCATTCAGCTGTTCATCATACTCAAATATCAGGAAGTGGAACGGGAAAATCAGCTTTTTTAACTGGATGGTTGACGGAGAAATTTATGATGCACTGTGGGCAGAGGCCGGTGAAGGCCTTGGTGCTGTAGCTACGGGAAGTATTGTAACAACCCAGGCGGTATCAATGGTTCTCGGCTGCGGTATTGCTTCACTGCTTCTTGTGGGGAATGATATGGCATTTTTTGACAGGTTTTATGCATCCGGAGCCGCACCTGCAGAGAAAAATTTTTTTCTTTCCGGAAGGTTAAATCCTCCTGCTTCGATTGACATGAAGAGGGGAAGATCTGCCAGAGATTATGAGATAAGAAGAGAGGGGGAGCTGTTTTATACAAACAACCAGTTTCTGGCTGCGAGGTTATGGCTTGAAAAGCTTTTCCGGAGTGCACCGTACCCTGTTGCTGACTGCAGCAGGCCGGGATGTTCAGCCGGGACTGTTCATAAGATTGATCTTGAAGATTATCTTTCTATATTTAATAATAGTGATAAAGGGGGAGCGCAATGATTCATCTTCATAAACTGAATGGGGAAGAGTTTGTTCTGAACGCAAATCATATAGAGGTGATAGATACAACACCGAATACAGTGATCACTCTGACAAATGGTAAAAAATATGTAGTGAAGGAAAGCGCGGAAGAGGTTATCAAGCTCACGGTGGAATATAAAAAAGAGATCTACCAGAGCTTCCGCTAGCAGGATTTTCACTTTTATTAAGTAAAATCCATTTTATATGGTAAAATTATTGAATTCGGCGGAAATTTAAGTTCTTGTTAACCGGTTTACTGCCGAAAATATAAAGGAATTACTGTGCTATGGGAATTTAAAATGGAAGTTTGTTTCATCATTTTAGGTATATTTGATAAAACGGATGTTTTAAATAAAATGAATAAATTAATTGACATGTTGTATCAATGTTTGATATTATGTCGCATGATTTATACCCATGTCTATTGATCGGGCTTTAGTGCTTTAGTCTTTAAGGCTGTTATATAAATAGAATAATGGTGGAAGTTTATGGGTGATGACGAAAGAGATATAGTTGAGGAAGAGGGGAAAAGTCAGGAACCCTCGGGGAGTACCGCAACTTCGAAGATAGTTAAGATTCTTCTATATGTGGCGGGCGGTATAATTATTATCGTCCTGATGGTCGGGATTTCGTTTTTAGTTTCTAAAAGCGTGCAGGAGAGCAAGTATCAGAAAAGTCAGGATATAATTGCAGCTCCTCCCCCTGAACCTCTTGCTACATATGAGCTGCCTGTGTTTACAAAAACCACAGCAGATGCTGAACCTCATTTTATAAAGATGACGATATCTCTGGCTTATTCCATGGACCCGATTCTTAATAATGAGCTTGTGAATAGAAAAGATGAAATTCAGCATATAGTTAATATACTGCTTCAGGGAAAGACATATGAAGAGCTTAATTCGGTCAGCGGCGCGATTACACTCGCTGAAGAGATTAAAGCTCATATCAATATAAGGCTTATTAATGGAAAGATTAAAGAAATTTACTTTAAAGAGTTTGTTGTAAATTAAGTTCTTTCAGTAAAATCTTGAATTGTTCACTCCGGAGGAGGAAATATGGGCGACGGCTCTTTATCACAAGACGAAATTGATGCCCTGTTACAGGGAGCAGATGATATAACAACAGGTCCTGAGCCGGCGGGGATGTTTGATTCACCCGGGCAGAGGGGCGGCGCTTCTTTTTCATCAGGGGAACAGTCCAATCTTAGAAATCTTGTTAATTCGGCGATTTCACTGGTTGCTCCATCTCTTAGCGGATATCTTGGAGGGAAAAATCTTGTTCTGTCCAATCCTGTGGTTGAGGCAAAATCCCAGGATGCTGTACGTAATGACTTCAGGGGGAAATACGTTCAGATTTCAATGAGTTATTCCGGAGCACTTAACGGAGTGAACCTGATTATTTTTAATTTCAGGGATGCCGGTATAATCTCATCTCTTATGATGGGTGATGAAACAGGATCTGTCCCTGCTGACATAACCGATGCTCACCAGAGTACCATTCAGGAGTTTACAAACCAGTTTATATCCTCAATGGCGACACAGTTCAGTAACAAGATAGGGGGAGGAGTAAATACTACCCCTGCAACAGTTTCAATAGCACAGAATCAGGGGGATCTTCAGCTTCCTCCGGGCGATCTTGTAAAAATCACCTATGATATAATTATAGATGGAGTTATGAACTCCAAGCTTTATCATATTATGGATGCGAATATAGCTTCCTCTCTCGGAATGGGTGGAGGAGGAGCGCAGTCTCAGCAGCAGTCTCAGTCCCAGTATCAGCATCAGGGGCCTCAGACACAGATCAGTTCTGTCAGGTTTCCTCAGATGGGTGAAAGTATTACATCCGGCGGTTATGGTGATATAGCTCTTCTTCTTGATGTTGAGATGACCATGACTGTCGAGCTGGGAAGGACTACAAAACTCGTAAAAGATATACTCGGCCTTGGTGAGGGTTCAATTATTGAACTTGATAAACTCGCAGGTGAACCCGTTGACCTCCTGGTAAACGGCAAGCTTATTGCCCGCGGTGAGGTTGTTGTAATCGATGAGAACTTCGGTGTGCGGGTAACTGACATAGTAAGCCAGGACGAAAGATTTAAATCAGTAAACAAGTAGAATCGGAACTTTAGCTTTAATAATCAGTGCCATATAAATTTTTTTTAAACTGGATGAATATGAGACATAATACTTCAATATCTTATCGGACGGAAAAAAAAGCAGGTTTAGCATTTTTTATGCAGTTTTTTATTTTTTCCGTTCTCTTTATTTTATCTGTTTTAACATCAATGCCTCTTAACGCGCAGAATAGCACTCCTGATGCACAGACTGTTACTAATACTAACGGAAATAATGCGGCAGTGAATAACAATGCAGTCCCGGGCCAGGGTTTTGTGGAAGAGGATTTCAAACCTCAGGTTGAAGAGGAATCTGCAGCATGGATGATTATCAAGACGATTCTTGTTCTCGGCCTGTTTGTCGGCGGATTCTATATGTTCTTCAAGTTCGTTACACAGAAGGCTGGTCTGCATGTGTCCGGTCAGGAGGCTATACAGATTCTTTCAACCGTTTCTCTCGGCACAAATAAATTTGTTCAGATTGTTGATGTCGCGGGAAAAGTTTTCCTCCTGGGAGTTTCCGACAGCAGTATTAACCTCCTGACTGAAATAAAGGACAGGGAGGATATTGACCGCATAAGGCTGCTCAGTTCGAGGTCTACGCCTGTACAGGGAGCTACATTCCCGGAATTTATCGCAGCTCAGGTCGGATGGGTAATAGAAAAAATTAATGAGAAAAGAACTCACGGATTCAAGAAAACGACAGTCGAAGAGATTTCTCCGAAAGAGTTTGATATGAGTTATCTGAATAAGCAGAAAAATCGTTTAAAAAATATAAATGGTAATGATGATGAGTAAAAAATATTTTTATCTTTTTATATTCACGTTAGTATGCTTCCCTGCATATCTTTTCGCGCAGAATGCGGGCGGAGTTACTATGCCGATTCCGAAAATTGCCTTTGACATAACTCAGGCAGCGGGACCGAAGGATGTGGCTTTGAGCCTGCAGATTCTGTTTCTGCTCTCAATATTAACACTGGCACCGTCAATAATTATTATGACAACGGCATTCACACGTGTTGTAATTGTTCTTGATTTTGTCAAGAGGGCTCTTTCATTGCAGCAGATGCCGCCTAACCAGGTTATTGTAGGTCTCTCGCTTTTCCTTACGTTCTTTATCATGGCTCCGACCTTTACAGAGATGAACGATAAAGCGCTTCAGCCTTATCTGAACGGGCAGCTGTCCAATCAGCAGTTTTACGACAAAGGAATGGCGCCGCTCCGTGACTTTATGTTCCGTCAGACCCGTGAAAAGGATATTGCACTTTTTGTTAAATTGTCTAAAATTGAGAAACCTAAAAACAAAAACGATATACCTTCATATTGTCTTATCCCTGCTTTTATGATCAGTGAGCTTAAAATTGCCTTCGAGATCGGTGTTTTTCTTTTCATGCCGTTCATTGTAATTGATATGATAATTGCCAGTGTGCTGATGGCAATGGGGATGATTATGCTCCCTCCGGTAATGATCTCGCTCCCTTTCAAACTTATTCTTTTTATACTTATTGATGGATGGAATCTTCTGATTTATGAGCTCGTGAGATCGTTCAGGTAGGATGGTGGAATTATATGACCGATATACTTGTTATTAAAATATTAAGAGAATCACTTATGACGGTGCTTATTGTTTCAGCTCCGGTACTCGGGGTCGGGATGTTTGTCGGCCTTATAGTCTCAATAATACAGACAACGACATCAATTCAGGAACAGACTTTAACATTTGTACCTAAGATGGTCGCTATATTTATTACGATTATACTTTTCGGATCATGGATGATCCGTGTACTGATCAATTACACCAATAACATTTTTGCCTTAATAGAAAAAATTGGAGTAGGGTGATAGAAAAAATTAATGGAGTATTTTGTTAACAACTTTCAGGTTTTTTTCCTGATCCTGGTAAGAATAAACGCCATGATAATGATAGCCCCATTTTATTCAAGTGGGGTTATTCCATTTAGAATTAAAGCTATGCTTTCTTTTTTTATTACACTTGTAATTTTTCCTGTAGTTTCTTCGACAATAAAAGTTCCAGGGAATATGGGACTGTATTATCTGCTGGTACTTCAGGAGGTAATGATAGGTATATATATAGGCTTCCTTGTTTCGATAATATTTTCATCCTTTCAGCTTTCCGCCCAGTATTATGCCGCCCAGATCGGTTTCGGTATAAATGAGGTTCTTGACCCTGTCGGCCAGGTTTCTGTTCCGCTTATTGGTCAGTTGAAAAACTTTGTAGGGTTAATAGTTTTCCTTGCGATTGACGGCCATCATTTTCTGATTGAAGCGATATACAGGTCTTTTGAACTTGCTCCTGTCTTCGGAGTAGGCAAGACCGCGTCAGGAGGATTCCTGAAGTATCTTGTTTATTCATTCAGCGGGATGTTTATTGTCGCGTTGAAGATATCTCTCCCCATTGTGGCTACGGCATTTCTTATCACTGTGAGCATGGGGATACTGGCTAAAGCTGCGCCGCAGATGAATATCATGATGTTCGGTTTTCCATTTCAGATTGTTGCAGGGTTCAGCCTGCTGATGCTTACGTCTCCGCTGATAATAAGAATAATGCAGGTCGCGATTGAGAGGAGTTTTAAACTTCTTACCGGCGTCATGCAGCATTGGCCTGTTTAGGTATAAATATGCCGGAATTTTTAAAAAAATATTACCTTGAACCCGCAGATCTGAATTTAAATTTCAGATTTGACCTTCAGCTCTTTGCTGCTGAAGATGAAGGAAGGACAGAAGAGCCTACTGAAAAGAAAATCCGTGAAGCCAGGGAGAAGGGGCAGGTCGTTAAAACACAGGAACTCCCTCAGGCTATTGTGGTAATAGCGGGATGCCTGGTTTTGTTTGTTTTCAGCGGATGGATGTATGAATCTATGGCTAGAATTACCAGGTATTATCTCACTTCATTTGCGGGGCAGACGATAACGACGAGATGGCTTGAACTTGAAATGCTGAAACTTATATTTGAATGCGCCAAGCTTCTTTTCCCGGTTTTTCTGGCTACAAATATTGGTGCTATAATCGGTGAGGTGTCACAGGTCGGGTTTCAGATCTCAACGCATCCGCTGCAGCTCGATTGGAGCAAGATGAAGCTTGACCCTGCTTCGATAATGAAAAAAATATTTTTTTCGAAGCAGATAGCGGCAAATCTTGTAAAGTCAATAGCCAAAGTTATTCTTATCGGTTTTGTTTCATACCTGGTTATCAAAGGTGATCTGGATGAGATATTAAAAACTCCTGACATATCCATAGCCCTTGCTATGACAAATATAGCTTATACCGGTTTCAAAATTGTAATATGGAGTACAGTCCTTCTTATGGCACTTGCAGTGCCGGATTACTTTTTTCAGAAAAGTGAGTTCATGGAATCATTAAAGATGAGCAAGCAGGAGATGAAAGAAGAATTAAAAGAGACCATGGGAGATCCTCATATCAGGGCCAGGATGAGAGAGATGCAGCGTGAAATTGTAATGAAGAATATGATACGGGAAGTCCCCAAAGCTGATGTTGTTATTACAAACCCGACGCATTTCGCCGTTGCCCTTAAATATGATAGAGATACCATGGATGCTCCTGCAGTTATTGCCAAAGGTGTTGACAGTATGGCTCTTAAAATCAGAGAGATCGCGAAAGAGAATAATGTTGAACTTATAGAAAACAGGCCGTTGGCGCGTGAACTCTATAACCGTCTTGAAGTAGGAGACATAATTCCTGATGATCTGTTCCGTGCAGTTTCATTCGTTTATGCCGAGCTTTACAAAAGAGAAAACAGATACAGAAGAGCAATATGATGAGGAGTCTTAAAAATGGCTGAAGCAAAAACATTATCTTTATCTCCCGGGAATAGAGCATGGATGCAGAAGACTGATATTCTTGTCGGTCTTGGCGTTATTGCTATAGTTATGATGCTCATTATTCCTCTTCCGACTTTTATACTCGATTTTTTAATTGCAGTAAGTCTTATGCTCGGACTGCTGATACTTATGATAGTAATGTTTGTCCACCGGTCTTTTGATTTCTCCATATTCCCGTCTCTGATTCTTATTACAACAGTATTCAGGCTGGCTCTTAATGTTTCATCAACAAGACTTATTCTGCTTGAGGGTGCGGCTTTTGACGGAAAGATTATTAAAACTTTCGGCCAGTTTGTTGTCGGGGGGAATTACGTCGTAGGATTTATCGTTTTCATAATTCTGGTTGCAGTACAGTTTATCGTTATCACAAAGGGTGCTACCAGAACAGCTGAGGTCGCAGCAAGATTTACACTTGATGCAATGCCCGGCAAACAGATGAGTATAGACTCCGACCTTTCAAACGGGCTCATTTCTGAAGAGAATGCAAAGATCAGGAGAGAGGAGATCCGTAAAGAGGCGGATTTTTACGGTGCGATGGATGGAGCATCGAAATTCGTTTCGGGAGACGTAAAAGTAGGTATAATAATTGTATTTATAAATCTTATTGGCGGATTTATCATAGGGATGGTTCAGAGGGGAGAGACTTTTGAAGTTGCCTTAAGAACATATAGTCTGCTGAGTATTGGTGACGGTCTTGTAGCACAGATTCCGTCTCTGCTTACGACAACGGCGACAGGTATCATCGTCACCAGGGCTGTATCAAATGAAAATTTCGGCGATCAGATTGCAGATCAGATGACTTCGCAGCCCAGAGCTCTGTATATAACAGCCGGCGCACTCGGTGCAGCTGTACTTATCCCGGGATTCCCTAAAATTCCACTGATACTGCTCTCCGCGGGCCTTGCATCCCTCGGATATTTACTTACTCAATCCCGCGAAGAGGAGAGAGAACATCGCGAAACTGAAGCTAAACATGCAGCAGTAAAGGATACTAAACCGGAATCTGTCCTTCCTCTTATACAGATTGATCCTCTGGAAGTTGAAATCGGATACAACCTTATACCTTTAGTCGATCCGGAACAGGGAGGAACACTTTTAGACCGGATTACCAATATAAGAAGAAGAAGCGCACTCGACATGGGGCTTATTGTTCCTCCGATCAGAATCAGGGACAACATGGAACTCGAACCGGAGATGTACTCAATACTGATTAAAGGCGTTGAAGTTGGCAGAGGAATGCTTCAGGTCGGTAAGCTGATGGCAATGGATTCCGGGGATATTAAGGAAAAAATAGATGGAGTTGAGTTTGTTGAACCGGTTTTTAATTTAAATGCAATATGGATTGATACAGGAAGCCGGGACCTTGCTGAAAGCAGAGGATATACCGTTGTGGATTGCCCGACAATCGTAGCGACTCATCTCACTGAAATTATAAAACGTCACGCGGACGAAATACTCGGCCGTGAAGAGGTTAAAAAACTTATAGATAATATCCGGGGAGATTATCCTGCTATCGTTAAAGAAATTGAAGAAAAAATGTCATACGGCGAGATGCAGAAGGTGCTGCAGAATCTTCTCCGGGAGCGTGTTTCAATACGGAATATGGTTACAATACTTGAGACTCTTGCGACATATTATGACCACACAAAAGATTCCGGATTGCTGACCGAGTATGTAAGAACATCGCTCGCCAGGCAGATAACCGGAGCGTATACAGCTGAGGATAATGTACTCTCTGTAATTACAGTTGATCCTGAAATTGAAAATGTAATAAGAGAATCGATTCACGAAGACAGAATTGAAGGTAAAGTTCTCGGAATGGATCCTGACACTCATTATGCTGTTGTCAATTCACTGCTTGATGCGTATCAGAGAGCGAGTAAGATGGGTTATACCCCGATATATCTTGTTTCACCTCAAATCAGAAGTGTGACATTTGCTCTGCTCGAACGGGAAGTTCCTGCACCTGTAGTATTTGCATATAATGAAATAACAAAAAATATAAAAGTCAATGTAGTAGTATCTGCACTTCTCCCGTCGGGAATGCAGGTTTAAAAAGGCCCCGTGCCCCGGGGAAGGTACATTTTACGATTATTAAAAGTTTATGGGTAGTTAAATAGAAATTGAAGACAGAAAAACATTTTCAAGGAGAGTAAAATGAAATATCTGAAAATAACAGCAGAAAATTACAACGAAGCTATGAAGAAACTCCGTACCGAGCATGGTGACGAAGCAATTCCAATCAGTCATAAATATGTTAAGCAGGGCGGTTTTTTTAACTCAAGAGTATTCGCGAAAGAAGTGGTTGAGCTTACCGCAGCTGTTAAAGAGAGAAAACCTTTTCAGAATCCGGCAGTTAAGAAGAGTACGATTGACTTTATTGTTGATGATAAAAAAGAACCAACCCGTCTTGGTAAAGTTCAGGAAATCCTTGAAAGAGCATCTGCTTCAAATGATTTTAACGTTGATTCTATAAATAAATCTATTGATACTGCAAATGACAATTTAAACAGTTTTAAACAGCCTGTACTTCATTCTGATTTTCATGATTTTTCTGCTAAAAAAGAAAAAAATGAAATGAGGATTGCAGAAATTCATGAACCCGCAAGAAATCGTAATGAATCAGATAAAGGGGTTGTTACAAACATAGAGCGCGAAGTAAATGATATAAAAACTGCTCTTAATAAACTGCTTGAAGGGCAGAAAAATGTATCCGGGACGTGTGATGAAGATCAATGTTTTATTCCATTCAGAGAAATGCTCAGAGCTAATGACTTTGAACCTGAAGAGTGCGAGATAATGATAAAAGATGTAAAAAACAGTATCAGCAGAGAAGATCAGAAAGATAAATATAAAATTGAAAAAAGTCTCAAAGATCTCATCAAAAACCGTATCGTTACAGCCGGGCCTATAAAGAAAGGGAATAAAAAGAAAATTGTTATGTTTATCGGCCCGACAGGCGTTGGGAAAACAACAACAATGGCTAAACTGGGAGCTATCAATTCTTTAAGAGAGGGTAAAAAAGTATCCTTTATCACAATAGATAACTATAGAATTGCAGCGACAGAGCAGCTTAAAAAGTATGCTGAAATCATGAGAATACCAATTCACGTTATAAGTGATCAGAGACATTTTAAAGAAGTAATAGCAAAGGATAAATCGGACATTATCATGGTAGACACCTCAGGGCGAAGCCATAATAATGAATTAAAAATATCTGAAATTAAAAGTTTTGCTGATAATGTGGAATATGATTTTGAAAAAATACTATGCGTCAGCGCAAATACAAAGAAAGGTGATCTTAAAGAGATTTTTAAAGCTTTTGACGTAATGAAGTTTGACAGTGTAATAATTACTAAAGTTGATGAAACTTCTTTTATAGGGAATGTCATAGATATTGCCGATAAATATAATAAGCCGATTTCGTATTTTACGGATGGGCAGGAGGTTCCGAATGATATTCATATCGCAAATTCTGAAGAGATAGTGGATATGATCATCCGGAATTCCCTTGAATAGTTCACAGGAGGTTTCCTTTGGATCAGGCGGCAAATCTAAGAAGGCTGGTACTGGAGAAAAAAACTGACGGTGCGTCAGCTACCCGTACTATCGTAATCACAAGCGGAAAAGGAGGAGTCGGTAAAACAAGTTTATCGGTAAGTCTGGCTATTGCAATTGCCCAGGACGGAAAGTCAGTTACTCTTCTGGACGCAGATCTTGGACTGGCAAATATTAATGTAATACTTGGCATAATACCAAAATATAACCTGTACCATGTAATTAAAGGCAAAAAGAAGCTTAAGGACATTATCATTGAAGTACCGGAAGGTATAAAAATAATTGCGGGAGCTTCGGGCTTTCAGCAGCTTGCTAATCTCGATGTAAAGCAGCGGGATGAATTTATAAATTCGATCGCGGAACTTGCTAATGACGATTTTCTGATAGTGGATACAGGTGCGGGTATATCTCAGAATGTCCTGAGTTTTGTCATGGCTGCAGATGAAGTAATAGTCGTTACAACTCCCGAACCTACTGCGATTACAGATGCTTATGGTATAATTAAGGCGATTGCTTCTCAATCAAACGAAAAACATATAAAACTCATAGTAAACAGGGCTCAGTCTGTAGCGGAAGGTAAAAGGGTTGCACAGAGAGTTATAAATATCGCCGGGCAGTTTCTGAATATAAAGGTTGAGGAACTCGGATTCGTTTATGAAGATTTATATGTCCCAAAATCAGTCAGGAATCAGAAACCGTTTATAGTGAGTTATCCCAACTGTAAAGCATCCGGATGCGTTAAAGTGATAGCGGATAGAATAAACAATAAACAGGTTGATAACGAAAAAGGTTCAGGAATTACGTCCTTTATTAAAAATCTGCTCGGGCATTCTAATTTAGATGTTGAAGAGTAGAAAAAGGCTTGATTTGTATGTTGATGTGAATACTTTATATATTGGAAATAAGTTCAGGTTGAAGAGATGATACAATTTGGCGAATTAGGTATTGAATTAAAAAGCGGGGTTCTTTTTTCCATTTTTGCTTTCCTTTCTTCAATATTGGCCGGGCTTGCAGGGGGAGTTCCTGCAGGCATGATTTTCTTCAGAGGTTTAATAATTGCTCCTGTTTTTTTTGTTGTCGGATTCGGGATAATCCTTGTTATTAAAAAATTTGTTCCTGAAGTTTATGAGATATTATCAAACTTAAAAGCATCATCGGAGTATTCAGCGGATAAGATGGAAATTTCTGTTAATACTTCAGAAACTGCAAATGACGGGTATTCAGACAGAAATGATTCAGGATTTTCAGAATTCACAGAGAAAGATTATGAAAGATTACAGACAATCAGGGATTCCGATAAGTCGCAGGCCGTAACCGATACTGATCTTGATGGTGTTTTAAACACATCAGGAGTAAAACTTGGTAAGCATATAATTGTTGATAATCAGTTAAACAGCTATGAACCGAAATTAATGGCTCAGGCGATAAGAACAATGATGAGTAAAGATAAAGATTAATTTTCCGGGAATGTGTATATGGATAATAAAAAGTATAAAGAGTATGAAGCACAGGATGAAGACAAACTCTGGGAAAAATTTACTAAAAGTAATGACCAGCTGATCAGAGATTTCTTTGTGCTTAAATACGCGCCTTTGGTTAAATATGTTGCCGGGAAAGTGTCCATGGGGATGCCTCAAAATATTGAGTTTGATGATCTTGTGTCATATGGAATTTTTGGACTGCTTGATGCCATAACAAAATTTGATCCTAATAGAGGGATTAAATTTAAAACTTATGCAATGACCAGGATAAGGGGAGCGATTTTTGATGAGCTCCGGTCTATAGACTGGATACCCCGTTCGATAAGACAGAAGGCTAAACAGATTGAACTTATTATATCAGAGCTTGAGAATAAGCTTGGAAGAACAGTCGAGGATGAAGAGATAGCGAAGGAAATGGGAGTCAGCAGTGAGGAGTTCCAATCGCTTTTAAACAAATTAAGCGGAACTTCAATGCTTTCACTTAATGATATATGGTATCTTGGTGATGATAATGATGAATTATCGATTCTTGAAACTCTTGAGGCTCCGGAAAATATGAATCCGGACGTTCTCGTTGAGAAAGAGGAGATAAAAGATTATATTATTGATGCTATCAGAAAACTCCCGGATAAAGAAAAAAAAGTTATTGTCCTTTATTATTATGAAGATCTTACCCTCAAAGAGATCGGTGAGGTTCTTGAAGTAACTGAAAGCCGTGTTTCACAGCTTCATACAAAAGCAATAATGAGGCTGAGAGGAAGACTCGGCAGAATTAAATCAAATATAGTCGGTTAATATGGCCAGTTTAAAAGATCTTTTTTTAGAGATAGAAGAATCAACCTCCGGTGAGTATGAAGATAATTCATTAGAGGTTTATGCTGATTCAATTAAGCAGGCACTTGAAATTGCATCTCAGGAATTGGGCATAGATATTTCCAATCTTGATTACGAAGTAGTGGAAAAGGGGACAAAAGGACTATTCGGCATCGGCCGCCTTCCGTATCGCGTGATTATTACCCCGTTAAAGATTAATGAAGAACATAACGATCTTGATGAAATAGAAATGAAACTGACCGGAGCTTATAATCCCGGGATCAGTATTGATGATAAAAAAGACGCTGACGGCACATTTTATGTCAGGGTTTCCAAGACAGGAATATGGGTTAAGGTTACAAAACCAAAAGGGAAAGGACAGCCGGTTTCTGTAGAAAATGTTGAGAATAAGTGCTATGCACTCCGGCTTGGGAATTTTGATAAAGCTGCGGTTACTAAAGCTGTTAAGAAAGCGGATGGGACAAAAATTAAAATCGGGGAGTGGCTTCCAAACCCGGCTTATGACTCCACAATGAGAGTTGAAGTTACTGAAGATGAGTTAAGAGCTTATGTTTACTTTAATCCTCCCAAGTTTTCCGGAAGACATATGGATTACGATGATGTTCTTGACGTTTTGAGAAATGCAGGTGTGGTTACAGGTATAAGGGATGAAGTAATAAAAGAATATCTGGAAGAGATGGATTATAAAAAACCACTTCTTGCTGCGGAAGGGCAGTTCCCGAGAGATGGTAAGAATGCATATATTGATTATAAAGTAAAAATAGATAAAACGACAATCAAGTTTGAAGAAGATGATAACGGAAAAGTGGATTTTAGAAATCTTGAATTACTTGAGAATGTTGTAGTCGGCCAGCTCCTTGCTGTCAAGGTTCCGCTTGAGGAAGGTATTCCCGGCAGAACAATTACTAACCGGGTAATACCTGCTAAATCCGGAAAAGATACTGCAATAAAATACGGGAAGGGAACTATTCTCTCGGAAGACGAGACGGAATTGACAGCTGAAATCAATGGACAGGTTGTTTATAAAGTTGGACGGATCTCTGTTGAGCCGGTTTTTGTCGTTACTAAGGATGTATCACTTGAAACTGGAAATATAGTATTTCTTGGATCGGTCATCATACAGGGCAGTGTCCTTGATAACTTTGAAGTAAAAGCTGCGGGAAATGTTGAAGTTAAAGGAACAGTTCACAAAGCATTCATTGAAGCTGAAGGTGACATTATTGTTCACCAGGGTATTTCCGGAAAGGATGAAGCAAAGATTGAATCGACCGGAGGTTCAGTATTCGCAAAATTTGCCCAGAATGCCAATATTATTGCGGAAAGAAGTGTGGTTATCCCTGAAGGTATTCTTCACTGCAGAGTTGATGCCGGTGAAAAGATATACTCAATAGGACGAAGAGCGAAGATAGCAGGCGGCTTAATACGTGCAGGAGATGAAGTTAACGCCGGTTATCTCGGTGCGGAAGGTTCAACTAAAACTGTAATCAGAGTCGGTGTTAATCCGAAAATGCTTCAGCAGATTGATGATCTCACCGATGCAAAAAAACTGCTTGAAGATGAGCTTACAACATTGCGGCTTGATCTGAAAACTCTGAATACTCAAAAAAGAAATGCCGGCGGAAAATTATCCGAGGATAAAGTGAAAATGCTTTCTGATCTTACATCAAGAGAAGAGAAACAGGCCGGAAGATTTAATGAGATAGCTGGAGAGCTTGACGAGCTTAATGAATATATGAATTTACTGGAACATAAAGGGAAGGTTTGTGCTGAAAAAATTGCCTATCCCGGTGTTGAAGTATATATTAAGGATAAAGATTTTAAAATACGTGATAATTATAATCATGTCAAGTTTTCACTGGTGGGGGACGAAATGAATATTTCAGATTATGATCCTCCTGTATTTATTGATGGAAGTCAGAGGATAACAACTGTCGTCAGAAGAAGGTAAAGTAATTGTATGACAATCAAACCGATAGATCTTCAGACAAATATTGGACAAATGACAGAGGTTGGAAAGCATGAGCATGCCCGGCTCGGGACACTTGCGGCGCAGCAGCAGATTCTGGATAAAGAAGCTAATGAGAAATCTATATTAAAAAATACACGTCTGGATGAATCGGAAAAAGGTGAAAAGACTTCTATCAAGGATGAACATAAACAGGGTGAAAAGCAAAGTTCCGGATATACGGGGGAACAGGATCAGAATAAGCAGGAAAACAAAAACGTCGAAAAGATGAAAGACGAAAAAATGGGTAAAATAATAGATATTTTTAAATAATTATTATTTTTTAGTAATAGCAGATTAACCGTGATGTCTGTCACGGCAGGGTACAGCGGAGTAGTATTTCATTCAACGATGCGGGTGATTCAATTTTAATGTGACATAATGAGGTACTGATGGATATTTTTCTTTTATTTATTTTTAATATTTTTACCGGTGCGGTAATTTTTCTTATATTGAGTCTTAAAATTGAAAAGACTTCAGCGACATTTCAGGAACAGAAGTTAAGAAGAGAGATGGGAGAAATTATTACAGAATTTAATTCCACTGCGGAAAGAAACATTACGCTTTTGGAAAACCGTATTTCGGTATTAAAAAAATTGTTAAATGAAAACGGCTCACTGAAAGGAATCGATTTTACTGTATTAGATGACAAAATGAAAAATAATATTAATAAAAGTGAGAGTAAAGAAGATTTCAAAACAGTTTTACCTGAAAGAAATAATGAAAAATTGAATAAAATAGAAGCGGGTGAAAATAAATCTCAGCCCGTAAAAGATGAACATAATATTATAGGGACCTTTATGGATAAGATTCAATCTTTCAATAAAACTGAAACCAGCAGTAAGGTGAAAGAAAAGGTTAAAAAAACATATATCAATGAGAGCAGGAAAGAAACAGTAAAACCGCATGAACCTTTTTCTATTATTGAAAAAGATGTAAAAGATATACATGTTAAAAAAAGCAATATTGACCTGTCTGCCGATGAAGAGATAACCCTGACATATGAGAAAACAGAAACTGTTGACCTCGAGGAATTATTTCACAGTGCTGATGATAAATATCTCTTAATTGCCAGACTGTTTAAAGACGGACATTCCGTTGAAGATATATCAAAGTATTCAGGCCTTCCAGCCGGAGAAATAAAACTTGTTATAAGCCTTAATTCATAGCGTGTTATTCGGATAAAAGAAGCATGAAAGCTGTCTAAATAGCTATGTGCTAAGGAAATTTTTTTAATAGCTTTCTTATACAAATCTAAATTAAAAAGTCATTTTATTATAAAGATATAATGTCAGGCAAATATAGTTAAGTTTTGTTAGCTGCTTAACTAAATATTTGAAGTTTAAAATATTTCAGCTTGCAATTTATTTATAAAACAGGTAAAATTAAATATGGATCTTACGATAAAAAGATTAACTGAAGATGAATTCGCTAAATTTGCTAAACTCATATATGATGAAAGCGGCATATTTATGAAGGATACTAAAATTACTCTTCTCTCTAACAGATTGAGAAAGAGATTGAGTGCACTTTCGCTTAGTGAATTCGGCGAATATTATGATTATCTTCAGAAACTTGCCGGTGAACCTAAAAGAAAAGAATATGAAGAGCTTCTTGATGTAGTCTCAACTAATGAAACATATTTTTTCAGGAATGAGAGGCATTTTGAAGCTTTAATGGAAGTTTGCCTCCCTGATTTAGCTAAAGTAAAAAAAGATAAAAAGCTCAGAATCTGGAGTGCCGCATGTTCGACCGGTGAGGAACCTTACACAATTGCTATCTGTGTACTTGAGTGTATGAAATATTTCCCCGGTTGGGAAATTGAAATTATTGCAACAGATATAGCGCCCTCTGTTCTTGAATTTGCGAGAGACGGGTATTACTCCGGCAGAAGAATTGAAAAAGTTTCTCCTGAACATCTAAAAAAATATTTTACTATTGAAGATAAGGAAAAGGGAGTTTATAAGGTAAATGATGCGTTGAAAAAAATGATTGATTTTCACTATCTGAATTTTTTTGCTAAAACTCCATTCCCTAAAAACCTTGATATAATATTCTGTAGAAATGTAATGATTTATTTCGATAAAATTCATCAAAAAAATCTTGTTGCAGATTTTTATCAGTCAATTAATGATACCGGTTATCTTTTTATAGGACATTCAGAAACTCTTCATTCAATTTCTGAAGATTTTATTTATAAAAAAATTATGGAATCCCCAATCTATATTCCAAAACCCAGGAGTTAAGAATGTCTTTTGATCTTATCAATGTCGGAATTGCGGACATGGGAGTAGCTGAATCTCCAAATACTCTTAGAACTATTCTCGGATCGTGTGTGGGTATTTGTATATATGATCCGAAAGCGAAAGTCGGAGGCCTGTCGCATATAATGCTCCCTTCAAGTAAAAAGCCTTCGAATAATCTGAAAAAATACGCTGATACAGCTATACCATTAATGATTGAAGAGATGATTAAATTAGGTGCTGATTCAGGGCGAATGGTTGCAAAGCTTGCAGGTGGAGCAACTATGTTTAAACACAGTGAGAATTCTTTGATGGGAGATATAGGTAAAAATAATATTCTCAGTGTAAAAGAAATACTCGGTTCATTGAAGATACCTGTACTTTCCGAAGAAGTCGGCGGAGATTACGGAAGAACTATAGATTTTTATCTTGAGACGGGTGAATTGAAAATAAAAACTATAGGAAAAGAACCAAAAATAATATAGGAAGTATTTTATGGAGAGCATGACGGGCTACGCGTTTCTGGAGAAAAGTTCAGAACAGTTTTCATATTCTATAGAAATAAAATCTTTAAATGCAAAATATCTGGAAGTATATGTTAATTTACCAAAAATTTTAAGAAATGAAGAGAATGAGTACATTCAAATTATAAAGAAGAATTTCAGCAGAGGCAAGATTGAACTTTCCATCGATATTTTTGACTGGAACAGCACCAAGCCGGTTTCTCTAAATATTGATCTGATGAAAAAATATTATCATGAACTTGAAGCTCTTCATAAATCTCTTAAAGTAAAAGAACCGCTGAAGTTTGAATCTCTCCTTATGCTTGAAGGTATTACTCAGCGGGAGCGTACATCATTATCTGATAAATCAAAAAAAGAGATGCTCGTGGCGCTGGATACAATTATCAGTAAAACGATAGATATGAGAAAAAAAGAGGGTGTATCAATAAAAAAAGATATCACAGCATCATTAGCACTGATAGGTAAGGATGCTGTAAGGATCAAGGCGCTTTCGAAAAAAGTCCTCGAAGATAAAAAAGAAAGTCTGAAAGCGCGGTTGAAGGGAATAACCGATGGAAATATTGATAATAACAGGTTATATGGCGAGATAGCTCTGCTCGCGGATAAACTTGATATTAACGAGGAACTTGTACGGTTAAACGACCATCTGGAGAAATTTAAAATCATGCTCAAAGAAAAAGATCAGCAGGGGAGAAAATTTGATTTCCTCGCACAGGAGCTTTTTAGAGAGATTAATACAATAGCATCAAAATCCAATAATTCAGAAATATCGCAGATAGCTGTAGAAGTAAAGAATCATATAGACAAAATAAGGGAGCATTGCCGTAATGTAGTTTAATGATGCAGGCACAGTGTGTGCCTGAGTTATTTTAAAAATTCATCTTGACAGAAAAACCTTATAAAAAAGAGATATTAAAACAAATTGAAAATATGAAAACTACACTACTAAACATCGGATTTGGAAACGCTGTTGTTGCGGAAAGAATTATCGCAGTCATCACCCCGTCCTCAGCTTCAGGGAAAAGACTAAGGGAAGAAGCTCGAGAGAATAATTTACTCGTTGACGCCACACACGGAAGAAAAACCAGATCTATTATTATTATGGATAGCAACCATATTGTTCTTTCTGCAATGCAGCCGGAAACTCTTTCAAACAGGCTTTCAAACAATTCGGATAACTAAATATGATCTTTGTAATCTCAGCACCATCAGGCGCAGGAAAAACAACTTTAATTAATAGACTACTCGAGACTGAAAGCAGTTTTATGTTTTCAATATCCACTACAACCAGAAGCAGGCGCAAGGGTGAAGCAGACGGAGTCCATTATCATTTTGTGAAAAAAGAAGACTTCTGCCGAATGATTGAGAATGATGAGTTTGTGGAGTGGGCTGAAGTGTACGGTAATTATTACGGAACTACTAAAAAAGAAGTTGACAGAATCAGAAAATACGGCAAAATTCCACTCTTTGACGTAGATATACAGGGGAGCAGAAACTTAAAAAAACAGATTAAAGGTGGAGTATTCGTGTTTATCATACCTCCATCCCCGGATGTTTTGAAAAAAAGGCTTGTAGGCAGAAAAACTGAAAATAACGAACAACTTGACTTACGGTTGAAAAATGCATATAATGAGATTGCCGAGTATGTAAATTTTGATTATGTAATAATTAATCGTGATATTGAAAGTGCTTTTGAGCGGCTTATGGCTATTGTTGTTGCTGAAAAGTGCAGAATGAAAAATGTAAAAAAAGAAATAGATACTATTTTGGAGGACTTTAATGATTATACCACTTGACAAACTGTTAACTTTGAATACAAATAAATACATCTTTACAAAAGGTGTAATGAAAGCTGTTGATCTCGTAGGGAATATTAAAAATTATCCCGAGACTGATTTGAACTGGAAAGTTGTTCCCAATGTTTTAAAACTTGCTCTTGATGGTGATGTAAAACTTGTATATAATCATGAGGGAGAAATTATTTAATCGAAGGTTGAATTATCAAAGCTGTTGCGATTGTAGGTCCTACCGCTTCAGGTAAAACAGAATTATCTCTTAATATTGCAGGTGATATTTTTGAAATTATATCTGCTGATTCTGTACAGGTTTACCGTTTTATGAATATAGGTAGCAGTAAACCAAGCCAGACGGAAATGAACGTCGTAAGGCATCACCTTATTGATATCGTAAATCCCGATTATCATTTTACTGCTGGAGATTTTTGTTTAAAAGCATCCGCAGTGTCGGAGGATATTTCCGGTAGAGGAAAATTGCCGCTTATTGTTGGCGGTACAGGTTTTTATATTGATTCATTATGTTATGGAATTGATGAAATACCGGATATTGATCAATCTGTAACAAATGCTGCAGCTTTTGAATATGATGGAGGCGGCTCAGATTTACTCTATGATGAACTACTGAAAGCAGATCCTGAATTTGCTTCTAAAGTTCATAAAAATGACAGGCAGAGAATAATAAGAGGAGTTTCTGTTTTTAGAGGTACAGGGAGATCAATATCAAGTTATTTTAGTGATAGAAAAAATAATAAAAATTTTGATACTCTTTTCATCGGATTGTATATTGATAAAGAACATTTGTTGAAAAGAATTGATACCCGTGTAGATTTGATGATAAAAAAAGGACTTGTGGAAGAAGTAAGCAATTTGAGGTCTATGGGATATTCCTCATCACTTAATTCGATGCAGTCGATAGGTTACGCGGAGATGAACAGGTTTATTGATGGAGAGATTTCTCTTGAAACCGCCATTGATGACATAAAAAAGAATACAAAAAAATATGCGAAAAAACAGATGACATGGTTTAAAAAAAATAAAAGTGTTATCTGGTTTAGTCCGGATGAAA
>DAONFJ010000049.1:0-25627 GCA_035403545.1 Spirochaetota bacterium
TATGAGCGTATATTGCTCCGTCAACGGTCTCCACCATGGAGTGAATAACACTCTCAGGATGAATTATTACTCCTATCTTATCATAGCTGAAATTAAACAGGTGATGCGCTTCAATTACTTCAAGTCCTTTATTAAAAAGAGTTGCTGAATCGATGGTAATTTTGCTCCCCATGCTCCATGTCGGATGCTTCAGCGCAATCTCCGGAGTTACATCTTTCAGGCTCTCGCCGGGATAATCTCTTAAGCTCCCTCCCGATGCTGTCAGAATAACTCTTTCAGCTTCACCAGGAACCAGGTTGCACAGCAGGGAAAAAACAGCACTATGCTCACTGTCAACCGGAATAAGTTCAACACCCTTCTCTGTTGCGAGTTTAATAAAAATACTCCCGGCCATCACTAAAGTCTCTTTGTTTGCCAGAGCCAGTCTTCTGCATCCGTCTAATGCGGCAAGTGAAGGGCGTAATCCCGCAGACCCTACTATTGAAGAAATAACAATATCCGTTTTTCTCGATGCGAGTTCAATTACTCCATCTTCTCCGAAAAGAAACTCAACTCCTGTATTTACTTTAATAAGATGTTTAACATAATCAGTATCTACTGCAGATTTATCACCTATTGCAACTACTGAAGGTTTAAATTCATATATCTGATCAGACAGAATTTCAATGTTTCTGTTACACGCAAGGCCATAAATTCTGAATTTATCAGGGAGTGTTTTTATAACGCGGAGGGCTGACAACCCGATTGAACCGGTTGAGCCCAGAATTGATACGAACTTCATCTATCAGGGGATTCCTTTTAGTACCAGGTAATAGTAAAAAAACGGAAGGGAAAACATAGTTGCATCAAAAACGTCCCACATCCCGCCATGTCCCGGTATAATGGAACCGGAGTCTTTAAATCCGCCATCTCTCTTGGCAGCTGACTCAACAAGGTCACCTAAATTTGCAAGCACACTTAAAATCATACCAAGTATTGTGCATTCAAGCATTGTAAAAAGCTCTCTTGAAAAAAATGAAACGCAAACCTGATTGGCAAGAATAAATCCTATTATACTGAAAAGAAGCCCTGAGAAATATCCCTCCCATGATTTATTGGGAGAAGCCTCAATGCCGGCTTTATGCTTACCGAAAAGAACACCACCGAAGTAGGCTCCAGTGTCATTAAGCATAACCACTGCAATCAGGATCACTATATAATAAATTCCATCCTTCATAGACTTAAGCAGAATTATATGAGACATGGAAAGTACAAGATACATAACACCGAATACTGTTACAGCAAGAGAGTAGATTCCTCCCTGAAGCGGTCTGGTAAAAAGCTGCAGCACGAGGATTACCGCGACAAAAATTACAAAAAATGCCAGAATAACTCTTGCATCAAAATCACCGAAATATCTTGAAAATCCGAATGGTTTTCCGAAAGCGTAAAAATACATTACAATATTAAGTATAAGACCAAAAAAAAGTCCGGTTTTGACAAAGGCTTTACCCGCATCACCTCTGTTCGAAATCATATAGTATTCATATAATGAAATTAAGGATATAATAACTGTCACAAGAAGAATTGGAATAGATAAAAATTGATTAGTAATTAATGTATAAGCAAGTATTGGTAAGGTTACAACCGCACTTAAAACTCGTGTAAAAGTCTCTCTGTTTAATCCGCTCATATTCCGCCATATCTCCTTTCTCTTTTCTGATATTCTGCTACGGCACTATATAAATCCTCCGGCTTGAATTCCGGCCAGAGAATATCGGTAAAAACAAGTTCAGCATAAGCAAGCTGCCATAGGAGAAAGTTGCTTATTCTGTATTCGCCGCTAGTCCTGATTAAAAGATCCAGTTCAGGCATCCCGGTTGTATAAAGATATTTTTCCAGTTTTTTTTCAGTAAGCTTTTCACCGGATCCGCTTTTCAAAGACCACTCATTAACAGCTCTTACGATTTCCTGTCTTCCGCCGTAATTGACGCAAAAATTTAAAATCAAACCCCTGTTCATTGAAGTTTCTTCAACAGCTTTTTTAATTGTATTTCTTGTGGATGGAGGGAGTTTTGAAAGTGAACCCGAATGCCGTATCTGAACTTTTTTTTCTTTGATAGCATCAAGTTTATTCGAAAAAAAATATTCAAGGAGATCCCATAATCCCTTTATTTCACTCACAGGCCTTACCCAGTTTTCAACTGAAAAAGCATAAAGAGAAACTGCCTTTATCCCGAGTTCAATGGCGCAATCCATTAATGGCTCAATTACGTCTGCTCCGGCCTTGTGGCCTTCACTCCGCGGAATATTTCTCTGTTTTGCCCATCTGCCGTTGCCGTCCATTATGATACCAACATGACGGGGTATCGGTTCAGGCTGTAATAACACTTTCTTATCTGTCATTCAACTTTATTTCTTTTCCATTCAGCTGTTTTATAATTCCTCTGATTTCTCTTCAGCATGATAAATATTATTATTACGCAACACTTCAAGTGTCCTCTCCGCACTCACGGAGGGCAATGATCAGGCTTTGCCCGTTCCGTGAGTGCGGGGGCTTTTTTGTTATTCAGCTTTTATAAACTCAATATTTCTTTTTCTTTATTGTCAGTCAGTTTTTGAGTATCCTCAATAAACTTATCCGTAATTTTCTGTATTCTATCCTGTGCTGATTTTGATTCATCCTCTGAGATCTCTTTATCTTTCTCAAGTGATTTTATCATATCATTCCCGTCACGCCGGATGTTCCTTATGGAGACTTTACACTCTTCAGCTTTATTTTTTGCAAGCTTTACATACTCCTTCCTTCTCTCTTCAGTTAATTCAGGAATCTGAATCCGGATGAGGTTCCCATCATTTGAAGGATTCACTGAAAGGTCTGATTTTAAAATTGCCTTTTCAACTTCACCGAGATTGCTTTTATCCCATGGCTGGATTACAACCAGTCTCGGCTCAGGTACAGAAATTGTCGCAACCTGGTTCATCGGCATATCCGATCCATAGACACTTACTCTAAGCACTTCGAACATAGCAGGATTCGCCCTTCCTGTACGTATTACCGAAAAATCCTTTTGAAGCGCTTTTATACTTTTATTCATTCTCTCTTCAACGTCATGCAGTATATCATTTATCATAAAAATTTCTCCGCTTAGAAAATTTTAGTTCCGATTTTTTCACCAAGGACTATCTTTTTCAAAGATCCCTTCTCAAACAGATTAAAAACTACAATCGGAAGATTATTATCCATACATAATGAAATAGCAGTTAAATCCATAACCCTCAACTGTCTCGTGATCATGTCAATAAATGAAATTTCTTCAATTTTCTCTGCGTTTTTATCTTTTTCAGGATCGCCCGTATAAACACCATCAACCCTTGTAGCCTTAAGAAGTACATCCGCTCCAAGCTCAACCGCTCTTAAACTCGCAGCAGTATCTGTTGTAAAATAAGGATGCCCTGTACCACCTGCAGCAATTACAATTCTTCCTTTTTTAAGATGATCTTCCGCTTTCTGTATTGTATAAGGTTCTGCGACGTGTTTCATTTCGATAGCGGTAAGTACCCGTGTAGGCTGATTCATCTTTTCAAGAGTATTCTCAACAGCCATTGAGTTCATTACAGTAGCAAGCATTCCCATAAAATCGCCGGTTGACCTGTTAATCCCGAGGGATTCGGCCATGGCTCCTCTGAATATATTCCCGGCTCCGATAACCATTGCAATTTCAACACCGAGATCAGCAACCTCTTTTATCTCAGAAGCAATCTGCTGAATAACTTCAGGGCTGATACCGACTTTATCGGGGCCGGCGAGAGCTTCACCGCTCAATTTCAGCAATATTCTCTTATAATGCGGCGTATTCCCTGTTTCCATTTTTTACTAACTGCCTATCTGGAATCTTGCGAATTTTCCTACTGCTATATTCTCGCCAAAGACAGCAATTTTATTTTTGATAAGGTCTTTGATCTTAACGCTTCCGTCTTTAATGTATTCCTGTTCAAGGAGACATACTTCAGAATAGTATTTTGCAACTTTGCCTTCAATTATTTTTTCAATTACATTCTCAGGCTTCCCGGAAGATTTCATCTGCTCTCTGTAGATATCCTTCTCTCTATCAAGAAGTTCCGCAGGAACCTGGTCTGTAGATACAAACAAAGGGTTCGCAGCAGCAATCTGCATTGCTAATTCTTTCGCAAGAGTAACGAAATCCTCATTTCGTGCAACAAAATCAGTCGCGCATTTCAGCTCTACAAGTACACCTATTTTGGAATTGCTGTGTATGTAGGATGCGATTATTCCTTCAGTTACCTCTCTGCCCATCTTTTTATCCGCAGAGGCTAACCCTTTTTTTCTTAAAAGATCAACGGCTTTTTCCATATCTCCGTTTGTTTCGACAAGAGCTTTCTTACAGTCAACCATACCAGCCTGCGTTTTCTCTCTCAGCTCTTTTATCATCTCACTTGTTACTTCAGCCACTTTACATACTCCTTATATTAATATTTTACAACCTGAATTTCTAAAAAAAAGCAGATTATTAAATAATAATCTGCTTATCTTTTCTACCACTGGTCCGCTTCACCATCTGCACGGGCAGCTTCACTTTTGACTTCATCGGCTGCTATCGGATCAGCTATTTCAGCAGTTTCCGCCGGTGCAATCGGATTTCCGTCTTCATCTTCAAATGCAATTTCACTGGACTGTCCGCCGGACTGTCCTTCTATAATAGCTTTCGCCATTACTTCAAGGAATAGAGCGATAGCTCTTATAGCATCATCATTTCCGGGTATCGGGTAATCAATTTCATCAGGATTACAGTTTGTATCTACAACCGCAAAAATCGGAATACCGAGTTTTTTAGCTTCCTGTACTGCGATATCCTCTCTTTTAGGATCTATTATAAAAAGAGCATCAGGAAGGCCTTGCATATTTTTGATACCGCTGAGGACTTTATCTTTCTTAGCAAGTTCTCTCTGGAGCTCAAGAATTTCTTTCTTGGTTTCCGCATCCCATGAATCTGAACTCTGCATTTTTTCAAGTTCTTTCAATCTCTGTATTGAATGGTTTACGGTTTTAAAATTTGTCAGAAGTCCGCCGAGCCATCTTTCAGAAACATAATACATTCCGCATTTTTCAGCGTACTCAACAATCGCGCCCTGCGCCTGTTTCTTTGTTCCTACAAAAAGAATTTTACCGTTATTTCCGGCAACATCTCTCATCGCTGCATAAGCAACTTTAATTCTCTGCATAGTCTTCTGCAAATCGATAATATGGATTCCGTTTCTCGCGGTAAATATGAACTGAGCCATTTTCGGATTCCATCTTCTTGTCTGATGCCCGAAGTGTACACCTGATTCGAGCAATGCTTTCATTGATACAACAGCCAATTAAGTACCCCCTGTTTTAATAAAAAATTTTTGATAACTCCTGATAAACCACCAACCTCAGTTTCATGGTCGCAGAAGCCCCTGCGGGAAGTTTGTTAAGGAGAATTATACTCCTTAATATCCACTAAGAAATATAGCCATTATGGCTACTCTCAGTATTCCCGTGATTATATTGCTGTCTGTGAAATACAGCAAAAATTGTAAAAATTTTGCCTGTTCAATTGGAAGAGGCAACCGATCATTAAGATCGATTTAAATCCATATCCCATACAGATACTGATGAGATACTTTTGATAGCCGCAGGTGCGGCCTTAAACTTTGCGGAAAATCAGTATTCCGAGAATTAACCCGGCTATAGACGCAAAATTTAATTTTATACTGAACGTAATGATTTCAAGGTTAAAACCTATGGGACCAGTAAGGCTTGTGGTTATCTCTTTTAAAGCAGGAATAAATTTAACAATTAAGTTCCCCAATGCGGACCCGAGAACAGCTCCCAGAATGATGAACGCGATAAAGTAACCTGTATTTGACCTTTCAAAAACCATATATAACCCTGATTAAGTGCATTAATTTCCGGATATCATAATTGTCAAGGTCTTTTTCAGAAAAGATTTCTGAACCTGTAACAGAGCCATTCAATAAAAAACTCGATCAGGCTTCTCTTCTCAAACTGGTCCAGGGTTATCTCTTTACTCTTTTTAATATCGTTTAAAAAGACCTGTTCCATCTTCCCGCCGAATTCCTGATCAAGAATTACCGCGTTCATTTCAAGATTTTTCCTGAAACTTCTCCTGTCGAGGTTGGAAGACCCCACGGTAGACCAGACTCCATCAATCACAGCGGTCTTTGCGTGAAGAATAGACTCGGCATACTCGAATATCCGTATACCTT
Organism: Spirochaetota bacterium; assembly: GCA_035403545.1. Lineage (GTDB taxonomy): Bacteria > Spirochaetota > UBA4802 > UBA4802 > UBA5550 > WRGT01. The sequence goes on from DAONFJ010000049.1 coordinate 6,256, forward strand.
TTTTCATATATCTTTTATAAAGATACCTGCTTGCGTATTTAACGAATGGAACATCCGAAACTCCGGGAAGAAGAAGCCTTACATCCACACCGCGTTCGGCGGCTTTTACAAGCGACCTGTATATTCTTGCATCAGGTATAAAATACGCGTTTGTAATATAGATTGAATTTCTTGAATTCTGCATCGCTGATATATATGACCGATGAACCGGTTTAACTTTTCTTCTGGCATTTGTACATAGAATCATCAGAAGTTTCTGCCCGGCCTTTTTCTGTTCAGGGAAATAGAGCCTGCTGCTCATCACAGCTCCACCGTTTCTGTACCAGTTCTCCATAAAAAAAAACTGAATGTCGGTAACCGCAGGGCCTTCAATCATGATGTGAGTATCTCTCCAGTTCCCACCGCCGAATTTCTCCCCGGCATACTCCTTCCCGATATTAATTCCGCCGATAAATGCTTTAGATCCGTCAATTACAAGAATTTTACGGTGGTCTCTGAAACTTAAACCCCAGTATTTCCGCCATGGGACAAAGGGATGATAATCTATAACTTCAACACCACTGTCCCTCATCATCGTGAATATCTGCGAAGATGCTTTGATTGATCCTACAGAATCGTATATAACATTAACCTCAACACCCTGAGCCGCTTTTGCAGCAAGCTTCTCAGCGATAATCCAGCCGAGTGAATCACTGCTGAAAATATATGTTTCAAGATTAATGCTTTTCTCGGCATTTTCTATGGAGGAGATTATACTGATAAAAAAAGTATCTCCTTCGGTAATCAGGGTAACGCTGTTGCCGCCGGATATTCCTCCTATACCTATCTTTTTCATCTCTCTTATATATCTGGGTAGAAAAAAACGGTTTTTTAACTTTCTTATACTGTCCTGTGTCGAAACTATCTGGTCACTGATTTTCTGCATTTATTTATTCACAAACTCCAGTTTACTAATTCAGCTTAAGGCCATTTTGATAAAGATAAAAATCGCTTAACTTAAGAGATCTCATACCCTCCGGTCAAAACAGTTCCTTCTTCATTTATTATCCACCACATACTTCATCGGTTTAACCATTTCTGTTTTAATCATCTTCCGGACTTTCTCCCTCATGTCGGGATTATCTGTCAAAGCAATCATCTTGGCGTTAATATCTTTTGTTTTCTCATCATACTGGGGGAAATCAAATATTCCGTTCTCTTCATAGTACCTGTAATCCGCCTGAAAAACAAATTTAAGCCTCCCCCATATATCATCACGAAAAATACGCATCCCACCCACTCCGAGAAAAGTTGCAGGCCTGACGTATCCGGAACCTGAAAACTTCACAAGCCTTGACGCGAGGCTATCTATCAGGTTATCTATATCTCCTGAAGAATTTTCATCAGTCACTATATCCACAAGGTTCGCTCCCTGCCATTCAAAATATGCCTGGAGGATCTCCCTCAGATTTGCGATTTGACCCAGCGGCCCGGAGAGCAGAAAACCTGCCTGCTTCCCCTTAAGAGTCGGTGTATGAGTATTAAAAAATGCCCTGTCAAACATCTGTTTCCACTTTGCCGAAAGATACCTGTCTTTTATCTCCCCTGCAAAAATTATAATATCCGCCGTCTTAACCTCTTCGTTATAAAAATCAATAAATCCGTCTTTCCCTGTATAAACGCATCTGTAATCAAGGCCGCATTCACAGCAGCCGAGGCACCCGCCTTTGATGTCAACATTTGAAATATTTATATACTTATCATTTCCGCCGAATGCACCCTGCATTCTTTTAATCATTCTATCCATGTTGTCACCGCTGTATTCACGGTCAGAAAGGATGAGGATCCTTTTCCCTTCAGAATCAGCATAAACAGCAGGATGTTCCGGGATATAACCGGGCATTGCATAATCGGGCTTCTTAAAACTTCTTGATGTTTTTAATTTTTTTTCAGCAGACTCAAACACTGATTCCGCAAATAAAAGAAGATTTTTTCTTCCATCCTCTTTCATAAGATCATACATGTCAGGAGAGAGCCCTCCTGCATAATTCATGTTCAGATCTTCACATATCCCTCTTAAATAATTATGCGCTGTATGGTCAAAAAAATGAATTGAAGTTGTAATAACTGCCGTATATTTTCCGGCAAAAGAATCAGCCGCTCCCCTCTCCCATATAAGCTCAATAAACCTTTTATATTGTGATGGAATTAAACACACATATAAAGGCGCCCCCCATATTATAAACCGGGAGTTTTTTATCTCATCAATAACTGAATTGAAATAAGCAGTGTCATCTTCCAGTTTATTAATTTTCTGAGCAATGTTTATATAATTAAACTCGTGAGACGGAAATTTTTTCTCAACAAATTTTACATACTGCATTGTTACACTCTGATCACCTTTTGGACTCCCGTTAAGAACTGTGACTTTCATATAATCCTCCGCAAATAATTATTATGCAACTTATTGCATAATAATTCTACACTTAATTTTGTCAACTTTTATATAAAATTTACAGATTCTGCAGTCAGAATTATATGACTACATGATTTTATCTGATTCTTTAAAAAAATCAATTGCAATTAAAATCGAAGATTATAAAAATTAATCATAAACACAGATAATTATAAAATAAAAATTCAGGGATTGTCAATAATTGTATTGACATATTAAACATTGGTATTATTTTATTATATATAATACTAATTTTTTCTGATAAGGAGATCAAAATGGCAGGTTTTACTATCAATGATATAAAAGTAGCTTCAAGTAGTGAAGAGGCTGTATTAAAACAGGTTATATCTGAAGCATGGGTATCAATGAAAAGAACAAATTGGGATGATACAAAATTCTGCACAGTCAACCCGAGTGTAGTAATTTCTTATTCACAGGCAAAAAACTTCCAGTCCTTTTTTGAAGGTGAAGGATGGACAGTTCAGATCAAAAGATCAAGCAGAAATTATCTTTTCGATGTTTATCAGCTAGCATAAACAATGCTGATAATCTTTAAAACCCGCATTCCAGCCTGCAGGATGCGGGTTGCCGTATAAATCCGTGCTATTTCATTGAATCTCAATAATGGATAAACTACAGGAAACTATAAATTCTGTTTTAAGCAAACAAAATCTTGAGCAGGATTACCTCGGCATCATTCCGGACGTCACATCTGAACGAGTAATGTCCTCTATATTTTCTATGCTCACCGATGTATATAATTCAAAAATGCCCTTTAATAAACTGCTTGGAATCGAAGTAACAGAACTCAATTTAGAGAGAGCTGTAATTTCCATCCATTCACGGGAAGAACTATACGGCAACTTTATGCATAAAATACTGCATGGCGGCGTTATATCATCAGTTATTGATCTTTCAGGCGGAATCATAGCCCAGGCACACGCGTTGAGCAAGATGGGCGGCTTAACCATAAAAGAGATGATGCACAGATTCAGTATGATGAGCACTCTTAACATGAGAGTCGATTACCTTCGCCCCGGTGCCGGGAATAAGTTTGAATGCATATCAAAAGTAGTCCGGGCAGGAAATAAAGTCGCGGTTGTTCAGATGGAGATACTTAACAGTGAAAACAAGCAGATTGCAATCGGAACCGGGTCATACCTTATCGGTTAAAACGGCCGCCTGCCATAAATAGGTACTTCAACGAAAATAGAACTATAATCGAAATAATTGCTCCAGCAGTAAAAACACACGCCAGTTCATTTAAACTATTGATTTTCCTTATAAGAATATAAACTCCAACAGGCGCGTTTAAGATAACTCCGGTAATTGTGCCCGGCGCATACCTTCTTAGAATAATAGTAGCTGCTAAATGCGGAAATACAACATTAACCACCATCATAAGGATAAAACCGCAGTAGATAAATTTTGAAACTGGTGCTGATGGGAACAGCAAATACTGGAATGTTAATAAATATCCAAGTGCAGTTATAATGATTACAGCAAAACGGAATTCATTTTCAGTAACCTCTTTATGATACTTCCCGGCATGTTTTGACCATCCGGGCAGCCACAACGCTTCCTCCAGATTATGCAGAGAAAAACATAATAGAAAAAATATCTCCATCCTGTAAGCCACCTCTCTATAATTTAAAAGATTAAAACAGAATATCCAGGATCAAACATTTATTTTTATAAACTGTCAATTATATCTTAACTGCTGAGATTAATTAAATTTTATAGGCTGCATTACTAACCACTCCCTTCAATGGAGGTGAATTAAAAACTGTATAATTCAAATTCAATAAGATACATTATCTGCATTGCCTTGATCAAATTAGTATTTGTAAAAAACCGGCCCGTTTTATATATTATTAACACAGGAGAATACAAGGAGGAGATTATGAAACCTGAACTGAACCTTCCGCTTATACAGAATGCCGACCTCAAAGATAAAATCGTACTTGTCCGCGTTGACCATAATGTTGTGAAAAACGGAATCATCCATGATCCATACAGGATCGACGCGACAATTGGAACCCTTTATCATATAAATGCCCGTGGAGGCAAGATCATTCTAATGACGCACGTGGGGCGCCCGAGAGATAAAAAGAGCGGTGAAATCCGGATCAGTGAAAAAACATCTGTACAGCCGATAGTTGACTACCTTCAGCAGAAGCTTCACATAAAACTTAAAGTTCCTGAATTTCTCCGCGACGAAAAAAAGGGATATCTCGGAATAGAAACTTCCATCAATCACATGATCCGTGAACTCAAAGAGAATAAAATAGATGGTATATATCTTCCGAACACCCGATGGTTTTCCGGAGAAGAGTCTAAAGATGAAAACGGGGAAAGATTTGCCAATCAGCTGGCGGGACTTGCCGATATTTTTGTGAATGACGCTTTCGGTTCATGGCAGGCACACGCATCGACTGTTGCTGTAAGTAAATATCTTCCTTCATATGCCGGGTTTCTTCTTCAGAAAGAAATTGAAAATCTGGACAGAATTTATCATCCTCAAAAACCATTTATCGCGGTCGTGGCCGGAGCTAAATTTGACACAAAAATTGATCCTCTTTACGCGCTTATACGCCAGGCGGACTACCTTGTGCTTGGAGGAGTAATCTATAACGCCTATCTCTCCGCCAAATACGATATAAAAATAAAAGGGGTTGATGACGAGGATCTGGAACTGGCTAAAAAATTTGTAAAATTCTCCGAACAGTTTCCCGGAAAAATTGTTGAACCCAGATTTATCATTGAGTCAGACATTCCCGATGCACGGGAAGACGGGAAATACAGAAAAGTTGACATAAAAAACCTGAAAGCCGGTACAGAGCTTAATTACATATATGATGTAGCATCTGAAAGCTTCACTGAACCAGACGTAGTGGACATATTTCATAAATCCAAAACAGTTTTTGTTAATGCGGTAATGGGATACACTCCATACTTTAACGAAGGAACTATTGCACTTGATCAGCTTATTGATGAGACCAGGGGATCTGTAAAGCTTTACGGGGGCGGAGATACCATGCAGGAACTAAAACGCCTTCTTCCAGGACTTTATATTGTCGCGATAGACTCGCCGGAGTACTACATCTTTACAGGCGGAGGAGCGGTACTCAAAGCTATCGAACAGGGTTCGGTCGCAGGGCTGGCGCCGGTTAAAGCGCTGCTGGAAAAAAACAGTTGAGCATATACTTTATATAGGACAAGGGGTTGCCCTCATTGTCCTATATAACCGGTTCCCTGTTTAAACCGGTTACTTTTTCATAACAATATCAGTTACTTCGTACTTTATCGAGATATCCTGCAATCATAGATTTCAAAGCTGCAGCGCGCTCCCTGTTACTTATAGTTATCTGTGCTTTCCTGCTCTCACCGAGCTGCTGAAGAATTCCGGCATCAATAAATTTATCAAGAGCATTATTGTAATTAATCATGGAAAGCGCTTCAGAACACTGGATTTCACTTAAATGATACATCCGTGTCCCGCGCTTCCTGACTGCAATAGTCAGATCTTTTCTTGATACAAGCTGTTCGGGATAATCTGAAATAGTATTTAGAACAATAAGATACGACTCAATATAATCCTGAATCATTCCCGCAAAAAATTTCAGGACTTCATCACCGCTTTCATCAAATATTATCTCTTTCCCTTCACCTTTTATTATATCTTCGGATGAAAGATGCGAAAGTGTATTCTCTAATACCGCTTCAGTGTCATTCAGTAGATCGGGATAAACAAATTCCCGAGAAAGAGCATCTCTTATTCTTTCAAATTCTGCAGATACTTTGCTTCTTGAAGTTTTCCCGTTTGCCGAGGTTATCAGTATTGCAAGAGAAATCATATTTACAGGGAGAGTCATGTGCGTCATACTGTTTTTATAAAAATTGATTCTCCCTCTCTGATCATGATCAATTATATATAACTCTTCATTCTGGATTTCACTATTATTAGGTTCGCCTGACGTATCGGCTCTGCTAATGATCCCGTCGCCGGCATATGATTCAAAAACAAGATCCATAATATCATCGATATTAAAATTATCTTTTAAAGAATCGACCATCTTATAATTAGTTTTCTTCAGATATGAAAGAATTATCATAATTCTTCTTTTTACAGATTCTCTTGTAAAACCGCGAGCAGTTGTATTAAGCAGCGCCGCGGTAGTAATTGCAAACGGAGTTACAATAACAGTATCGTTTATTTTTTTTACAATATAATATCCGAGCTCTTCGGTAAAATCATCTATATCTGAAATATTTTTCTCTTTCAGAAACTTTTCTCTTACCTCACTGAGCGTAAAAGGCTCATTAAAACCCATATACACAGAACCATATTTTCTCTGGATCAGTTTTCTGCTCTTAATGAATCCTGATGTTGACTCAGTAGTTTTTTCCTTTCCCTTCAGCTCTTTAAGGTATGAATTCTCTTCAAGAATTCTGTCATAATTTACCGTTAGTGGCGCGAATACCAGGTCTTTGTTATACCCTTCATCTATTGCTTCGATCAAATATTTAAGCATACCCATTTTCGGCTTAACAACTTTTCCTGTCCTGGATCTTGTGCCCTCAATAAAAAATTCAATTGTATAGCCTTCATTTATAAGTGACTTAACATATTGTTTAAATACAGAAGCGTAGAGATTCAGCCCCTTAAATGTTCTCCGCATAAAAAAAGCACCGGATCTCCTGAATATTTTTCCCATTGGAAAAAATGTAAGATTCGATCCTGCAAGAATATGGGGAGGAATAAGTTTATTATGATAAAACATACTTGAAATGATAATATAGTCCATATGGCTTTTATGGCTCGGAACAAGGATGACCGGCCCTTTACTTGAAGCTTCCCTTATTTTTTTAAAGTCCTCTATGTCAAAATGTATGCCGTCAAAAATTTTCCTAAAAAGATAATCATTTGTCGCTTTAAAAAATCTTATGTATACAATGGAAAAATCTGCCGCAATCTCTCTGAAATATCCATAAGCTTTTCTTCGTAATTTCTTTTCAGGAATTCTCTTCTCATTGATCTCCTGCTGAATAACATCAAGAACATTCTTATGGTAAAGAACTTTCTCCATCATCTCCTGCTGGCTCTTTATCTGAGGGCCGAGAACACTTCTCTTTTCGTAATTGTATATTTCCATCAGGTTGTTGCGGATCTGCCTTGAAAGATGTTTAACATCACCGCCGTTATGCGCTTCAAGCATCTCTTTCAGATTTACAGGCTTACCGATCCGGAGAAACGCGGGTGTTGCACTTTTCCACATCGTCATCATTCCTGAAAGCAGCCCTCTGTCGCCGACTGCTTCGGAATTGAGTATTGAACCCGATTTTTCAGGGTTTCTGTTCCAGAAGATTACTTGCGGAAAAATAAAAACGGGGACATCACTTTTCTTCTGTATCTCAAGAAGATACTCAATTGCGTCTGTTTTTATCTGCACATATCTGCGGACAAAAAGTTTTCTTGAAAGCATTGAAAAGGAAAGGCTTCCCTGATCAAGGGTCCTTGCAATGTACTCGTGGTTGGATATAAATTTATTTTCACCCGGCTTAAACAGCTTTTTGAAGTAGGTCAATATTTCATGATAGATAATAATTATTTTCTGATATGAATAAGGTATAAATCCCAGACCGAGTGTCGGGACCGGAAGGTTATGTTTATCCAAAAGATTAATTAATATATATAGAGATGTGTATGTTGTCTGCATTGAGGCATATACAATTTTGCCCTTTGCCATATGTTCATTTACTATCAGAATACTTTCTTCATCAAGCTCAATGCGGTTAAAGAAAAATTTAACAAGAAGGCCGAATATTCTGTATTTATCTTTTTTAATTATTCCGCTTTCTATATATGGTGAGTATAATTCATTATCAATATCCATATCAATCCCGCCGTTAGATTTCTTTTTCAGAGGCTACTGTTTCAAATAACTCGCCGATTCCAACCATATCAAACAATTTGATAATTTTATTACTATTAACAATAATAATACAGGTAATGCCTCTATCAAAAAAATAATTTCTTAAATTAATAAGTTCTCCCAGGCCGAAGCTGTTAAGATAAGAATTCCGTCTTAAATCAAAAGCCACCTTGTAAACACCTTCAGTTATGATTTCAAGAACTTCACTTCCAAAGTCATTGATTTCACTTCCGAGAAGACTTCCATCTTCACGCGTGAAACTTATTACCGGAATATTATTAACTTGTTCATATGTGAAATGCACTATCTGTACTCCATTTATGCAGAATAAAAAACTACGCTCATGGTGCAAGTATTTTTTATTAGTTTTGTATGCCGAATTTGTTAAGGAATACTATTATAGTATATTCAGATATATCCCAAATCTGGAAGTTTCAAATTAATTTCATGAATCCGGCCTGACTGATCACCAATTTGTATCATAATCAGACATATTTTATACAGATGATAATAAAATAATTGACTAATCTCACCTTAAATTTCAATTTACTATTTGTATAAACAGTATATCGGGGTGTAGCGCAGCCAGGTAGCGCGCTTCGTTCGGGACGAAGAAGTCGGGAGTTCGAATCTCCCCACCCCGAAGTAAACTGGACAATCTAAAAAACAATAAACTGAATAACCGCAATAAGCTATGATATTATATCAGGGAAAATTCCCGACAACAAAAAAACTCAAAACCAGTATAATAACATTGATTAAAGAAAAGTTGTCTGAAATTAAGGGCAAGATATGTATTGACCTGCTTGATCTTAACCTGATCCTTGACGAGGCTATAATTAACGCCATGGAGCATGGAAACAAGTGGGATCCTGCTAAAAATATTCTAATAAAAATCTCCCTCGCCCAGAAGGGGATACAGATTGAAATAGAAGATGAAGGCCAGGGCTTTGACTATTTCCACAAATTTACCACTGAAGAGATGAAACCGCGGCTTAGCGAGAGGGGAAGAGGCCTTCTTCTTATACAGCAGTTCTGTGATATTGAATGGACAAATTGTGGAAATATAATAAAAATTAATATCCCCATTGAACTTTCCGCCTGATTTTTTCCGTATTTAAATAACTGCTTCATTTTCTGAATTATCTTATAAGTTAATAAACTCCATTTTTCTATTGTTTTTTCCGATAATAAAGTGAGTCGATCTGTAATAGGGTATAAGAAACACGAGTCCCTTAAAAACCGGCAGTACGGACTCACTGCGATTATTAAAATATTAAAATGATTTTTTTAACCGCATTCGGCAATTGAATTAAATCTATCTGAGGTTTTAACTTACATGAAAAATAAAATTATTAAACTATCAGCATTAATAATGTTTCTTATATTAACCGTTTCACAACTGGAGGCTGCTCCAATAATAAATGAATCCTTTCTAAAAAAAATCAATACCGGCGGAGATGAAACCTCCTGCGCGATGACCGGGAACCTGAAATTATTTATATTCGCCAGAAAATTAAAGGAAAAGAATAATAGTGATCTATATATTACAGAATTTAAAAATGGAAAATGGACAGAGGCCACGGAAGCTTCTGACCTTAACAGTGATTCTGACGAACTGTCCCCATACATCACTCCAGATGGGAAGTTCATTTTATTTTCTTCAAACAGGCCCGGAAGTTTAAAAAAAAGCTCTTATGACAAACCATCATACGACATTTATTACTCAGGGAAAAAAGAAAGCGGCTGGGAAAAACCGGAACTTTTATTCGGAGCTGTAAACACTACAGATGATGAACTGAATCCTTTTATTACAAAAGGCGGAAACCTTCTTTATTTTACAAGATCACGGTACAATGACAGTTCCAAAACAAAGATAATTAAAGTATATAACAAGGATGAATCATGGGAGGATGTGAGTACTGCAGAAATTTCAAGAAACACCGGGTATGATATGTATATGTTTAAAAAATCTTTGTATAAATCCGGTTCATATTTTGCAGGTATTAAAAAAGGTTCTTCAACGGGCCGGGATATTTTTTATTCCGACGATTCAGAGAGCAACATCATTGAGCCGGCAGGTATTAAAAATCCGGTAAATACCACATCCGATGAGATTTCGATCACCGAGTTAAGTAAAAATTCAATCATTGTATCATCAAATTCTGCCGGGAACTACGACTTCTATATTAAAAATATAAGTGAAACAAAAAAGAAAAAGTTACCTGAAGCTGTATCTTTACCCAAAACTTTATCTTTAAAAGTTGAGTCCGTAAACTATACCAGCCCTGACGGAATTAAAATTAAAGTTCTGTATTTCTCTTCCCTTAAAAAAGATTCATGGCCTGTAAAAACAGAATTTAAAAAGCCGGACTCATCCGGGATGATAAGTATACCGGCCAGTCCTGATATTAAAAGAGTTCTTGTACTGCCTGGAGATCCGGGAATGAAATCATTCGCGGTGGAATTTCTTACAGGGAAAAATGATACTACTGCCTCCACGATTAAAATTGAAGCTTCATCCGGAGAGGAATTCTCAGCAAAACCGGTTTATTTCAGTTTTAACTCAAGTGAAATTACAATAGCTGATATCCCATATCTTCACAAACTCATTGAACATTTAAGACAGAATCCCGGAGTGAGGATTTCTCTTGAAGGATATTCTGACGGTATTGGTTCATATAAATCAAATCTTGACATAAGCCGGAGAAGAGCTGAAAGAGTAAAAGATTATATAGTTAAAGCAGGAATTAAAAAAGACAGAATAAATACAAAAGGTTTCGGTTACATCAATGATAAAATAACTGATACTTACCAGAACAAAAGAAGAGTTGAAACGATTATTATAATTAAGTGATCTCATACCGGCAAAAATAAATATAAAAAATCCCCCTGCCATAAACAGGGGGATTATATTTTCATCTAATAATTAATTATTAAAAATTTAAATTATTTGCCAAGTAATCCTTTTTTCAATGAATCCTGAATTGGTTTTGAAGATAGAAAAATTCCCCAGAACGCCTTCTTGGTCTGAAGCCCTTTAAGAACTCCAAGTGTCTTGCTCTGTCCGCCTTTTTGAGTAAATACAACAAGTATTCCCTTGCCCGGCTCATAACGATGAGAAACTGTATCACCTTCTGCTATTGTAACATCTTTAAAAAGATCGATAAAATTCTGTTTATCTGTTGTTGCATAACCGGCTTTTGCTGACTGGTCAAAAGCTTCTGCTATACTGCTTACAAACTTGTCCTTTGTAACTTTGCTTGAAGTTATGTATAAATCCAAAACCATAGGCTGGTCAGCATCAATTATCTGTGTATCTCCAGCGCCTTTAAGCTCCTGCGGAACATAAAGTGTTGCATAGTATACTTTGATGAAAAATTTTGTTCTGGAACCTCCTCCGTTTTTTACAAGATCTTTTCCGCCGAGCTTGTAAGAAAAACCAGGTACGCAGATTGCAAGTGCGAGAATTGCTGCCAAAGATAGTTTTAAAATCTGTGATTTCTTCATGAAATGTGATCCTCCAGTTGTATTTTAATTGTATACCGGCAAAGAGTTAAACCTGCCGGTTGATGAATAATAACTGCTCCCCGTCCATATGATTAATCATTAAAAATATACTGAAAACCGGTAAATCGGGTATTCACAATAGTAATTTAATCAATATTCACAGAACCGGAACAATATAAAATTTTACATAACAGGTTTAACCTGTCAAGCCATATATACCGTATGGACGGATTAATTATCTCTATTTTCGGTTGACTTTTTTACGTAAATATTTGAATAATTATGGCAGAAATATTTATTTATGCGGAGAACAAATCTTCTAAAACTCTGCCATTCCGGCAGGCTTAATGCATATCCGGGGTGAGTATTTCGACAAGCGAGACAGCCTTTGACAACAGTCAGTGAGCCTGGCGAAATGCTCAGTCACAGATGACAGACTGATTCAGAATTTTGATTTTATGGATTTATACTTATTGTCATTCCCGTGGAGACGGGAATCCACTTTTACAGACACAATGGATCCCCGCACATGTACTTAACTTGCCGAAGTATTCGCGCGGATGACAGATTAAAATTTTAATGCATATTTCAAATAATCTAAAATAGCGGATGGTTAAAAATGGACTACAAAACAATTCAGACCGAAGTACTCGAGAAAGGTATTATGCAGCTCTCATTGAACAGGCCGGACAGCTATAATGCGGTCACTCATCTGATGATGGAGGAACTGGAGCATTTCTGGAGAGAAAGACTGTATGATCTTGAAACAGTTATTGTTATACTGAAAGGAAACGGAGAGAAGGGATTCTGCGCAGGGCTTGACATGAAAGAATCGATGGAAACTGTTCCTAAATGGAGTACTGATGAATTCTACAGATTCCAGGCGAGACTGGCCCGAATTAACCTTCACATGAGAAGAGCCCCTCAGCCGATCATAGCAGAGGTTCACGGTGCTGCAGCCGGACAGGGCTTCAGCTTTGTACTGTCATCTGATATAAGGATTATAAGCCCTGATGCAAAATTCAGCGCGGCATATATAAACATCGGCCTTGGAGGCGCGGACATGGCATGCAGCTATCTCCTTCCGAGAATGATCGGTGCAGGCAGGGCGTACGAGTTTATGTACACCGGAAAGTTTATGACTTCAGAAGAGGCATGGAACCTGGGTCTCGTGACAAGAGTCGTAGAGAAAGATAAACTCCATCAAACTGCGATGGAATTTGCCAAAATAATGATAACTAAAAATCCCATGGGACTTCGTCTTACTAAAGAGGCAATTAATATGAATCTCGATGCAGGGGGAATGGAACAGGCTCTGAATATTGAAGATAGAAACCAGACTCTGCTTGCAATGGGTGCCGCTTTGAAGATGAATAAGATAAAATCTTAATGTTATATGTATAAAAATACTTAGTATTTAATCGGGATGACTTAAAAGTTAGCTTTCAGTCATCCCGGCTGCAGCATCGCGAAATGCCGGGATCTCACACTATGAATTTTGTTAACTCACTGTATGAGATTCCGGTATTTGCACAAATTGAATCTGCAAAACCGGAATGACAACAAACAGCTTTCACCCCAAAATCATTAAAAAAATAATTTCTGTTAAATTGTTAACTAATCTGAAGACAAAAAAAGGGCTGCCCTTGCGGGACAGCCCTCCAGTCAGTGATAAATATATTTACTTGAGCATTCCTGCCATTTTAGTATTTGTTGCAAGAGCTTCTTTTATAATTTTGTCGAGAGTCTCTTTAACTGTCGGCATATCGTGAATTAAACCGCAGCACTGTCCGATAAGTTCAACACCCTTTTTGTCATAATCACCGTTTTCTGTAGCTGCCTGTATTTTACCGAAAGCAGTAGCCATATGAGCAAGAGTCATCATTTTGTCCGGCTGGGCAAGCATTCCGAGCATAACTTTCATCAAAGGGAGCTCCATAGACTTGGCAATCGCAGGACCGACCATCATAGCTTTAAAAAGATTCATCCCGCCTTTGATTGATTTCTCGGCAGATTTTGATTTAAGAACACGGCACCATAGACCGTCAAAACGATCTGAGTAAAGTGTGTCTTCAACACCGGCGTCAAGGTGAGCCTGTTTAGTTCTTGGATGAACAGGGCTCTCTTTTGTTGTTGCAAGTCTAGTCCCCATAGCAACTGCATCGGCACCAAGAGCAAGAGCAGCAGCAAGTCCCTGGCCTGTAGCAAATCCGCCTGAAGCAACTATTGGAATATTAGTAATTTCTCTTATTGAAGGGATGAGGCAAAGATTCCCGACCTTTCCGCCATGGGCTGCAGCTTCGTAACCGGTAACCTGAAGTGCGTCAACTCCGCCTTTAATAGCTGATTGAGCATGCTTTGCACCGATTACAGTCTGGATAACTTTTCCGCCGTATTTGTGTGCTCTCTTTACTATATCATCAGGTTTTCCCAGAGATACATTTATTACCGGCACCTGCATATCGAGAATAACTTCAACATTTTCCTTCGCGCCCGGCATAAGGAGTGTAGCACCCGCACCGAATGGTTTTTTTGTAAGCTCTCTTATTCTCTTGATTGCAGCTTCAGTTTCTTTTGTTGAGAGAGGACCTGTAGCAAGCCATCCGATTCCGCCTGCGTTACATACTGCGGCAACAAGTTCCGGTGTACTTATCCAGCTCATACCCGGCAGTACTATTGGATACTTGATCCCGAAAAGTTCAGTTATTCTGGTCTTCATTATTATACTCCTTTTTTAATTTTTATTCAAATTCATTTTTTAAAAATTCAATCGCTTCATCACACCATTTGATATGGCCTGTTTCAAAACTTATTCCGCTTTTTAAATTAAGGTAACGGTATTTACCCTTCTCCGGGAGTGATTTTACATCGGAGAAGAATTTTGTTTCGTATTCTCTGAAAAGCCTGAGCTTCTCTTCGTGAATTGTTTTCAGCTGCTCAAGCTCATCGATAAGCATTTCTTTTGGTACTAAAAATCCGACAAACATCTTTACAAGCATATCTTCTTTTATCGGGGTCGGTTCAGAAGGCTGAGCGATCCATTTAACCAGATGAGCCCGTCCCGTATCAGTGACACAATAAATCTTTTTGTCTGGCCTGTCTTTCTGCCTGATTACTTCCGAAGTGAGCATTTTTTCACTTTCAAGTTTAGCAAGTTCTCTATAAATCTGCTGGTGAGTAGTTTTCCAGTAAAAACCGACAGAACTGTTGAACTCCTTTGCCAGGTCATAACCGCTGCAAGGCTTTCCCCGCCCTACAAGGGTGGCCAGTATTGAATGCGATAAAGCCATATGTTATTTTATTTAAGCATCTTATTACGAAAGATGCACTCCTGTTACTATTAGAAATTCGTCTGGTATTCAACTAGTTGCATATATCAAATCTATACTGATAATGTCAAGAAATATTAGAATTTTTTTAAGAGGGACTGATATATCAAAAGCGAACAAAAGCGAAACTAATACGGAGTGGATTGGGAGAGTATGGGAGAGGAAACGAACCATGGTTTAACGAACAGTATATACCTGGTATATGTTTATTTAAGCAGGTAGATTATAACAGAATTCAATTCCGGTTTCAGTCAATTTATTTTTTTATATATCAGCTCTTTCCGGCCTCCAGCCATCAGCCGGATTTGTTTTCAAACTAAACACATTCGACATATAAACATAAAATTTATCCTGCCCGTTCAATAACAGTCTTGAAACTCTCACAGTCCCGTTTATAGAGTCTGTCTCTGCCGGGGAAACCGTCACCTGTAGTATAGAATCAATATCGCCATCCATGATATTTTTCTCCGGAATACGTGAAAGAACAATTCTCTTTGAATATAAATATATAAAAATCAGAATAAACCTCATTTTTTATAAATAAATTTATTCAATATTTGACTTATAGACACTTTTATCTGGAATGGTTTCCATGAGGTTTATCTATATGAGCAGATTTATAAAACTATTGATATCTTCCGTTTTAATATTATTTACTTTTTCAACATCCCTGTCTGCTGTTGAAAAAAAACTCTATAATGAGCAACGGACATTCGCGCGTGCACTGGTCGAAAAAATTGAGCATGTGGAAGAGAATGAGGACAATCCCTATGATGTAATGGTACGTATACATCTGAAAATACTTGATGGAGTAAAAAAAGGGGAAAAGAGCATCGTTGAATTTAAGGGTGATGACAACATGCCTAAAGGTATGTTCTACATGGAGGGTGACACAGTCTTTGTCGGTATCTCAAAATTGGAACAATCGAAAGAGATAGATTATATTTCAATATATGATGTTGAGAATACCAAGGGTATAGTAATACTCGGAGTACTTCTTCTCATTTCAATAATAGCTGTCGGAAGGCTCCGCGGTGTGCTCTCAATGGCCTCTCTGGTATCAACTATATTTCTTCTGTTCTACCTGCTGGTCCCTCTCACACTAAAGGGGAAATCTCCAATACCGATGGCCGTCGGCATTTCACTTTTTGCGATAGTTGTAACTATACCTATAATTCTCGGTTTCCAGAAAAAAACTCTCGCTGCAATAATAGGAGCATCCAGCGGTGTTTTAATCGCCACTCTGCTTGCACTGGGTTCGGGATGGATATTAAGGCTTACCGGAATTGTCACTAATGAGATGATGACTGTATTCTATGCATCAAGTATTGACATCGACCTTAAAGGCCTGGCGCTGTCCGGAATTATCATCTCTGCACTGGGAGCTATCATGGACGTCTGTATCTCAATAGCATCTGCGACTGAGGAGATTTTTCGTGTTCATCCTGAAATTTCATTTAAAGAAGCATTTAAATCTGTAGTAACTGTAAGCTCTGATATGTTGGGGGCAACTATGAATACTCTCCTGTTCGCATATGTCGGGACATCTCTTCCACTTGTCCTCCTGATTGCACTTAAACTGGAGCCGGGGCTCCCATTCGCCATGGTATTGAATTATAATCCCGTGCTGAGCGAACTTGTTCAGTCTGCAATCGGCTGTATCGGAATGTTTCTCAGTATGCCCGCAACTGCTTTAATATGTATTGAGCTTCACATGAGATCAAGGAAAAACGGAAAAACAGCCTAATGATGCAGTTTTTATTTCTGGACAATTAAAAAAAATGATATTATTCTGCCGGCAGTCGTATATAATAAAAACCGGCATACAGCAGATGTTAACTCAATTTTTAATATATCAGCACTTCGGAGGAAATTATGTTTTCAGAAATCGCATATACAGTGTTAGTACTGGCTTCAGCAATTTTTGTTATTTATTTAACATACAGATTCAAACTTAATCCGTTTTACATACTGATTCCTGCTTCATTCATTTTCGGAATGTTCAGCGGGGTATCTCCTGCTAATACCATAGTTGCCGTAAGGAACGGTTTCGGGGCAACAATCGGCTATTATGGTATCATGATCATTGCAGGTACAGCCATAGCGGTAGTAATGGAGAAAACCGGGGCAGTGATATCAATCACCAATGGTTTGATGAAAATTGCAGGGAAGAAGGAAGCTCCTGCAGTGCTTACCCTGGCGGGAAGCGCTCTTTCTGTCTCATGCCCGTCGGAATCGGGATTTATTCTTTTCGCTCCGACAGGAAAGTTCCTGGAAAGAGAGAATGGAAAACAGGCGGGAACAGTTACTGTGGCGCTTGCAGCCGGTATCTACACAGTTCACTCTCTGGTTCCGCCGTCAGCAGGCCCTCTTGCGGCAGCAGGAATACTCAATGCCGGGATTCTTAAAATTTTATTAATAGGGATTGTTTCGTCCGCAGCCGGGATTGCAGCTGTATACTTCTGGTGCGCAAAATTTATTTCAGCAGATAGTGATATTACAAGCCAGTTACCGGACAAACGGCATATAATGGAAAAAGATCTGCCGTCTCTGCCTGTTTCAATTCTTCCTCTGGCGGTACCGGTACTGTTCATTACATTGAAATCGTTTTCCTCAATGGGATCAAGGCCGTTCGGCAGCGGGACAATTGCTGCTTTTTTTGAATTTTTCGGAGATCCGTCTGTCGCGATGTTAACAGGATTATTCCTCTCGCTTGTTTTACTTAAAAGAAAGGATTTCGGTAAAACATTCACCGAATGGGCTGCTGAAAGTCTCGAACGTTCTGCGAAATTACTTATTATAGCAGGAGCCGGCGGCGCATTCGGCGCTGTTCTCAAGGCGACCACTCTTACAAAAATGATATCTGAAAATTTTGTTTTTACCGGAGCGGGACTGCTTCTCCCGTTTCTGATTTCCGCAGCGATCAAAACAGTTAACGGATCCTCCACCATAGCAATAATCACAGCAGCATCAATCTCCGCAACTATGATACAGGGCGCTGGCCTGGACCCGGCATTTACCGTAGCAGCTGTAACGGCAGGGTCCATGACGGTATCACACGCCAATGATCCGTACTTCTGGATTGTATCACAGTATGGAGGTATAAGCATAAAAAATTCATACAAATATTTTACAACCGCAACTCTGATTTCCGGTACCGCGTCTTTTGCTTTGATCTGGATATTGTCACTGATTTTTTAATCTGCGTTTTAGCGGCAAACCTTTATTTTAATTACTCCGGCCATAATTTTATTGTAATTAAAATAAAGATGCGGTTGCCTGAAAAGTTAATTTTTTGTCATTCAGGCTGTGGTAAAACGGAATGCCGGAATCTCACACAACCCATTCTCTCATGAGATTCCTGTATTTGGCGGATAGAAAAATGCAAAACCGGAAAGACCGTTACAGAAACATCAGTTATTTATTACATCGTCAACGATCAATTAAATTTACAAACCCGTTTTATTTCTCAACTATCTCTTTATACCTTGCGTCTTTATACGGCGGCTGAAGTACCAGTCTCTGAATATTGTACAGAGTGTTGTAGGGAATATCAACAAGCGAACTGTTCACAAGACTGTCCGGAACTTTACCTCCCGGTTCCGAGTGAAGCCTGTATGTAATTCTTACCTGGCCGTTACCGAGAGGTTCGAGCATCCAGTAGCCGTTTACTTTTGTCATTCTCACTTTACCCGGTTTTGCCGGTATATACTCAGGGAGTCCGCTAATCGCGACTGTAACAGCCAGAGTTTTTTTATTTTGCGAAATAACCGATTTAACAGCTATATCTCTGTCAGCAACAGGCCATGGCGAGGATGTAACAGTATACGTAATCCGTTCAAAAATATTTTTTTTTGCCAGAAGAGACGCATCGGTACAGCGGTACATCCACCTGGTATATGAGCCGGTGTCGTCAAGCATTGCAAGGACTGAGGATAAGCTTCCCCGGACTACAGTTACAGCACGGAATTCCTTTATCGCGGATCCGGATACGGGGCGTATATATACTTCAATACCGCTGCTGTTTTTAACCCTCTCCCACTGAATTTCCGAGGCATGTAAGGAGGTGAAGATAAATAATATGGAAAATATTCCCGCTGTTATTCTTAATATTTCAGTTTTCAAGAGACTCACCTTTTTAAAAATTTTATACCATATATATA
>DAONFJ010000049.1:25727-27226 GCA_035403545.1 Spirochaetota bacterium
AATGAATTTCAAGAAATATTTATTTTCAGTTTATTAAAATAAATTAAATTTCAAAAAACAATGTTAATTTCTTAACATATATTTCAGTGCAGAATAAACGGTTTCATTTCAGCGAAGGAGAGGTGCAACCGTTTTCTATTATAAAAAAGTTCAGAAATTATTACTGTTACAAAAAACGTTTTGAAACAATCCATGTTTTTTTATTGCAACAATTTCACGTAAAATAAATCATATCTTTCTGATAAAATAACTACAGGAATAAATAAATATGAACAGATCAGACATGACCTCACTGTATAAGACTGCCTTTATATTAAGTTTAATTACTATTTTCTACAATATTATCGAAGGAGTTGTTTCGGCATATTTCGGATATACTGATGAAACACTGGCGCTTTTCGGTTTTGGTATCGACAGTTTCATTGAAGTAATATCAGGTATCGGAATTGCCCACATGATCATCAGGTTTAAAAAGAACGACTTTAACAAAGAGAACAACTTTGAAAAAACAGCTCTTAAAATAACAGGAACTTCTTTTTATCTCCTTACTGCCGGACTTACGGTTACTGTAATTTACAACGTGCTGACACAGCATAAACCGGAGACTACATTCTGGGGAATAGTAATTTCACTGCTTTCAATAACAACAATGTACTTTCTCATGAAGGCCAAGCTTTCTGTCGGGACAAAGCTTCAGTCGCAGCCGATAATCTCTGACGCGGGCTGCACGAAAGTCTGTCTTTACATGTCGGTTATACTTCTTGCATCAAGTGTAATCTTTCAGTTTACAGGAATAAGTTTCGTTGACTCTATCGGAGCGGCCGGTCTTGCGTTCTATTCGTTTAAAGAGGGGAGAGAATGCTTTGAGAAGGCTGAAGGAGGAGAGTGTTCATGTTCGTGCGGAGGGTCGTGTCACTGAGCATTTCAGTCAATCAGCAGATAGAGAGAGTCAATGCAGCGTGGTAACTTTCAGTTGAAGCATTAACTCTCTCTGTCGGTCAGATTGTAAACTCGTTATGAATTATTCCTATGAGATATATTTTATCATTCTCTTTTTTAAATACTAAACGAAGAGCTCTCCAGTCCGCGCCTTCATATTGAGGATCAATCACAGGGATCATAAATTCTGTAAATTCGCAATCGGGATATGCCTCTTTCACATTATTCGTTGTGTTGCCCCTTTGTATAACTTTATTTACAGTCACTTCCCCCTTTGTCAGAAAATCAGCGTCATAGACAAACCTGTTGAAGTATTCACCAATGGTCATATTTATAGGTTCACCGCTGCCGTCATACTCTCCCCAAAGAAACTTCTTCTTAGGCTGAGTTATATTCATAAGCTGAACAGCTGTGAGCTTACGGTCTTTCTTAATGTCAACATATGAATAAGGAGTAAACCTCAGGCCAAGCACAGGATGGACATAACCAGCCAAAGCTTTGTAGTTACGGGAGCTTATTGTTTTTAGAATATCCTTTGAAAGATTTACCAGAAGTACTTC
>DAONFJ010000050.1:0-26648 GCA_035403545.1 Spirochaetota bacterium
TGACCGAATCGGTAAAAGATGAAATCACCGTCCGTATTGTCTATGAAGGGAGAGCTGCCAAAGTAGCATTGAAAAACAGCGAACTTGAAAAAATTGAAAAATATTATTCAAAAGTTGCTGAAGAAGGTGCCAATAAATACCAGATAGAACAAAGTAAAGAACAAACTGCTCAAATGAATGCCATCTTGGGCGACCCAAAACGTTTAAAGGCAGTAGCAGAAGATTTTGTAACTCACTACGAAAATAGAGTCACCGAAGGTTCAACTATTAAAGGAAAAGCAATGTTCGCTTGTAGCAACAGGGAAATTGCTTATGAATTGTATAAGAATATCATTGCCTTGCGACCTGAATGGAACGAAATTAAAGTAGCAGCTGATAATGAGATATTATCTGAAGAGGAACAGAAGAAAATCAAGCCAATGGAACGTGTCAAAATGATTATGACCAGAAGCAAAGATGATGACGAAACGCTATATAACTTATTAGGCACAAAAGAGTATCGAAAAACATTGGATAAAGAATTTAAAAATGAAAAATCAAACTTCAAAATTGCCATAATAGTTGATATGTGGCTCACAGGTTTCGATGTACCGTTCCTTGATACTATGTATATTGATAAACCGATAAAACAACACAACCTGATCCAGGCTATTTCACGTGTAAATCGGAAGTTTGAAGGTAAAAACAAAGGTCTGGTTGTGGATTATATCGGAATTAAAAATCAGATGAATCTTGCATTGAAGCAATATAGCGAAGGGGACAAAGACAATTTTGAAGACATTGCAGAATCTTTAATCATTGTAAGGAATCATTTAGACCTTATTGCAAAACTTTTTCACACTTTCGATAGTTCAAAATATTTCAAAGGAACAACATTAGAACAGTTGAATACTTTGAATAAAGCGGCTGAATTTGCGCAGAGGACAAAGGAATTAGAAACCCGTTTTATGGGTTTAGTTCAACGATTAAAAGCTGCTTATGATATCTGTGCAGGTAGCGAACAATTAACTCAAACTGAAAGAGATTACACCCATTTTTATATGGCAGTTAAATCTATTGTTTTTAAAATCACTATAGGTCCCGCACCAGACACAGCCCAGATGAATGCCAAAGTCCGTGAGATGATAAAAGATGCATTGCAGAGTGATGGAGTACATGAAATCTTTAAGTTAGGTGAAGAACGGGAATCTGTGCAGGATCTTTTTGATGAAGACTATCTGGCTAAAATTGATAAAATCAAACTTCCAAATACTAAAATAAAACTGCTTCAACAGTTGCTTGCAAAAGTTATCGGTGAAATGAAGAAGGTCAACAAAGTTAAGGGTATAGACTTTACAAAAAAAATGCAGGCTCTTGTGAAGATATACAATGAACGCAAAGAAAACGACATTTTTAGAAGCGAAGTATATGAGGAGATGGCGGATCAATTAACTAATCTAATCTGGGAAGTTCACAAAGAATTCTCTGCTGGCGACGCATTAGGAATTGATTTTGAAGAGAAAGCCTTCTATGATATACTGAAAGAGCTCTGTATAAAATACGATTTCACATATCCCGAAGATAAACTTATTGAATTAGCAAAAGCAGTAAAGGAATTGGTTGAGGGTCAGGCTAAATTTCCGGACTGGAACAAGAGAGATGATATAAAATCCGCATTAAAAGTTGGGTTGATTCTGCTTTTGGATGAATTCGGATATCCACCGGTAGAGAGAGATGAAGTTTATGTAGAGATATTTGAACAGGCGGAGAATTTTAAGAAGAATCAAGTGCAGGTATAAAAGTGTATTTAAGTGCAATATCACTGAATCATATGCTTGATAATATGTGATTTACCCTCATAGGGAAGCACCTATGCAATAAAAACGATTCTGATCTGATGAAACGCTTTGTATCTGAAGGAAAGCGGATTTCAAAAATAATTACCAATGACAATAATGTTAATGATGTCAGACGGCATAAACGCCGGGAATAATCTGCTTCACGATGCCATGCTCTGCAGGGAACTGCTTGCTGATGAACTCTGCTTTTGAAACTCCTGATTCTGAAATGAAGAATCTCTTTTGGAATTTGGTAACATATGTATTAAATATATTTTTATAAAATAAAAATTTAAATTTGATCCCGTACGCTATGTCTTGTTTTAAATTATTTCTGTTTTTGAAAAGTTTAAGAATATTCAGAGATATCAGCCGGGTGCGGCAACTTTATATATGAAAATTAACTAATCTGGACTTGCAGCTGACTATTTCTCACGAATGATTATTAAAACAATAGAATTAATTAACATTATTTTTTGACCCCGCAGTATTACCTTATTACAATATTATCAGGCATAATGCAGATCATAGATAATCATGTCCGTGATTCGAAGAAAGACTACGGTGAAAGAGTAAAAGAGTGTTGTCCCCGAATGATTCAGTCCGGGGAATCTGAATTGAACAGTATCTCTGAAGAATCTATAATTATGAGTGAACATGAGATCATAAACAAAGCGTGATATGAACTTCAGGAGATGAGGAGAATAAAGAAACGTCTCCTGAATGAATAGATTGTAGGAATAAAATAACCGGGCGGATAGTGTAAGTAATGCTTGAAAACCGGGCTTGAGGTGTAGCTATGAATTTCTATGCTGACAGTAATTATATTCATGCTAAAATCTACGCACTGCACAGTATGCTCCTTACACGGATGGATTATTACGACATGGCAAAGAGCGGAAATTTTTCTGCTGCTTCCGCAGGAGTAACCGCCTGGAATACTAAAGATGACTGCCTCAGTATAAAAGAGAATCTCTTCGAGAGCCAGATAGGCCAT
This sequence comes from Spirochaetota bacterium, assembly GCA_035403545.1. GTDB lineage: Bacteria > Spirochaetota > UBA4802 > UBA4802 > UBA5550 > WRGT01. Next base: position 2,815 of record DAONFJ010000050.1, read on the forward strand.
GTGATATCACTGGCGAAATCATCGCCGTTGTATGGCAGGGTCTTTACATCTTTTCTCCGTTATTTCGAAATACTTAATCTTAAGCTTCTTTACGCAAAGGCTTTCCGTCGGTTCGCGGCTCCCGGCATCTGGTATAATACGGGAGAGTTTGCTGTGCTCGACAGGGGAATGCTCTCTGATAATACTGATGTTGCGGCATTGCTGAAATATACTCAGAACACATGGATGAGGGGTATACTGACAGCGGAAACAGCATCGGTCTACGAGGAGGTTGAATTTTCCATAGAAAGGGCTGCTTTCATTCTTGCTGCGGAGTTATCCAGTTCATTAAGTTTTTCGCGGGAGACTGATTCGGGGAGAATAATATCCGGTCTTGCCGCATACTTCCGCCTCAAATGGAGCCTGAGGCTTCAGCAGATTTATTCCTGGGATGAAACGTACATCAGGAGCTACATAGATTCAAACATTCCCGTTCCCGGATCGGGAAGAATTATCAGGTCATCGGTCGAAGAATGGGAGAGGCTGCTTATGGGGCAGGTCCGGAATAATTATGCTGATCTGCTTACAGGGGGCGGAGCGGAAGTTATCTCTCCGGAAAGGATTATGGAGCGGGCTCTACTGCGCGAGTTCACCATAACATTTCATGAAAACTTCAATTCGATCAACACTGTAATATGTTATCTGGTGCTGCTCTACAGGCAGATAAGAAATCTTTTTTCAATAGCAGACGGGCTGAGGTTCGGTCTTGATCCCGACAGAATTATGGAAAATGTTATATGTGAAGGGTGATGGCAGCTGCGGTAAAAATTTTACCTTTTATGGTAAATGAGCTTGACTGGTATCCAGGCAGCTATTAAAAAATAGGCAAAGTTATTTTTTTATTTATTTTTTATTGAGCGCAGCATTAAAGAGCGGAAACATGCAGCAGATAATGATACACTGGTTTTAAAATTTAAATGAAGTGAACCGGCAGAAACAATTATGAGAAATAAACTATTCCGATCAATCGGATTTAAAATTATGGCTTTTTATGTGCTGCTTTCACTTGTTAATCTTTCATTCGTGATATCAATTATTTTCGAAAATCAGTTGGATCTCATCACTAAGAATACAATGCTTGAATCTGAAAAACAACTTTCGCAGCTTATCGGATCAATGAAAAAATTTACCATTGAGATGAAGAAAGGATCCCTGTTCAATGTAAAAGATGAAAAGGAAACGTTATCTCAGTTTATAAAAATTATCAGTCTCCACTATAATGATTTTATTATTTTTTCCGACCAGAATCAGGTTGTTTACAAATCTTCCATGGATATAAACCTCCCTGAAACATTTAAGGAAGACGGCCTGCGCGCCTTAACAACTATGGCTTTCTCCGGAAAGGATTACTACCTGAGGATAGATGATGATAATAAAATTGTTAACTTCTACATCCCGCTGAATGAATTTCTATCGGGTAATTCCATACTGCTGGTAAAAAAAAATATAAGCAGCCTTAACCAGTCTCTGGCGGATCTTTATAAACAGGCGCTCTATATAATTTTCGTTGTTCTTTTCTTTCACATGCTTTTCGCGGTTATTCTTTACAGATCAATTATACATCCTGTCAATATGCTTGATAAAGCCGCCAAAAAGCTTTCGAACGGCGACCTTGGTGTCCGCGTATCTATGACCGGCAGAAATGATGAGTTCGATTCTCTTGCAGTGACGTTTAACAGGATGGCTGAATCTATCGATGAGAATATCATCACATTATCAGCAGAGATGAAAACGGTAAAAAACATACAGAGGATTCTGGGAAAATCGGAAACCAGGGATCAGCTGACGGGACTGTTGAATGACAATTATATGTCTGAAAGGATTGAAGATGAACTTAACCGTATGAAACTAAAAGCGGGAGATATTTCCCTGATCCTGATAAATCTTGATAATTTCAGTAAAATAAACAAAACATATGGTAACCAGACCGGTGATATTATACTTCTCGAAACAGCAAAGAGAATAGTTGAAAATTGCAGTGCCGGCGATATAGTAGCCCGATTAGCCGGCGAAGAATTTGCCGTACTCTCGCCGGAACCTTCAAAGGAAAGTACAACGGCTCTTGCCGAGAAGATCAGATCTTCCGTAGGTCAAAATGAAGTCTTAACTCCAGATGGAAAGTTTTCAGTAACAGTCAGTATCGGCATCGGATATATTGAGGCCGGCAATTTAAATTATATTGAAGATAAAAATGATGTTGTCGAATCGGCAAGGTCAGCGCTTATGAAGGCAAAAAGCGGCGGGAAAAACAGAGTGGAATTAAATACATAGAGAATATTACACGTGAGAAAAAAAATAGTTATAACCCTGTCTGTTTTTGTATCACTGCTGCTTATATTATTTTTTATTTTTGTAAATGAAATGGTAATATCCATCCGCCTGAATGAACTTAAAACCTACCTGCAGGATCTGGACAAAAATGAGGGGGGAGTTGATCACATCGCCCTGATTGCGACTTATGAGATACATAAAAAAATATATGAAGAAAGAATAACCCAGGACACCGCTGATTCCATTGAACAAAAAGTAAACTCCCTCTCTCTGCCCGTAAAAACGAATGGGCCGCTATCTCGTGACCTTAACAGCGTGCTGGCGTTTCCGGCTGTTCAGATGATAAACATTAACAGAAAAATTCTCGGTAAACCGCCGGTAAAATATACAAGTGATAATAGTGACGAGTTTAAAGATCTCGATCAGGCATATTATGATGAGAGAAATTTTTTATTCAAACGGGCGATATCACAATATGACAAAGCCCTGCTTAATAAAAATTTAAGCAGTACGCTGAAAGCAAGTATTCTCCTGCGGCAGGGTTACTGCTATGCGCTTGCGGGCATTAATGACAAGGCAATGCATAATTATATTACGATTATAACAGAGTACAGTAACGAGAGCAGTGCTATTACTGCTTCAATACTTGTAAGATATCTTGAAGGATTTAATCTTGCACGCGAGAGGGTACTCTCGGGCGAAACAGATCCTGTTTTGAAAAGCCAGAAACTGGTCAGCCTTTTAGCATATGAGCAGGCTCTTAAAATTATTAATGATACAGAACAGAAAGTCGGCCCGAAAGATCTGCCGAGGATACTTTATTTCAAAGCCAGATGTTATAGCGGACTTGGCCAGCCTGAAAAAGCTGTTGAAAACTACCTTAAGGTTATAACATCAAATCCTGATTCCCCTTACGCAAAATTTTCAAATAGAAAACTTTTTCTCATCGGCACTTCAGCAGGAGGCAGCAATACAATACTGGAGACATCAAAGCTTATAAACAAAAAGCTGGAAGACCCGGTACTTGACCAGATGATTGAAGACCGGAAGGATACAGCAGTCACTGATATAACTATTCATACCCCGATTACTCTTCATGTGCCGGGGTCCTTTGCGGAGAAAGTGAGAAAAATGACTGCGGAAACTGTTCCGGTAAAAGATATTTTTCTTGTGATCAATACAAGTGACGGCAATACATTCAAAGGAAAACTGATAGAGAAAACCGATAATGTTATTTCCATAGAGACCAGTATAGGGAGGATCGACGTAAAAAAGGATAAAATAACAAAGGTTATTGAAAAATAATATTATGCGTAAATATTTTATTCTGATAGTATTACTGGTTTTTGTTTTAACACCGGCTTTCCCTCTCCGGGCAGATGTGATTATCACAAAGGACGACATGATACTTAACGGAAAAATTCTTGAAGACAAAAAACCGGAGTATATAAAATTTGCGAACTATCATGGAAATTTTACCATAAAGTATAAGCAGATAAAAGAGATTCGCAGGACAGAAAGTTTTGAGGGAGATATAAAAGTTCTTCAACAGCTCGGAAAAACTGTGAATGAGAATGAGATAAAAAATAATTATCAGTCCGGAGAGAGGAAGCTGAAGGAGCAGAATAAAAATATTTCAGTTTCTTCAGATGGGGCGGAATCGTTTGTTTTAATGTGTGATGTTTTTTTTAATAAAAATTTCGGGAAAATCAGTTCTGTTCTCCCTTATGGACAAGGGGGAGTTCTATCCGGAGAAATACCCTTAAACAATATTCAGTTTTTAAAAAAATTAGATATAAGCGGCATTGATAGTGAAGTCAGTTATTTCTATTCTGAAAAAGATGAAAAATACATTAAAAGTTTAATTGTTTCTGCGGGCCCTCTCTGGCGATTTCCGGTGACGATGCATGGTTATGCTTTTAATTTTAACATCTCTGCACTTATCGGAGCGGGATGGTTTTACATAAAAAATGGTGATGCCGAAGAATCTGCCGTCAAATCCGATTTAACAATTCATGCAGGCCCGGCATTTGATTTTTTTTCTGTAATTATCTCCCCTCAATTGAGGATTGATTATATTTATGACGGTTATGCTCCTCTGTTAGGCGTCGGAGTCAGTCTTGGCGCGGGTTATAATTTTTAATTTAAAAATTATGAAAACTATGTTATGTATATATCAAAATAGAATGCCCCGCGGATGCATGGCCGGATTTAAAAAACGGCTGCACTTAATCTCTCCGCCGCTTTATGCTCTGACAGTAATTCTATTTTTTTCAATTTTTGTCACCGGATGTGGTTCAGAGTTTAAAACACTTTTTGATGACACGGATGATAACTTAACTGCCGGTATTTACTGGGTTGAAAGTGAAGGGACTGTTAATTATATAAATTTTGACGGTACCGGAAGGAAAACAATATATACTTCCGGCAGTTCGGCGCCATTTTATGTTGATGTCGATTTATATGATGATAAAGTTTATTGGACAGATCTCGGATACATAGGCCCGGTATTATATTACCAGATTAAAAGAGTCGGATTTGATGGTATCGGAAGAGAGGTAATGTACAGTTATCTGGAATCAAGCGGGTTCGGGCCATTATCATTAGCGATAGATAAGTCAGAATCATCAATCCTGTGGGGTTATTTTCAAAACGCATCCGTTCATCATGATATCTGGAAAGCGGAGATTTCTTCTGATCCATGGATACCGGTTAAATGGGTACCTCAGATTAATCACTATTGCATGTACTCCATGTGTGTTGATTCTATAAATAGAAAAATTTATTATACCGCAAATACGTACTACGAAATTGCCGGATTCAATCACGGCAGCGGCAATAACGGCAGTGTATATATTGGTCCGCTGGATGCTGCGGCGAGTAATTATGATCAAAGAATTTCGGATGTAGGACCTGCTGGAGTTTCAACGCCTTTCAGGGGGATTGCTGTTGACGGAGCCGGCGGATATGTCTATTATGTATTTATTAACTCATCATCATCGTTAAATATTATGAGAGCAGATTTAGCTCTTTCGAGTTTTGCACCCTGGGTAACAGCCGGTAGTTTCAATATTGAGAAGATAGCCTTAGATCTTAAGAATAGAAAAATATACTGGACTTCAAATTACTCATCTCAATACAGAATTTACCGTGCTGACCTTGACACTTCGAATTCCAACGTGGAAGTATTTCTTACTCTTGATAATCCCCCTACAGGTATTGCAATACATTAATAGTATAACAGTAGTCAATGAAATGATACGGATATTATGAATGGAAATATTTTAACAATAATTCATCCAGAGGTAAGGGACGGGAGAAGTAGTACCCCTGGAAATTATCGCATCCGAGTTTCTTGAAAAATTCGAACTGCTCCCTGCGTTCAAAGCCTTCAGCAACGACCTTTAAACCGAGAGAATGCGCCAGTTCCATAATATGATTAGCTATTGCTTCCTTTTTCGGATCACCCGGAACCGACTCAACAAAGGCCATATCAATCTTAAGTATATCAATGGGAAGCTCCGCCAGATATGACAATGAAGAGAATCCTTTTCCGAAATCATCTATCGCAATCTTAAATCCGCTTTCTTTAAGCCTCAAAATACTTTCACGTCCCTTTGCAAAATTTTCGATAAGAGTGTTTTCAATAACTTCGAGAATGATCTCTCCCGGTTTTATCCCCTGTTGTTCGGCAAAAGCAGAAAGAAAATCACTATAAGCAGGATCGGTGAGCTGAGTAGAGGAAAGATTAATGCTGATATTAAATTTATTTTTTATATGCATTTCCATGTCATGGAAAACTTTTCTTATAACCATGTCGTCAACGTCTTTCATAATGCCGGCTTTTTCCATGAGCGGAATAAATACGCCCGGTCCGCCAATGGATAAATCGGGATTTGTACAGCGGAGAAGTGATTCCGCATATATCATTTTTTCGTCAGCATCTACTATCGGCTGATAAAATATAGAGAACTGATCATTAGATATGCTTGTTCTTAGAAGGTTAACTATACCGACTTTTTTTGATGAATAATCAATTATTTCCCTGGTAAATATTTTATAAGTATTTTTTGTCTTTTTTGCATCGCGGATAACACTATACGCATTATTCATAATAATGTCTATTTCATCTCCATCGCGCGGGATATTGATTATTCCCAGGCTTGCTGTTACAAGATATGATTCTCCGAAAATTGGAAACGGATTCCTGAGTGATGTAATTATTCTGCTGGCAACATTTATTGATTCGTCTTCTGAGTGAATTCCTTCTAATATGTAAACAAATTCATCTCCGCCTAACCGGTAAAGGTTTCCTTTTGATGAGAAGAGATCGAGCAGCCGCTGACATAATTGTTTTAGTATTTCATCACCGACTTTTTCTCCAAAAGATTCGTTGATATCCTGGAAGTCATCGATATCAAGGAACACCAGCGAAAAACTTCTGCCGCTCTCCTTCAATTCATCCATTATCAATTTCAGATCATTCAGAAAACCATTCCTGTTAGGGATTCCCAGTGTGGAGTCTTTATAAAGAATATTTTTTAAATCATTTTTAACTTTTATAAGTTGTGACGAATAATCAATGAAGGCATCAACTAATCCGAAAGAATTAAACATCAGAAATACCGCGATACCCATGCTGATGTGAGGATAATAAAAATTGACATAACCGGTATTATTATTGAAAAAAAATATTGAGAAAATACCGCTCAGCGCACAGTAGGCTAATACAAAAAGACCGGTCATGGTCTTATTGACAGGATAGATAATTTTACCGTAAGTATCCGAATGCAGAAAAATAATTAATGCGTATAACAGGTAAACCATCAGCAGTATAGTTTTAAAAATATAAAGCAGTTCAACTTTTTGTATTACCACGATCTGCCGGTAATTGACGGAGATATTCAGATTAGTAGCCCCGATGAGTAGTTCCGGTTTAATTAAAGCAGCTGCTGTTATCACAGCTGTGAATACTATACCGCAACAGAACAACAAATTATTTATACGTTTTATTCCGGGCTTTAATATTAAAGCCTGACCGATGATATACGGTATGGCTATCAGGAATATCAATGACGAGAGTTCCCTGATATTTATAAATATACGCGCAGACTGATAGTCCGAGGTAAGGATATAATAAATCAATCCGGTTGTGTCACATGATATATAAAGAACCGCCGCCAGTCCGAGAAAGATATACGGTAATATTTCATTTCGTCCTGTTTTGAAAAATATATAGATAAATTTTATAAAAGCAAAGACTGTAAATCCGGAAAGAAGTATGGATAAACATAAATATGAAAATGGGATATTAATTAAATTAATCATCAGATATTATATACCCTGTCCGAATAATATTTTAAAAGATATAAATAATAACTTTTTGTCAAGGTTTATTGTTAACTTTAACTTTAGTTGTTGATTGTTCAACGCCGGAGTATTGCATCTGTCAATCCGCATGGATTAACGGCATGACATTTATTTATTAAAATTTTAAAATAATTGAAAAATTAATTGAATGGAGCCTGTAATTGCTGAATTTAAATATATCTGCCTGCTGAATGTATTAACTTCAAATCGGGAAGTAAATATAATGTGATTCAGGTTTTTTAGAAAGAATTTTTATGCATGGCAGAAATATCTATTTTCGATGTAACGAACAGTCTCATAACGAATCTGATTTTTATAATGCATGCCCGGTTTTTTCAAAATATAATGTGAAAAGAAATAGTATATTTTAAATAAATAGATGTTATTTAAAAAAGGTGGAATTAAATGAGAAAGACAATATTTAAAATTATACTTCCTGTATCAGGAGCCGTAATTTTATCTATTGCCCTGATATTTTTATACCGGGAACTTGAAAGTTATCATCTAAACGAGATCATACAGAAACTCCGTGATTTTCCCGCAGCTAAACTTATGGCAGCAATTCTGGCAACTGTCATTTCATATTTCATCGTTACATTCTATGATCTTCTTGCTTTCCGTTATATTAAACAGAAGCTTTCATATCCGCGCATATTTTTTACATCGCTGGTTTCCTACATATTCGGGAATAATATCGGGATGTCAGTTCTCAGCAGCGGAACAGTCAGATTCAGATTTTACAGTGCGGCGGGCTTATCTTCAATCAATATTATAAAGATCATAACTTTTACAGCTGCAACCTTCTGGATAGGAATTGTAACTCTTGCCGGTATTGTATTTATTATAGAACCGGTTAATTCTCCTGCAATTCTGCATATTCCATTCATTTCTTTAAGGGCTGTGGGGATGATTTTTCTCTGTATTGTCGCAATGTATTTTGCTGTTACTGTATTTTATAAAAAAACATTTAATTTTAAAGAGTGGGAGATCGAAATTCCTGACTGGAAGACCGGTCTAGGGCAGATAGCGGTTTCAGTTACTGACTGGTCTATCGCGGGGTTAGTGCTTTACTTCCTTCTGCCGGAATCTGTCCAGCTTTCCTATACTGCATTTATTCCTCTTTTTCTGCTGGCGCAGATAAGCGGGCTTATAAGCCATGTCCCGGGAGGAATAGGTGTATTTGAAACTGTAATCATGCTGCTTCTTGCAGGCCAGGGGGGAGCCCCGGAAATTTTCAGTTCACTGATTCTTTACCGGTTTGTATACTATCTCTGTCCATTCGCGATAGGCCTTCTTTTATTCAGCACAGCTGAGGTTTCCGTTGCATCGGGTGTAATGAAAAAAGCCGCGTCGTTTATAGTGAAATGGATTCCTATGGTTTTTCCGGGGGTACTTGCAATTCTGATATTTACAAGCGGAGCCGTACTTCTCCTGTCCGCAGCTCTTCCGAATATAAATGAGAGAATGGCATGGCTCAATTACATCTTTCCGCTTCACGTGATTGAAGTCTCGCATTTTTTCACAGCGCTAACCGGGGCGGGACTTCTTTTCCTCTCATCCAGAATTCAGAAGAGGCTTTACAGCGCATATTATATGACCATTATTCTGCTTGTATCTGGAATAGTTTTTATAATGCTGAGCGGATTGAATTATGAAGAGGGAATAGTTCTGGCAACAACGCTTGCAGTTTTTTATCCATGCCGGACATTTTTTTATAGAAAAGCTTCTCTTTTTGATCAGTCCTTTTCACCGGTCTGGGGAGCGGCAATTGTCACAGTAATTACTATGACAACCTGGTTCGGTTTTTTTGCATATAAGCACGTACCCTATTCACATGATCTCTGGAGCAGCTTCGGCCTTTTGAATGATACCTCCAGATTTATGAGGGGTACTGCCGGAATATTCGGAGTGTTTTCTATTTTATCACTTATTCTACTGATTAGACCAGTTCCGGCCCGGCCTTCGCTGCCCACAGAAACGGAAATGGAGCTTGTAAAATCTATAATTAACCGTTCCGGCAATCCGGACGGCAATCTTGCACTTCTTGGTGATAAATACATTTTTTTCAATACGGATAAAACTGCATTCCTGATGTACGGAATTCAGGGAAAGAGCTGGATTGTGCTTGGTGACCCTATAGGCTGCGGCGATGAAATTCAGGAAATCATATGGGATTTCAGAGAGGAGAGCCATAAGGAGGATGCAAACCTTGTTTTTTTCGAAGTAAGTCAGAAATATCTTCCGGTTTATATAGAGACGGGAATGAATATTCTTAAAATAGGTGAGATTGCGCATGTAGATCTGCAGAATTTTAATATTCAGGGCAGTGACAACAGGGGATTAAGACATTCTTTAAATAAGACCATTAAAGAGAATTATTCTTTCGAGATTATCCCGGAAGAGAAATTACCTGAAATTATAAATGAATTAAAAAAAGTATCTGACAACTGGCTTGGAGAAAAGAATACTAAAGAAAAACAGTTTTCAATCGGTTTTTTTGATGAAAAATATCTGCGGAATTTTCAGATGGCAGTTGTGAAAAAAGAAAACAGTATAATTGCTTTTGCAAATATAATGCAGACGCAGGTTAAAGATGAATTAACGATTGACCTGATGCGTCACCACACTTCAGCTCCCGGCGGAATTATGGATTTTCTTTTCATCAATATAATGCTGTGGGGCAAGGAAAACGGTTTTAAATATTTTAATCTGGGATCTGTGCCTCTATCAGGCCTGGTGAATAAACCTTTAGCCCCTCTATGGAACAGAATAGGCGCCATTATTTACGGGTATAGTGAAAAATTTTATAATTTCCAGGGCCTTCGAAGTTATAAGAATAAATTCCATCCCGAGTGGCATCCCAGATATCTTGTCTACTCAAAGCCTTTTGCGTTACCGAAGACTTTGCTGGATATTGCGATACTTGTAAGCGGGGGAATTAAAGGAGTAATTTCAAAATGAGAAAGCTTGCTGTAATTATAATTTTTGCATTGTCTGTATTAATGATGAACTCTTCGGCGTCTGCATTTCCGGTAGTGGAAATTCCTGCAAAAATGAATGGTGATACTATTGCTGTATTTTTTTCCGGTGATGGCGGGTGGCTCAAAATTGATCAGGTTATTGCGGAGAGACTTGCATCAGAAGGAATTCATGTTATAGGGATTAACTCCATGAATTATTTCCGGAAGAAAAGAACTCCCGATGAAACGGCCAGTGATGTAATTTCACTGATTGATTCCTATTCGGGCAAACTAAACAGAAACAGGGTAATTCTAATAGGCTATTCTTTCGGGGCAGATGTTGTTCCATTTATAGTTAACAGATTCTCTCCTTCATTGCGGCCGGTACTTGCCGGTGCTGTCATGCTTAATATTGCTGAAGATTCTACATTCGAGGTCTGTAAATATGATTCAGCCGGTTATGCAAAAGGCGGGTTTAAAACGCTCCCCGAGATTTCGCGTATTGATGGTACACCGCTCCTTTTTATCGGCGGAATTGAGGATAAAGATACGATAACCGGCAGTATGGATAAAAACAAATATAGTGTAGTAGTTACTGAAGGAGGACATCATTTCGGCGGTGATTATAAATATCTTGCAGATATTATCCTGGACTGGTATAATCAATAATCCTGACCCGGCAGAACGGTTTATGCTTAATTCAGTATATCATAGAATTATATGATTCTGCCATGTAATCAAATGTATATAGTAATTATTAACAGTATTGAGGGAGAAAAAATAAAATGAGAATATATGCATTACCCTTTATTCTGGTAATAATGATATGCTGTGTCGCAGTTATTGCTGAAGTTACTTCTGTAATAGAGATTCCTGCTGAAACCGGAGGGGATACAATTGCCATATTTATATCAGGTGATGGCGGCTGGAGGAAAATTGACCGGGACATCTCAGCTGTAATGGCGTCGCAGGGAATACATATTATCGGGATTAATTCAGTGAGGTACTTCTGGAAGAAGAGAACTCCGGAAGAGACTGCTAATGACATCAGCAGCCTTATCAGTTCATATATAAATAAAACAAAAAGAAAGAAGGTAATTCTTATCGGTTATTCTTTCGGAGCGGATGTCCTTCCCTTTATAATAAACCGCATTCCTGAAAAAACGCGTTTAAATCTTTCCGGGGCAGTAATGCTTGGTATTTCGGAAAGTGCAATATTTGAAATCAGTGCCGGAGAGTGGCTGGGTAAAACAAAAGGTGAATACGCAACCCTTCCGGAAGTTTTGAAGATAAACGGCATACCGCTCCTCTTTATTGAAGGCAGTAATGATGACCACACGGTTATTCAGAAACTCGACAGAAAAAAAAATGAAGTTGTACTTGTAGATGGCGGACATCATTTTGACGGCGACTATAACAGGCTGGCATGGATAATAATAAACTGGAATAAGAAGAACAATCTATATAAATAAATTATCCAGTAGAATTGCAGATCCTGACAGCGCAGTTGTGACAAAAAATGATATGTGGAAATATATCTTCGTTTTGTTAGTGACAATATTATTGTTGCAGTATTAAATACAGATAATGAGATATTTATGGTAAACAGAAAATTGACAGGAGCATTGAAAATATCTTTAATATATTTCCTCGCAGGATGTGTGTGGATTTTTTCGTCGGATGCAATACTGGAAATTTTTATACCTGACATGGAAAAGTACGCGGCATTCCAGACATACAAGGGGTGGATATTTATTCTTGTATCTGCAATCCTCCTTTTTTTTCTCCTGTATAAAGAATTAACAAAGCGTGATATCATTGAATCCGACCTTAATAAAAATCTGCATGAAAAAAGGGTACTTCTTAATGAGGTACACCACAGGGTAAATAATAACCTTAACTCAATAATCTCTTTGCTGTATCTTGAAAATTCAAAAGCAGAATCGCCGGATTCAAAAGAAATTATTGAAACATTATCGGGAAGAATTTATTCAATGTCCCTTGTTCATGAACACCTTTATAGATCGGCGGATTTCAAAAGTATTTCTTTAAAGGACTACATTCCCATTCTTGTTTCACATATCAAAGAGGTATATAATTCCAATGGAGACAGAATTAAGGTAGACTATAATATAGGAGATACAGTTCTCGATATTACAAAGGCAATACCGTTTGGAATTCTTTTAAATGAAATAATAAATAATTCATTTAAACACGCCTTCCCCGGTTCCATGGAGGGGAGTATAACCATAAATGTTAAACAGGATAACAGTATATGCCAGCTAAGTGTTTGTGATGATGGAATTGGTGCTCCGGATATGATGGAATTAATCCCTGGTAAAAGACATGGCATTGAGCTTATAAACCTGCTTGTTAAACAGCTGTCTGGTGAAATCAGCACTACCGGCATAAACGGATTCAGGTATATTATTATTTTCCCGGCAGCAGGTTAAAATTAAAATGAAGAAGCGGCATATATTCATCGTTGAGGATGAGGCTATTAACGCCTTACTATTGAAAAATATTCTTCAAAAAGATCACATCATTCTTGGAATAGCTGCTAACGGTAAAGATGCTATCAGGGAAATTAATGAAAAAAAACCTGACCTGATCATTATGGATATTCGTCTGGAGGGTGAACTATCGGGAATTGATGTGATGAATGAACTTCAGGCAACCGCTGATGTGGAACACATATACTGCACGGCCTATACCGATGAACAAATGATCGAGGAGGCCATGAAAACCGGCCCTCTTAAAATAATAATTAAACCTGTAAATATTAATGAACTTAAAAAAATGCTCAACTGATTCCGGCATTGCATTTATATGGTATTAAAAAAAGAAGTTCGCTGAATAAAAAGTTTCACAGTAATTACTATTTTTTTAATAACTGCATATTTACCCTCTCTGCTTTTCTGAACAGTATCCATCCCGCTGCAAAAAGGAGTATAATACATAATATTCCGTATCTTGAATTTCCGGAGATATCAGTCGCTGCACCCATCAGAAAGGGGCCCATTATCGCGGCGAATTTTCCGAAAATATTGTAGAGACCGAAAAATTCCGCGGATCTTTCCGGAGGAATTATTTTTCCGAAATAGGAACGGCTCAACGCCTGAATTCCGCCCATTGAAGTTGCAACAAGAAAAGACAGCAGATAAAAAACTATTTTCTTGCTGTTCTCTGATTCTATAACCGGGAGAAAGAATGAAATAACAGTAATAACAACATAAACAATAATACCCGCCTGAATCATTGTCCCGGCGCTGAATATTTCAGAAAGCTTTCCGTACACAATAGAGAACGGGAAGGCAAGGACCTGTATCATAAGTATTGCGCCGATGAGCAGTACAGTACCAAGCCCGGCATCTATACCGTAAGCCACAGCCATGCTGATGATAGTATCAACTCCATCTATATAAAAAAAGTATGCAATAAGGAAGAGATAAATCTGCTTAAACTTTTTAATCTCTTTAATGCCTGAGATCATTCTTCTGAAACTGTTTTTTACAGGGGAGAGATCATGCGGTATAAAATATTTCTGTTTAACATTTTTTATCATGGGAATTGAGAATACCATCCACCAGAGCGCGGTAATAACAAATCCGATTTTGAAATATGTATATTGCCCGGGAGTATCCTTTGCGGAAAGTATCAGAAGAATAACTATTACGAACGGTATCACGCTTCCTATATAGCCCCAGCCGTAACCGCGTGATGATACTTTATCCATGTTATGTTCATCAGTAATATCTACAAGGAACGCGTCATAAAATACAAGCGTACCTGACCATGCTATCTTCGCTGCCATAAAGATTATTAGGCATGATATCCATCCCCCTTGACCGACAAATACAAGGAGAAGTGTTGAAATTATTCCCGTGACGAAGAAAGGGAAAAACATTTTCATTTTGTTCCCTTCGTAATCGGCAAGTGTACCCATGATCGGTGAGGCCAGCGCAATAACAAGAGCCGCTGCCGAATTAGCATAACCCCAGAGAGCAGTTGATTCGGAGCCCGACAGTCCGGCAGCTGCGTATTCCTTGAAAAAGATCGGCATTATCATTGTGACTATTATCAGAACAAATGCTGAATTTGCCACATCATAAAGAATCCAGCTTATCTCTTCTTTTTTCATTTATCAATACCCGTAAAAATTTATTTCAGATTCCGAGACCGGTATATGTTGTAATTTTATTGATTCTGCACTGTTAAGTCCTGCCATAGACTTATAGTATAATGTAATATTTAAGTAAAGGTCAAGAAATATTAAATTAAAGTTTAATGCGGAGATGAGACGATAGCTCTATACAAAAAGACGAAAGAATATGGCTTTGCCTGAGTGTCGGAAAAACCATATTCTTTTGAGGATCCCGGAAAAGAGATTGAGCGTGTTGTTTCAAAAAAGCGTGAAGACTAAATCTTAATTATTTTTTCTTCCACTTTAATATTTTTACCGCTTTTTAATACCGCTTCCTTAACAAGAGATGTTACTCCGCTGCAGCAGGGGACTTCCATTCTTGCTATTGTAACAGAATTTATATCCTGCTCTTTCAGTATTATCTCAAGTTTTTCTCTGTATTCATCAATATACGGATCGAGTTTAGGGCAGAATGTAACCATGGCTTTTCCGTCGAGAAAATCATCGTGAAAGTTTCCGCATGCGTATGGAGCGCAATCAGCTGACACAAGAAGATCTATTTTTTTATTGTTAAATACCGGTGAGTATGGGCTTAACAATTTAAGTTTTACAGGCCACTGCGCGAGTCTTGAGAACTCTTTTTGTGGTGATGATGGAACGGCGTCATGAACCCTGTTTAAAACACGGTTTGTGCTCCCTGGGCAACCGTGGTGGTGCGCATGGATCTCCGGTGCAGAATCTTTTAATTCGATCCCTTTGTCTTTCAGTATTTTTAATGCCTCACTCAGATAAACTGTTTCATTGTGATCTTTCAGGTGTTTAAGATGCGCTTTAATTACATCAGTACCGTGCTTTATAATGTTTTCCATTACAAGTGCCTCGTCGTATGGGGCAGCTTCTCTCTCCTCAATAGTAATAGCGCTTTCAGGACAGGTCCCTATGCATGCGCCAAGGCCGTCGCAGTAGAGATCGCTTATCAGCCTGGCTTTCCCGTTTATCATCTGAATTGCACCTTCAGGGCAGTCCGGTACGCACATGCCGCATCCGTTGCACTTATTTTCGTCTATATGTATTATCTGACGCTTCATATATTAACCTCTTGATTGTTTTTTCTATTAACAATTGCTGTTTATTTATCACTAACTAATTGAATTGACAGTTAAATAACAATGTTAATTCCTTAACATATATTTTAGTGTAAAATAAACAATTATATATCCCCGCCGCCTTCGGCGGCGGGGATAATAGTTCATTTTTTATTATAAAAAAGTTCAGGAATTATTACTGATTAAATAATAACTATATTATCTAATAATTGACATTGACCTGAATCAAGTCCGGAGAAAAAAATGAAAATTTCTGAAGAAACATTATCCAAAAGTTTATTTTTTGGAGGCCTCTCCCCTGAAATTATTTCAGGAATTGAGAAAAGGGGCAGAACCGAAACATTCAATAAAGACGAGATTATTTTTTTTGAAGGTGATAAGGGGGAGAAGTTTTTTTTCCTTATAGAAGGGCTTGTAAAAATATATAAATCTGCTGATAACGATAGAGAAATTGTTCTAAGGCATATACGTCCCGGTGAAATGTTCGGCGAGGTGATACTCTTTGAATCGGAAACTTACCCTGTCAGCGCTACGGCATTGAGGGACAGTACACTTTTTTCAATAAATCGCACACTTTTCATGGAGATTTTCAGAGAGGAACCGTTCCGTAAATATTTTACCGGTAATATTTTCCGTAAGTTAAGATACCTTGCAGATAAAGTGGCGTTCCTTAATGCCTATGACGTTGAAGAGAGATTTTTTCTGTTCATTGAAGAACATTACGGCATCAAACCTTTAATTAATATAGATCTCACAAAAGCAGAACTTGCCGATGGAATCGGCACTATACCGGAAACGATCTCGAGACTTATCGCGCGTCTTAAACTTAGAGACCTTGTTTTGTGGAACAAAAATGAACTTAAACTGAATGTTGATTACGCCAGATCTGTAATCGATAAAATTAAAGAAATATAAGAAGGTAACTATAATGCAGAAAGAGATGAAACACGTTGTTATCATAGGAGCAGGATTTTCCGGACTTTTTGCCGCGAAAAAATTCTTCGGCAAACCTGTAAAAGTGACTTTAATTGATAAAAATAATTATCACACCTTTAATCCGCTGCTCTACCAGGTGGGAGCTGCTGAAATTGAACCCGGCCAGATTGCCTATCCGGTAAGATCTGTAATAAGAAAAAAAAGAAATATAAATTTCCTCATGTCAGAGGTCAGCGAAATCAAATTTAAAAAACAGATTGTTGTAACAGGGAAGGGCGATGTAAAATATGATTACCTGATTATTGCACCAGGCAGTAAAGCAAATTATTTCGGAATCAAAGGAGCGGAGTTAAATTCTTTGCCTCTTAAAACTCTCGAAGATGCTCTTTTTTTAAGAAACCATATTCTTACCCTGTTTGAAAAAGCAGTCAAATGCAGCGATCCGGAAGAGAGAAAAAAAATTCTTACATTCGTCATCACAGGGGGAGGGCCTACAGGGGTCGAGTTTGCCGGAGCTTTCGCAGAGCTTGTCCGGGGCCCTCTCAAAAAAGATTTTTCTGAAATTAAATTATCAGATATAAATATTACGCTGATTGATGCAGGCAGAAGAATACTTCCCGCATATAATGAAAAGTCCGGCGAATACGCGCTCCGGAAGCTTGAAGAGAAAAAAGTAAAGGTTATACTCGAATCTGAAGTGACCAGGATAGATAAAGGAACTATCAGATTTAAAAACGGGGAGAGTATTAAATCTCATACAATACTATGGACAGCAGGGGTAAAGGGAGTACAATTTGTAAGTGACGTAAAAATTCCGGTAAGGAATGACTCCCGTCTGATTGTTGATGATACGCTAAGGGTTCCGGGATTTGATGAGGTTTTCGTATGTGGTGATCTGGCTTATGCTGAACAGGATGGAGTTCCTCTCCCTATGAATGCGCCTGTCGCTACACAACAGGGCGAGCATTCTGCACTGAATATTTTAAAACTTATAGCAGGGAAGAAAGCTGATCCTTTTAAATTTGTAGACCGCGGATCAATGGTGGCAATTGGAAGAAATTCGGCAATAACAAAGATAAAGGGGTTCGAGGTAAGGGGATTCTTCGCGTGGCTTTTATGGCTGTTTATTCATATATTATATCTGATCGGATTCAGAAATAAAATTCTGGTACTTATCAGCTGGTTTGGTGATTATATACTTTTTGAAAGATCGGGGAGAATGATTATCCCCTCATTCGGTGATAAGAAGTAGTAGAACATTACAGATTTAATAAACTACTGTGCGGCTCCTTCAATCCCGCTTCGTAAGGCTCAGTACATCGCCCGGAGAGAGACTTGCAAATGGGATGCTCAAATATTAATGTAAATTTGTTTTAGCCCCATACGCGGTGTGGGGCTTCACGGGGTGACTTATTTTTCTGTTAAAGTTTTACGTCCCTATGGGAATTGATGAATGGATTACAGTCCATCCATCAGGTAGTTAAGCGTAACAGTTCTGTACTCATGATTTTTACTTATTATCAGAGGATATTTTGCACTGCTGAAAAGATGAACCTGCGCTTTTTTGAATGATGCCACGGCTCCTTTCAATCTGTCCTCCATATCGGGAAGGATGTCATAACCGCTGCTCCCTGCAAGAAGAACCGGACAATTTATTAAGGCTGGATCGCCATGAAGGTATCTATCCCCGTTTTCTATAAAATCCGCATGCATCATACTGTCCTCTTCCAGAACTTTTTCCCATCTTGAACCGTTCATAGACTGGAATAGGGATTTAGCGTCAGAATTTTTTAAATGATCTCTGTAAGCGAGGATACTGTTTAAATAATCAATGTCCGGTTCTATGCCGGGAATACTCTCCGCTATTATATTCTTCACGAGAGACGGATTGATTATTGCCATATTCAGTGCAACTAATGCTCCTCCTCCCAGTCCTATTATTGAAGTTTTTTTAAACTTTTCTTTTTCACAAAGTTCGGAGATTGCTATTGCGTTGCTTATCCAGAAATTATTCACTGTATCATTACCGGCCGGAGATTTACCGTGGCCGGAAAGATCAACTGTCATAGTGTTAAAGTAGCTTGAATAGAATTTTATCTCGGGATCAAAAATTTTTGATGATTGTCCGTTATCATGAATTAACAGAAGATTGTTGCCGGCGCTTTTTGATTTATATATATTATAATATATTTTGTTGTTTTTGTTCTTGTAGGAAGACATATTCCAATCCTGTATGTTAATTTTTAAATATTAGACAGGGGAAAATAGTTTGTTATAATTTTCAATAATTTTATATGTTGATTATAAAAACTTCGTTTTTATCCTGGTAAGAGCTGTGTAGAAAGTTTTTAGCCGGGTTTTTTTTCCTGTTAAATCCGGTTATTGCAGCAGTAATTACGTTTTAAGGCATGGTCAATGGACGATATCAAAAACACTAAAAAAGCTGAAGATCTGAAGAATGTTTATGAAAAATTCAGGTATCACTATGCTCTGACCCTCGAGTGTGTCAAAATACTGCCGTGGGAAATAAATGTTTCAACAATGAAAATAGACAATATTTTCGGAATGAACATACTTTTTACAGAAAGCAATGAACATGTTGATTTTCAGAAATGGATTGATATGCTGCATCCCGAAGATAAAGATCGGGTCCTTCCTTCCGTAAAAATACTTTTTGATGGAAAAATAAATGAATCAGCAATAGAATACAGAATAAAAAAAGATTCAGGAGAGTATATCTGGCTAAAGACTATAGCTAAAGTCAGGTTGAGAGACGAAAAGGGGAAACCTTTATTTATAACCGGTATCAATCAGGATATAACAGAGAGTAAACTGATTGAAATCCACAATCTCGAAAGAGAGAAAAAAATCCGTGATAGTGAAAGCAGACTTAAAAATGCGATGAAAATCGGACGTATGTCTCTATGGGAATACAACTATGAACTGGAAGCTATAATAACTGACCGTGAAATGTCTGATATCTGGGGATTAGTCGAATACTACGATCGCGGGCAACCGATAAAAGCTGAAGGACTGGTAAAATACGTTCATCCGGATGACAGGATGCTATGTCTTGAAAAATTCAGGCATTCTGTAGCAAATAATGAAAGTTTTGAACTGAGCTTTCGAATTGTAGTAAATGGAGTTGTAAAATTTATCCACTTTATCAGTGAAGTCCTCTTTGATGATAATGGCAAACCTTTTAAAATGGTAGGAATCGCGCAGGATGTTACAAAAATTAAAAGCCTTGAAGATTCTCTTGCGAGGCAGTACGAAGGATTGCGGTTTATTGCAGAAAAAGCCGGACTAGGGTTATGGGAATTTAATGTGAGGAATAGTCTTATCTCCACAATAACCAATGATGAAAAATCCTCTGAGCCTGACAGCGTCTATGAGAAAATTCCGGTTGATGAATTTATGAAAAAAATTCATCCTGAGGATTCGGGAATGTTTCAATCCAAACTTAACTTCCATGTTGACAAAGGCGGAGATATTGCCGATTTCGATATTCGCCTTAATACGGAAGATGAAATTTACAGATGGTTCCATATAACAGCGGTTCTTGATAAAACTGATGATTCCGGTAATCCGCTTATTTACAGGGGGCTTTACCAGGATATTACCGAAAGGAAAGAAATAGAAGGGAGATTATATCAGTCTCAGAAGATGGAAGCTATTGGAAGGCTTGCCGGAGGCATCGCACATGATTTTAATAATATACTCCAGGTTATACTCGGGTACGGAAGCCTTGTTCTTATGGATGCCGAACAGGACAGTGATATGCTGGAGAATATTTCCCATATAATTGATTCCGGTGAAAAGGCAAAGAGCCTTGTAAGGCAGCTTTTGCTTTTCGCAAGAAGAGAAAAGTTCAGGCCGAATCTTGTTGAACTGAATGAAGTTGCTTCAGGTTTTACAAAAATGCTGAAAAGAGTAATAGGTGAGAATATTACTCTATCTTTTAATCCGGATAATGAATTTCATTATATTCATGCTGACACAGGGCAGCTGGAACAGATATTTATGAATCTCTGTATAAATTCAAGGGACGCCATAGATGGAAGCGGATCAATTACTATCAAAACAAAAAATATAACCATTGATGGGTACTGGCCATGTTTCGATAACAGTATCCCGCCGGGAACATATGTTATGCTGAGTGTGTCAGATACCGGAGCCGGAATACCGGCTGACAATATTGATCAGATATTTGAACCGTTTTTTACTACAAAAGATAAAAACAGAGGGACGGGGCTCGGCCTGGCTACAGTTTATTCCATTGTGAAACAGCACAGCAGCTATATAGATGTTCATAGCATTGAAGGGAAGGGTACAACCTTCTCAATATATTTTCCTGTATTCGGAGATGAAATATCTGATAAAGTTTATGAAGAAAAAGAAACAGCGGAAAGACATTCTTATGGCGGTGAGACTGTTCTTCTCGCCGAGGATGATGACCTTATACGGAAATATACAAGCAGGATCCTGATTGATTCAGGTTTTAAGGTTATTACTGCTTCGGATGGCGAGATTGCGGTTAAACTTTTTAATGAGAACAGGGACATGATTGACCTGTTGATTTTTGATGTTGTCATGCCGAAGAAAAACGGCTGGGATGTATACAATGAAATCGGCGGGGTAAAGAATAAAATTCCCGTAGTATTTTTCAGCGGGTATGACCAGAACCTGCTCCCTCATGATGCTGCAGGTATTATTCCAATGGTGTATGTACAGAAACCTTTTAAGTATTACGCGATTATAAAAGCGGTTCACGATCTGTTGGACGGGAAGAGATAGCTCCATCCCCATCCGCCCTTCGGGCACCTTCCCCATGTGAGGATGTGGGGAAGGCAGAGTTTTAAACAAAACCTGTTTCATAGATAAGTTAATTGTCAAATGGTTCGGTTTTTGAACAGGATTCGGGGATTGCCGGGATTTACCGGGAGTAAATTTATTCAGAATATTCAAAAAAAGTTCACTCCTCACTGTCATGATGATCGTATATATATCATGGTGAATATATGACAAAGAAACACAACTTCCATGATTCCGGTTAAAAAAAGTTTTTTTCTAATCCTGAAATGATCTGTCAGCTTTTAACATACTTTGTTGATGAAGGATGGACTGCTGATATAGATTACAGTTCTTTACAAAGGATAGATAAAAGCTTTGTTACGGATGAATTTGCAAACAGGGAATCGGATCTTGTTTATAAGGCATATTTTAAGGGCAAAGAAGTATACATCTTTCTACTCCTTGAATTTCAGTCAACAGTTGACCGGTTTATGGCTTTAAGGATGCTGCGATATATAACAGAATTATATGAGTATCTGATTAAATCATACAGAATTAAAATGCTGCCGGCTGTATTTCCTGTAATGCTTTACAACGGCGAAAAAAGATGGACAGTGCCTGAAGAATTAAATAAATTGATAGAGAAATCAATACCTGAAAAATATATACCTGATTTCAGGTATTATAAGATTGCAGAGAATGAGTTCAACAAGGATTTCTTAAGAAAGATAAAGAGCAGTGTTTCAGCTCTATTTTATGCAGAAAACAGTTCGGGTGATGAGCTTACGAAAGAGTTTAAAATACTAACCGGATTGTTAAAGGCGGAGAGGCCGCAGGAATTATCTCTTTTTGTAAAATGGTTTAAGTATATGTTCAGTGATAGAGATGATGTAGTTGAAGAGGTCAAAGGATTAGAGGAGGCAAAAACAATGCTGAGAAGTTCTATAAAAGAGATGAGTAAAAAGCTGATCAACGAAGGAATGGAAAAAGGAATTCAAAAAGGTCTGCAGGCGGGGAAACTTGAAACTGCAGCCGCTTTGTTAAATAAAAAAATGCCTGTAAAGGAAATTGCCGAGATTACAGGTCTAGCTCTTAAAGAGATTGAGAAATTGAAGAAATAGCTCTCCCCCTCTGCCGCGATGCAGTGTCTCCCCCATGTGAGGATATGGGGGAGACACTGTAAGATAAAACAATAAGTATAATTGATTACAAAAAAGTAAATAACTCACAAAATAAAAGCCTTCCCCATAACTTCTCATGGGGAAGGTGCCCGACGGGCGGATGGGGAGGGGGGATTCTATTATATATCTCTAATCCGTATTTTGTCAGGTGTGATAACTGTAAATTTCTGATATAGAGAAATCGAATATTTGTGTAATACTGAAAGGAGTGCAGTTGTTATCATATCCCGTTGATTATACTCGTATCTCAAATATATGACTCCCGTGCTTTTCTCTTTGTGCGAAAAAATCCATTCCCCGAAATCACTGTCTTCGGTTAAAATGAGTGAATTCATCTTCACTGCGAGTTCAATAACTTCTATGTCTTTAATTCCACGGTATTTATCCCGTATAGACAAAACATTGAAATTTTCTTTTTTTAAGCTATTTATTATACTTGCACTGATATTTTCATCAGCAATTATATCAGGATACAAGGATTTCCTCTTTCGATATAACGTCGGCGGAATATGCCAGCGAAGCTAAGATATCGTCCCTCTCCAAAGAAGAATATTCATTTAAAAGCTCATCTATATCCATGCCCTCAGACAATTTTTTAATTACAAATTCTACAGTAATTCTTGTGCCTTTAATTGCCGGTTTTCCGAGCATTACATCCGGGGACATTGTAATCCTGTCTCTATAATTCATTTGTTTACTCCATTTTCACAACCTGTTCATAATATATGCAGAATATGACTGCTCTGTCAATTAAATCCTGCTGAAAAACGGAATTTTACATGCACACATTATTCCTCTGCCCCCCTCTGCCGCGATGTGACATCAGCCGGCGCTATTTGTACATCCTGTACGCGTTCGACACAGAAACATCCTGTTCTAGTTCCCCGAGAAAGACGGGAGAGAGTGGTTGCAAATTTATTGTATAGCAAAAATAAATAAACCTGAAGTAACATCACTCAATCTTTCTCCCCCATCTTTTCATGGGGGAGATGTCACGTAGTGACAGAGGGGGAAAGTTCAGGCATCTTATACT
>DAONFJ010000051.1:0-25733 GCA_035403545.1 Spirochaetota bacterium
TTTCTGTCAATTCAGTGAACAACATTAAGCCGAGAGAAGTTGCAAGAGAATCAGGCGCATCTCTGACTCTTATCGACGGCAAGCAGGAGCCTCAGAAACCGAAACCCGCAGCTGCAAACAGGACATTTACCCTGGATTATGAAAGCGAACGTAAGAACAGGAGTATCAAAAAGGATTATACTAATGAAGACCTTGATATTCCCGCATTTTTAAGACGTATGAGCGAATAATACCAACCCGATATACGGGCTGCCTGAAATTACGGCAGCCCTTTTTTTATTTTTTTAAATTAAGTTCAACTTTTCTGTCAAGATTGTAATACCTCGGGCCTTTCTTCCCTGATGCAGATTTTGTTTCTCCGAACCATCTGACCGAGATTCTATCCTCTTTTATATCCAGAGTTTTTATAAAATCAGCGACATTCTTTGCACGCTTCATGCTGAGTTTTTCATTGGCTTTAGCCGAACCCGACGGGTCGGCGTATCCTGATATGATGAGCCGGTATTCCGGGTTTATACGCATTAACTCAACCAGCGACTGAAGTTCAGGGATATATTCAGTTGCAATCTCCGGTGAATTAAATTTAAAATAGATCACTTTAAAATTCTGGAGATCTGTTTTTTCAGCGGTTTTGAGTTCTTCTGAAAATTTAATTTCCGAGTCTATGCATGAAGCATTCTTTTTGGAAGAGGATGATTTACGTCCGAGATAAAGTGTCATATTCTGGGTCTGTCCCGGTGTAACACGGATTTTAATACTGCAGCCGGTATAGTATTTTGAAACGGATTCAATAATCAATGAATCAACATCATCTTTCGGGCTTAATGTAAAAATTCCGTTACTGCTGCTTTTTATTTCAATTTTTCTTAAGATTACAGATTCTTTCTCTCTGTCTCCTATAAGTATAATTTTAAAAGGGCTTTTTTTCA
The DNA here is from genome assembly GCA_035403545.1 of Spirochaetota bacterium. GTDB lineage: Bacteria > Spirochaetota > UBA4802 > UBA4802 > UBA5550 > WRGT01. The sequence continues at coordinate 930 of DAONFJ010000051.1, forward strand.
GTAATTTGCCGTTTTGTTTATCCCTGGCTGTTATATGCAGGATCGACTGAGGCTGACTTTTAAATTCTTTTTTATTCTGTGCCGCTCCGGTTTTTTCTGCAGGCACAGATGAGTAGAGGTCAAACATTCCGAGTCCGCCGGACCTGTTGGAGCTTATCATGGAGTTGATTTTTGATTCGGAATAATACATATCGTCATATGCGCTGTTTATTCCGTCTCCCGCATTTACCGGTTTAGTAAAACCTTTTGAAGTCATGGTTGTATAATAAATATCCCATCCCCCTGAACCGCCTTTTTTCCTTGATGCAAAATAGTATTTTCCGGATTTGTAGGAGGGCCTTAATCCGATTTCAAAGTTCCCTGTGTTTATAGTTTCAGGAAGTACTTTCACATCAGTGAATCCGCCGTCTTCGAGTTTCGCGGAATATATTTTTGATTTACTCATATTATTATAGGGCCATCTCGTAAAAAAAAGGGTCCGGCCGTCGATACTCAGGCCCGGCGCTCTTTCATTCATGCTGGTGTTCACAGTACCTTTCAGAATTTCGGGTTCTGTCCATTTTCCGTTTACAAGTCTTGATATGTATATGTCAAAGGTTATCCTTTTTTTACCGTCAGAAGTTTTCGGAGGGGAAAAACCGCCGGGCCTGTCAGACGCGAAAAGGATAATTTTTCCGTCAGCGGATATAAATGGAGTTTCATCATTTGAATCTGAATTTATTTCAAATATAGGATAGGGATCCCCCCACAAACCGTTTTTATTTTTGCAGATGAAAATATTGTGCGATCTCTCCTCCGGCATGCGTGAATTAAAAACGGCCGTACTCCCGTCTTCTGTCAGAGAAGGAGCATAATCATCTCCCGTAGTATTTATTCTGTCTGTAAGATTTAGAAGGGGTAATGTTTTTTCAGAGTATGCCGATGTGAAAATAAGAACTGCTGCAGCGGCAGCAATGAGGGATATTTTTTTTATTCCGGTATAATTCATTTTTATCATGATTACTCCATCTGAATTGCTTATATTGTTTCACATACATTATAAATTTTCCGGAGGAGGCCCCCTAAATCCCCCGGAAGGGGACTTAAAGAAAATTAGATTAACACTTTTAAAACTGAATATTTAATATTTCAACTTAAACAAATCTATATTAGAAATTAAACCGTTTATTAACAACATTTCTCCTTACATCAATTTGTGAAGTCCCCCTCCGGGGGATTTAGGGGGCTTTGAAGGAGTATTGTATTAACATTAAAACTATACTCAAACTTTAACATTGTAAACTATTAAATTTATCGGGAAATAAATAATTTAACTTTGCCGTAAAAATAAACGATAATTAAAATAATAACCGGAGGACTGTGATGCGGGCAAAGTTGATATTTTATCCATTGGTGATTATACTTACTATTGTAGTAAGCGGTTCAATCTATGGACGTGAAAGTTATGAAGATTATATGGATCAGAAGAATAAAAACAGTTATAATAAAGATATAGAGATCAGGCGTGATAAACCTCTATCCGAGATAAATCCTGAAGATAGGGAGGAGCTCCTTGATGAACTGAGAGGCGCTGTACGAGAGGAACTTGATCAGAGTATTAATAATGAGAAGAGTGACAAAGAGAGAAAAATTAACCAGAGTAAGTTTGTCGATGAAGTGAGAAGTATAGTTAAGGAAGAGATTGAAGATGCTATAAGAATTAAACAGAGCAAATATCTGAATAAATATACTGTAGAGCTTGGCGGATTTGTTTCATATCAGGCTAAGGGTGTAGATTCTGATGAGAATGATAACAATAACATTCTGAAAGTTTTCCCCCAGTTCGCTTTTTTTATTGATAATAATGTAGCCCTGGCAATGAAAGGTGAGGCGGAATTCAATCTGACTACAGATACCCAGGCATATGCCGGCGGAATGGGCCCTCAGTTTATTTTCGGACTTACAAAAAAAGATGATGTGTGCTTCTATGCCGAGATTATGGCAGGGGTGAGCAGAAATTCTCAGATCAGCGATAAAATAGGATATAGATATTCCAACGGATTCGGTTTGAAGTTTGTTCTTAACAGCGGTGTAATATTTAATGCAGGGGTGCAGCTTATTTTTGATAATCTGGGCGAGAATGTGACCGGATTTCAAAATGTTATTGTTCCTACATTTGGTATTACTGCCTGGTTTTGAGGGATGGAGTTTTCGGAGAGGAACAGTTTCAGCGAGACGGATATAAATAAAGTTAATGATTTTGTAAATCATCTTATGTCAAATCCCGGTGTCAGGTCTGAATCTCCTCTCATAGGAGAGGGAATCATTGTAAATTTTATAATGCAGAATCTGCCGCAGCTTAAAGTTACCTTTAAAAACAGCCAGTTTTTTCCTCACCTCGAATGGAGCCAGGTTCTTGAACTTGTTTTAGATAATTTATATGAAAGGGTGTCCGGTGCGGTTCTCCCGGTAATCAACCGGTTTATAGACAATTCAGATTTTTCTTTTCTGGATAAATTGTCAGATTCAGGTACTGTAGCTGATAAATTCCGCAGAGAAAAGCTGCATGAATTTGTTCAGATGATTTTCAGAAACCGCGGCTGCAGATTTAATATGAACAGTTCAATAAATATTTTTAACTATGAAGTGATAGAAAAGTATACCGGAGAAATTTTTAGAAGAAGGGAATTTCTGTACAATGAACTTGTCATGGTACAGAAGACCGGCATTGATTCAGGTGAATATATAACATTTTTTAAAATTATGCTTTTAGTCAAAAACGTTGTTTTCATGAAACTTCAGCCTGATAGTGATAATCCTGACGCACGATTATGCATAAATGATATTAGCAGAAACAGAAAAAATATTCAATCCTTTACGGATTCGGCCGTAAAATTTACTATCCCGCTTCTTCCCGGATTTCCCGAGAAGCTCATAAGGCTTGCAGTGAAATCAAACTTTGCATCGGATATGATTGAAGACGATGAGCCGTCTTCAAAACTCATTTTTATTTTATGCGGAAGATTTCAAAACTATAAACATCCGGCAAAAATAGATAGAGGCGCGGAATCACCTGATAAAAGCTGGTTTGGAATCGCAGGAAAAAATGCGGAGCATTTCGGATATGACAGGAGAATACTTGATGCCTTATACCTTATAGCCGGGGATAATAACTGGTGAACGGAATGATGAAAAAACCTGATATAAAAAAGATATTAGAAACTTTTATACTTGCTGCGATAGTACTTGTTATAATCCAGACGTTACTTGATGAATACAGCAGGTACGCTCACTGGAGTGTCCGGTCAAGAAATATACTCCTTGCCGCAGGCTTCTGTTTTGACCTGATTTTTTCAGTTGAATTTACAGTCAGATCATATTATAACAGCAGGGAGAAGAAATTTTTTTCCTGGATTAAATATGAAAGAGGGTGGGTTGATTTCATAAGTTCGTTTCCGCTTCTTTTCCTTGACTCAGGCCCGTCTCTTTTTTTTCTTCTTACAGCTGATGCACACTCAGGCGCGGGAATAGTCGGAGCAATGAATCTTTTTAAAGTAGTTAAAGCAGTCCGCATAACGCGTATACTAAGGCTTGTGAGAATCTTAAAAATTTTCGGGAAGATTCAAAGTGCTGAATCAAAAATGGCACAGCATCATATTGCGACAATAACTACTACAGCTGTATTCACAGTTGTATCGGTACTTCTCCTATTTACTTTTGTCTTCGGTACACCGGCGTCGCACTTATCAAAGGACAGATCTGAAGAATATATAAACCTGGTTGACAGCCTTAAAAGAATTTCGGATATGAACGGGCTTGGGTTCCGTGAATTATCAGAAGTTATATTGCTGTCCGATAAAAATGTTTTAAAGGTCATTTACCAGAATGGAACCGTTGTTGAGAGAATGGCGGGCTCAGAATTCGCAGAATATTATGACGAAGAGGATTATATATCGGTAACAGGTAAAGCATGCACGCTGCTTGTTTCGATAACGGATATTAACAGTGAGATTGCCCTGCAGTATTTACAGAGTTTTATGATTATAATTTTTATTGTACTGGCATTTATGATTTTCTACACAAGGCATTTTGTTCAGAACATTTCCGATGCGGTTTATGTTCTCAATCTCGGTTTCAGAAAAAAGGATTATAATCTTCTTGTTAAAATACCGGAAGACAAAGCTGACCACGAAATATTCAGGCTTGCAAAATTTTACAATGATGCGTATTTGCCTGCAAAGATGAAAAGAAATGAAGGTAGTGAACCCGGGAGCAGTAAATCTCTCTCCATGAAAGACATTATAGATTTTAAGTGAACGCTTAACCGCGCAGCGTGCGCCTAGCTTTTGTCTTCGATAATTTTCAGTGAGGATGTTTCGGATTCAACCGGCCTGTCGGAGTTTTTGAAAATCAGTATAATTTCAGTACGGCAGTCTTTCTTTATTATAAAGTAATATTCTCCCGAAAGTTTTCTTACAAGATCAAGCCCCCGGCCCGATTCTGATATAAATTCACTAATGTCCTCTCCGGTTGTAAGAGATTCCTCTATGAGCATATTCTGTTTTATCACATTATTTATGCTCTCAAGTATTTTATCCTTGGTCAGTTTACCGTTTGAGTCTGTAATAGATATGGCATATGAATCATCATTGCAGCAGAATTGTATATCAACAAATTTGCCGTCGGGGAGTTCAACGGGAATTCTTTCCAGTTTTTCCCGGGTTAATCCATGCGAATGGTAGACTGCATTAATAACCATCTCATTAAGCATAAGTCCAAGAGTAGCCCTGCTTGTTACCCGGAAATCCCATTTTAATATCTGCTCAATAATCAGATCAATTGCCCTGTTTATCTGAAGGGATTTTTTTACTTTCATCCTTTTGATTTCTTTTATGTTATCGAGATAGTTATTTAATCCGAAGATTTTTTTCTTGGTAATTAATTTCCCGGAAAGATTCAGAAGTTCGTTCGCATTAACAGGTTTGTGAAGTACATTCCCTATACCCTGCTCAAAAATCCTGCTGAAGAAATGATCTATATTTTTGTCAGTTACCATTATCATAGGGATATAAGGATAGTTTTCTTCTATGTATTCATACAGGTCAAATGCGTTATCTCCGGGTAATTCAACTTCGGAAATTACGAGATCAAAATCGTAAGCTTTAAGTTTAGATATAGCGTCAAATGCTGAATCGCAGAAGAGAGCATAGTAGCCATTTTCTGTATAGATATTTTTTAGTGTGTCCCTGTAGGACGATAAGTCCGCTATTAAAATTTTATACATGTATTTCCTGATTGGTTTAAAGAAATTAGACAGGTATATTCTTTATGATTACTATTTTTAATCAAGCAAAATGTGCCTGTTTTGAAATAATTTATCCCGAATGGGCTTTTTTTTGCGGAAAAAATGATTAATGATACAGTTTAAGCATTTTTTTTAAAAATAAATCAAAAATTGTTCCGGAAATAATTGCCGTAAACAGTCAGTAAAGCCGATAATTAAGAATGAAAAGATGATAGACAATATCATTAAATGAAGTATTATTTTATAAAATATCAGTAATAATTATTCAATATGCGTTTGGTTCAAATAAATTTAATATTATCCCGGCCGCATCCTGTGGAAGGGGTATTAGTTTCATTTTAGTTGATAAAGAGATTCATGAATATATGCTGATATAATTATTTAGGAAATATACCTGGAGGGTTTATGAAAAAAATTTTGGCGGCATTGATGGTTTTATTTTTAATAATTCCAATTCTTCTTACTGCTCAGGATAATAAAGTGAGTAAGGATAAAAAAGAAAGCACTCTTGCTTCAAAAGCAATAGATGAGAAGGGGCAGGGCTTTGACAAACAGATTCTTGACCTTAATAAGAGTATTGAGGATGTTATTGCAAGTGCGAATATGATGTCCAGTTCAGGAATAAAAACACTTCCATACCAGACAGAAATTATTTACGGGCCGGATAAAGAAAATCCGAAATATGTTCAGATCGTAAAGCATATTTACATAAAAGACGGGTTGTTCAGCAATAATTTAATCGGATACGAAGAAAAAGTTCTTAGAATTTATTCAGATGGTAAAACTGTAAGCCAGATTGAAACAATAATAAAGACTAAAAATTTTAAAAGTCAGGATGAGGAAATTGTTTCAGTACTTGATCCTTCACCCTCCACAGAAAGTACGGATGATATTGTTCTGAATCACTCAATTAACAAGACAAAACTTGTGAATGCGAAAAAGCTTGGAGAGATCCTGAATGATGTTGATTCACCGATCAGAAACGGTATCAAGTCTGAATTTGTAATACCTAATCTTACAATTTTACAGAAGAACCTTTTGTTTATAACTGAATCAAATAAAAAAGGATCAAAAGATGCAGATTTGAATGTATCTGAATTCCTGAAAAAATCGACTTTATATTAAAAAATATATTTTAACCGGCGGCTTATTGAGCCGCGGAATTTTGATAAGGGAAAGAGCTTCTTTTTAATGAAGCTCTTTTTTTATTTAATCAGCTTTTCACTCTCTCTTCTGTTTTTGGCAATCATAAGAAGCCGGTTAAACTTTTCCCACTCTGATTCATCAACAATTCTCCAGTTACCTGCACCTCTTTTCTGTACAACAAGTTCTCTCTTTTTATTTCCGATAGATACTTTTGCCGCAAGAAAAATCCAGACAGGTATAATCACAATTATATCTGCAATTAAAAATATCAGTTTGATTATATTCCATGCGGAAGATTCCATAGTCCTGCCGAATCCGACATATGCTCCGGCAAATAAAATTCCCGAAACAGCTGCTGCGATCATTAGTGTGAGTATGAATTGTGTTACCCATGCGGAATCTTTGAGTATATCTTTTAATGTAAGAATAAGTGTATGTTCTTCAACTGCAGTATCATCCATTTCAAGTACCATCTTTGAAAAGACTGTACCTGGAATTACTTTTTCTACATGATTTACCATTATGCTTCTGAATCTGAAAGTGAATTGTTTCACTGTTCCCCCTTATCCTTCCCATGGAGAGCGGGAGGAGATAATTTATCTTCAAAATAATAAATATATAAAATAAAAAGCAGGTCAAGCAATAATGGGCTGCCATGAATGCTTTTTTCAGATGCTGCAATCCGGCAGATAACAATAATTGCCTGAAGGAAAAAAAGATTGAATTTTAATAGACGAAACTTTACTGAAAAACTTAAAATATTCATATTCTGTTAAACATTACTCAGGCTACAAACAAAAGGGGAATTCCCCCCGTGTATATAAAGATTATTCCCCCATTTACAATATACTAAAAATATCCTATAATCAGATCAATCAATAATGAATATTTCATATTGTTCATTATTGAGGGGAATATTTATTTCCGCCGTACACTGGTGTTGCGGAAATAATCAGTACCCGTGACTTTATAATAGTTACGGATGATTACTAAAAGAATATTTTACAGGAGTTAATAATTATGTTTTTATTTGAATCAATACCATGGTATTCAGCCCTGATGTGGTTTGCAGTTCTTGCAGGATTAATTATTGTTAATGAGCTGGCACGTATGAACAAATGGTTCTCCCTTCTGATTTTTCTGCTGCTGCCGATTGTTCTTACCTTTACAGTATGGCCTCAAACTGCCGGGGAAGGTTCCAGTGTCGGTACATGGTTTCATTGGGCTAAAGTTTATTCCGCGTTAGCCGGATGTCTGGGATTTATGGCTATCCGTCATATAAAAGGCGCGAACAGCAACAGGTATCTCCTGATGTTCCCTCCATTTATTCTGGCCTTTAACATACTGGAAGCGTGTGTACGTGATTTTCAGTGCTACAGTTTTAACGGTATTGTGGACGGAGTTATGATGGTTGGCGGCCCATGGAACATTATGAACGGTGTTGCAGGGTTACTCAATATTATAACAATAACAGGATGGATGGGTATTTTTATCAGCAATGATAAAAAGAAAGATATGTTGTGGCCTGATATGCTCTGGTTCTGGATTATAGCTTATGATCTATGGAATTTCGCATATGTATACAATTGTGTTTCAGATCATGCATTTTATGCAGGTGCTGCATTGCTGATCTCTTGTACAATACCGGCTTTCTTCATCAGAAAGGGTGCATGGCTGCAGCACCGCGCGCAGACTCTTGCAATCTGGATGATGTTTGTCATGTGTTTCCCGACTTTTGTTGATACTTCAATGTTTGCTGTAAAATCTTCACATAGTACTGCAGCATTATGGCTGGTAAGCAGCCTTGCATTGGCTTCCAATATCGGAGTGTTTGCTTATTACCTGTACAGAATAGTTAAGTACAAACTCAATCCTTTAACTGAAGAAATTTACAAAGATCTTGAAGCTTACAAGTCTGTCGATTCAGAACGCAGCCTGAAAAATTAAGACGCGTATTCGATTCAGATTTTTTTGAACATGTTGCCTTAAACAAAAAAATTACTCTCCGGATATAAGCCCTGATCGTAAATATGATCAGGGCTTTCTTTATTAATCAGGAGCGTTCAATTATACCCTGACAGATAATTTTATTGCTGATGTAATATCGCCGGTTTATCAGCTTTGAGGAAGTTGATTTGTTAAAGATTTTTCAGTAGTTTGAGTTATCCAGGAGGAATAATTACGGAATGTATAATGTCACAATCCGCTACTTTGAAGAACTGAACTTTTTTCTTCCGCGAAATCAGAGGGACAGGGATCTGTTATACTCTTTCTCCGGCAGGCGTTCAGTGAAAGACCTCATCGAGAGTATGGGGATTCCGCATGTTGAGGTTGATGTGATTTTTGTTAACGGGGTCTCGGTCAGTTTTTCATATATTGTTAATGATGGCGACAGGATAAATGTATATCCCGATTTTAAGTTATCCGGTACAGGAGGAATTTTAAAACCCGGAGTGTCACCTCCGGCTGAAACAAAGTTTGTGCTGGACGTTCATCTCCGGAAACTTGCGAGAGATATGAGGCTCCTTGGATTTGACGTTGATTATGCGGATAACAGAGACGATGCGATTCTGGCGGAGATATCACACAGGGAGAACCGGATACTACTTACATGCGACAGACAGCTTCTTATGAGGAAAATTGTCTCAAGAGGAATTATTGTACGCAGCAGAGATCCCGGGGTTCAGATCATTGAAGTGATTGAACGGCTCCATCTGCATGACCAGATCAGCCCGTTTACGCGGTGCATAGAGTGTAATGGTACCATCGAAAGTATTGATATATATAATGCGGAGTTCGCCGTGGAGAGAAGTATTGTACCGGAAGGCGTTCTTTCCTGGTGCAAGGATTATTTTTTATGCACCTCCTGCCGGAAAATTTACTGGAAGGGAAGCCACTATGACAGGCTTTCTCTTAAACTTGAAAAAGTACTGAATAGACTGGATGCCGGCTCTAAGGCTCCGCAATAATTACTGCCCGTACCGGTGCGGGGTAACCTTCTATGGTTTTTGTACTGTCTTTCGGATCAAGAAAATCCGACAGAGTCTCAGTATTTATCCATTCTGTTTTACGCTGCTCCCCAGTTGTTGTGGCAGAGATGTCAACGCATCGGGCATTTTTAAAACCGGCACTTTTCAGCCATGAAACGAGTACAGTGACTGACGGTATAAAGTATACATTCGGCATTTTAGCATAACGCTCTTCCGGTACAAGCGCCATATGGCTTTCACCTTCGATTATAAGCGTCTCGAGTACAAGTTCCCCGTCTGCCGTGAGCATCTTTCTTATCTGCGCAAGGAATTCTATAGGTGACTTTCTGTGGTAGAGTATCCCCATGCAGAATATTGTATTGAATTTTTTACTTAGCGATACCGTATCCTCAAACTTCAGCGGGAGGGTGAAAATATTTTTAATACCAGCCAGTGAGTTCAGCATCATGAACTGGTAGTAGAAGTTTGTGTACGGTTCTATTCCCATTACCACGGCCGGTTCATGCTGCAGCATTCTGAACATGTAGTAGCCGTTGCTCGAGCCTATATCGAGGATATGCCGTTTTCTTAACGGTTTCAGCTGCCCTATGACCCGTTCCCATTTAAGATCGGATCTCCACTCGGAGTCTATATCGATTCCGAAAATTTCAAACGGGCCTTTGCGCCATGGCCACATGGAGAGCAGTGACTCGCGGAGTTTTTTACGCTGATTGTCATCGATCTCATCCGCTCCGCCGATCTTTACCGCGGGAGAAGTGAAGTCGGTGAACGACGCATTCAGTGTGCTGTACTCTCTCACTACGCTGGAGAGAAGTTTACCTTTTGCGTCGGAGTGTGAAAGATAATCGGCCCTTGACCTGGAAACAGTTTCAAGATGAATAATGTCATCGTGAGAAAATCCCCAATCCCCGGAATTTAACGGCATTATATTCATCATTTTTTTCTGCATACAAACGCCGCAAAGTGGAACCACTTGAACCATATTTCTATTGCGGAAAACCCCGCATTTTTAAGCCTTTCCGTGTGGGCCTCAATTGTCTCAGGTATAAGAACATTTTCCAGTGCCTCTCTCTTCCTGGTAATCTCGATTTTCGAGTAACCGTTCTCCTCTTTCAGCCTGTAGTAGAACTCCTGCTGAAGATCGGAAAGGCCGCTGTCGGTGTTGATTGTCTTTTCAGTTATGAGAAAAATTCCGCCGGGTTCGAGTGAGTCATAAATCCGTTTTATAAGTATTTCTCTATGTTCAACAGGTATAAACTGCAGCGTAAGGTTTGCAATAACCACGGATGATTTTTCAAAACTGATATCCATGATATCCGAGAGTACCGGTGTAACCCTCTCATACCCGATGAACCCGGAAATTCTGCTTTTAAAAAATTCAAGCATCGGGGCGGAGTTATCAATCGCTATGAGCTGAAAATCTTTTTTTCCCATTTCGGAAATGAACGCTGCTGTAAAGTTTCCGTTAGAGCAGCCGAGGTCATATATTTTAGTTCCGCTCTGATAGAACTTCGCGGTGAGCCTGCTCTGCAGTTCGATTATTTCCCTGTAATGAGGTACAGACCGTGTAATCATATCGTCGAAAACGGAAGCAACCGTTTCGTTGAACTCGAAAGGGGAAACATTCCCTTCGCTGTTAAATATATTATCTTTTTTATCCATTTGATTATCCTTTAAAGCCCTCTAAACCGGAGGGGAACTTGAAGAAATAATTCTCTTCACTTTTTATGAAAATCATATCAGTATTAATGATTTATTTGTAAAGCAATCTTTAAATTTCTCTTCTGGAGCTTTTATAAGTTTGCCGATGAAATTTATCGGCAGCAATTTATTTTTGGGGGCACATCGCTTTGCGCTGTGAAAATAAATCGCTACCGGAATCATGGATAACCGCTCAAAAACCTGTGGTATTTTGTCCTGACCGTGACATCGACGAGGCGAAGATCAATTTTGCCGTCAGTTTATGAAAAGATGCATTCATGGAATTAACTTTTTATATATTATAGTTGCATTTTTATAAAATATTGATATTATAGTGTTAATAAAAAGTTCTTTCAAAGGGGGATTTATGTCCTTCAAAGAAGCAGCGTACTACAATATAAAAGGCGATGCAGCAGAGTGCCTGCTCTGCCCCCATCACTGTGTCCTTAAAGACGGCAAAGCAGGAATATGCGGAGTCAGGGAAAATAAAGGGGGAAAACTTTATACCACCAATTATGGTGAAGTTACATCCTGCGCAATGGACCCCATGGAAAAGAAACCTCTTTACCACTTCTATCCTGGAACTGAAATATTATCAATAGGAACAAAGGGGTGCAACCTCAAATGCCCGTTCTGCCAGAACTGGTCGATTTCGCAGGATACTGAAGCGAGTTCATCGTACCGGTCTCCCGGTGAAATAGTTCAAATGGCTCTTGCAAGCGGTTCTATCGGTATTGCATATACCTATTCCGAGCCGACAGTGTGGTTCGAATTTGTTAAAGATACGGCGCTGCTCGCGAAAGAAAACGGTTTAAAGAATGTTCTTGTTACAAATGGTTTTGTTAACCCGGCGCCTCTTGAAGAGCTTACAAAATTTATAGATGCAATGAACATAGATCTTAAATGTTATAACCCTGAAGTTTACCGCACGGTTCTTAAAGGCGGACTTGAACCGGTTAAAAAAACGATCAGAAAAGCGTATGAACTCGGTTGTTTCATTGAAATAACGTCCCTGATTGTAACAGAGATAAACAATAATCTGGATGAGCTCATGGAGATCGCGGAGTTTATTGCCTCTATCGATAAAAGAATACCATGGCATCTTTCGCGGTATTATCCGTCATACAAATACAGCAAACCGGCTACGGATGTGGATTTTCTTACGGAAGTGTGGGAGTCCGCAATAGAAGTACTCGATTATGTCTTTACCGGAAATGTTCATCCCACAGATGCAAGGAGCGATACTGTCTGCCCTAAATGCCATACTGTTGTAATCAGCAGAAACGGTTATCATACTGTCGTTAAAGAGCTTGAAAATGGAAAATGTGCCCAGTGTAATTATGATCTCGGGATTATTCATAAGTAGCAATGTTCAGACAGTAAATTTTATCTTTTAATAAACAGAGACCCCAGATCCTTCGGCAGTCCCGGGTAACGCCCGGAGGTAAATTTAAAGAATGCTTTACAAATAAGTCATTATTTTTTAATAAGATTTTATGAATTTTAAAATCATATTTTTGTGTGTGCATTAAAGTACATTTAAAATATGATTTAGCCTGATAATTAGTTTTTCACAAATACTCCTCCGGCGCTGTACTGAGCGTGCGGAAGTGGAAATCAGGCAATTTATTCCGGATGACTTTGCTGCACTCGGGATTTATGCGGGAAAAGAAAGCCTTGAATAACTCAATATAAAGGAAAACAAAAATGAAAATATTAGTAACTGGAACCGCCGGATTTATAGGTTACCATACAGTTCTTAAGCTTGTTGATAAGTGCGGTCAAATTATCGGTATTGACGGAATTAACGATTACTATGATGTAAATCTGAAGTATGGCAGGCTCGCTGAAACAGGAATTGATAAAAGCGCTGTAGAGTACAATACTCCCGTAAAAAGTACAAAATTCGATAACTATAGTTTTATAAAACTTAATCTTGAAGATCGTGAAGCGATGAAAAAGCTTTTTGAAAAAGAAAAGTTTACCCATGTGTGCCATCTCGCTGCACAGGCCGGAGTAAGATACTCCATCGAAAATCCATATGCCTACATCGATTCAAATATAAGCGGATTTATAAACATACTTGAATGCTGCAGAAATCATAAAGTTGAACATCTGGTTTTTGCCAGCAGTTCTTCGGTCTACGGCCTTAACGAAAAGATTCCTTTTTCAACATCCGATAATGTGGATCACCCGGTGAGTCTCTACGCTGCGACTAAAAAAAGCAATGAACTTATGGCTCACGCTTACAGCCATCTTTACCAGATCCCTGTTACGGGACTGCGCTTCTTCACTGTTTACGGGCCATGGGGACGGCCGGACATGGCGTACTTCAGTTTTACAAAGGCTATTTCGGAAGGGAAGCCGATTAACATATTTAATAACGGCGATATGATGCGTGACTTTACTTATATAGATGATATAATTGAAGGTGTTGTGCGGGTACTCGGCGTTATTCCAAAAGGGAACAGCATCTGGTCCGGGATGAAACCCGATCCTTCCTGTTCAAAGGCCCCTTATAAAATTTACAATATCGGTAACAATAATCCGGTTAAGCTTCTCGATTTTGTTAAGGTCATTGAAAAAGAACTGGGGAGAGAAGCTGACAAGAAGTACCTTCCGATGCAGGCAGGTGATGTTTACGCGACTTATGCTGATGTTGATGACATTGTGAAAGATACCGGTTTCAGGCCGTCTACCACGATTGAAGATGGCATAAATAAGTTTGTTACGTGGTATAAGGGATATTATTCTGTTTAGGCCGGTGGACCTGTTTTATTGAGACAGTTCCCTGATTTTTTTCGAGAGTTCGGTAATGGAGTACGGTTTCTGAATGAATCCGTTTACTCCAAGTGTAAGTGTTTCCTGCACTCTTCCATCCTGTTTGAATCCTGAAGCGAGAAGCACCCTGACATCCGGGTTAATTTTTTTCAGTTCAACATAAACATCTTTCCCGGACATCGCAGGCATGGCCATGTCGAGGATTATATATTTAATATCATTTTTTTCATCATATCAACATTCTCTTCATGCTGAATTTTAACAGCTTCCATAAATAACCGGCTGGAGGTATAATCTATCAGTTCGCGTTTGTACCTGATCTGTTTGGCAACCCATTCCTGGCCTTTTATAAGAAGATCAAGTTTTTCCTTAACTGTATCAAGCGCCCTGATTTTTCCCAGAAAATCACCTGTTTTATTCCCGGGATCAAAACCGAGATTTTTGATAAGCGAAATCAGTATCTGGCAGTTCATACCCTCATCACGGAGATACCTGGTCATTAGAGTTTTCAGTTCCCCTTCTTCAACAGAAGGAAGGATATCACTGATTGATTGAACACCGGCCCTTTCCGCTTCAAGAAGAATCCTGTAAAAATCCGCCAGTTCCTGGTTACGGTTTTTTTCCATTTCTTTTATCCTCATATATTTTAATTGAATTTTTTGTATTATATTGCAATATATTAAATAATAATGTTAATTCTTTAACATATATTTATTTGCAGAATAAACAATTATATCTCCCGGTTACCTAAGGCGGCGGGGAGGATTGGACATTTTGTATTATAAAAAGTTCAGGAATTATTATTGCATATTAAATATACAGTTTGCATTGACTTAAGTCATTGTTTGATGTAAATTTTTTACAATATTATATAAATAAATTCAATACAAAATATCTGAAGCAATAAAAAGGAGGTATATATGAACGTTCATGTCAAAAATAATGTTTACTGGGTGGGAAAGGTCGATTGGGAACTTCGTAAATTCCATGGTGATGAGTATTCAACTCATAAGGGATCAACTTATAACTCCTACCTCGTAAAAGAAGATAAAACGGTACTGATTGATACTGTATGGAAACCTTATGCCAGGGAATTTGTTGATAATTTAAAGAGTGAAATTGATTTAAATAAAATTGATTATGTCATAGCCAACCATGGCGAGATTGACCATAGCGGCGCTCTCCCCGAACTGATGAGGCACATTCCCGACAAGCCTGTCTATTGCACCGCAAGCGGAGTGAAATCCCTCAGGGGGCAGCATCACTGCGACTGGAATTTTCAGGTGGTAAAAACCGGGGATAAACTGAGCCTCGGGGAAAAAGAACTGATATTTATCGAAGCACCGATGCTGCACTGGCCGGATACTATGATGACTTACCTCACAGGCGACAATATTCTTTTCAGCAACGATGCGTTCGGCCAGCATTACGCGTCAGAATATTTTTTTAATGACCTTGTTGATCAGAGCGAACTTGCAGTTGAGTGCATGAAGTACTATGCCAACATATTGACACCATTCAGCCCGATGGTACTGAAAAAAATTAATGAAGTTCTCTCTTTTAAACTTCCGGTTGATTATATCTGCACAAGCCATGGAGTTATCTGGCGTAAAGACCCGGCCCAGATTATAAACAAATATTTAGAGTGGGCAGGAAATTATCAGGAAAACCAGATTACAGTTATTTATGACAGCATGTGGGAAAACACAAGAAAGATGTCGGAGTATATTGTTGAAGGTATCAGGCAGGCCGACAGTAAAGTTAATATTAAAGTTTATAATATTGCGCACAGCGATAAAAATGATGTCATAACCGATGTATTTAAGTCTAAGGCGGTACTCCTCGGGTCATCAACTATTAATAACGGTATATTGACATCAATTGCCGGGCTGCTGGAAGAGATGCGGGGATTGAAGTTCAAAAACAAGAAAGCATCTTCGTTCGGCAGTTACGGATGGAGCGGTGAGTCCGTAAAGATGATGAACGAGTTACTGCAGAAAGCAGGCTTTGACCTTGTCGGGGACGGAATAAAAGCCTTATGGACCCCGGACGGTGAAGCTGAAAAAGCATGCATTGAATTCGGGAAAAATTTTGCCGCAAATATTTGATTGATAAAATAGTACACAGTATTTATATCCGGATCCGGTTACGCGACTGGTGAGATGTCCAACATGCCCGCTGGCCGCTTCCTGAACTACATCATGTGTCAGATTTCTGTCACTGGGCGGTCTGCGGCCGGCATCTCGAAGCAGGCAGAAGAACCGGGTATATTTGTGAAGTGCTATAGCGGTAAATGATTAAATTGTTTGTATTGTAATGTTTGTAAAAATCAGAATTATTTAATAAAGACCGGATAATTTTTCTATAATAATCAGTTGATAAAGGCAGGTAACGTCTATGAAATCAGGAGCAACTGTTTTTCTTTCAGATACGGCACAAGGCATCCCGGGCGCAGTTTGTGAGTGTTTCGATACTTTCGGCGGCGCCCGCAAATTGCTGAAATCAAGCGGTGATATTTACCTGAAAGTGAACGCGGTAGATCTGAAGAAATACTGTTATACTGATCCTGAAGTGGTACGTGAAACTATAAGGTATTTCCGTCGTGGCGGAGCGAAAAATATCTACGTGATAGAGAACTGTACGCAGGCGAACTTTACCCGCCTGGTGTTTAAAGGAACCGGTCTGGACAGAATCTGCCGTGAAGAAGGCGCTGTGCCGGTCTATCTCGACGAAATGGATGTACTCCCCGTATACCTCGAAGAGCTTCAGAGTTTCATTGAGGTACCCCGCCTGGTTGCCGAGCGGCTCATCCGTGACCGTGACAAGAATCTTTATGTGTCACTCCCGAAGCTTAAGACCCACTCCATGAGCCAGGTGACTCTTTCAATAAAGAACCAGTTCGGCCTTGTAGATCAGGAGAGCCGTATCGCAGATCATAACTTCCGGATTCATCAGAAATTTGCAGATATATACCGCGTCCTCCGCCCTGACTTTGTGCTTGTTGACGGGATTATTGCTACAAATCATGGCCATTATATAGCAGAAGGGAATGCGGACAAATGTGTTGTTCCCATGGGGCTCCTGATCTCGGGCAACGATCCCATGGCGGTTGATACTGTCGGCGCCGCGCTCATAGGGTATAGTGTGAAAGATGTTAAGCATCTTGCTCTAAGTGCGAAAACAGGCATAGGAGAGAGCGATATCAGAAAGATCCGTATTATCAACAGACAGCTTTTCGATGAACGTAAAAAGAAACTCACCCATGAACTGCTGGATGATTTTCCGCCAGACGTGAAGATTGTGCGTGGGCGTGAGCGCTGCTGTCCCGAAGGATGTAAACGCAATACAGAGACGGTCCTTGAAGTAATGTTCCGCGACCATGGAGGGAAGGGCGGTTTTACGATACTTATGGGCAGAGGTGCCGATGCCGGTGAAGTGGCGGCTATCAGCGGCCGGGTTCATATCGCGGGGGGATGCGCCATACAGGACTGGGGCCTTGAACTTCAGGAGAGGCTTGGGAGAAAAAATGTTACCATGAGCGACGGATGTAATAATCTTGCAATGACCATTTACGGATTATGTAAACAGATGAAGGTGAATCAGCTGAAACTCGTTCCGGTCAACCCTGTCAGCTCACTGGCAGCACTTGTAACTGCACGGATCAGGGGTACGCGGGCGAAGATTACACCGTTGATTTAAATGAATTTTTCCCGGAGATTGCTCTCTGCTGCCGGGCCGGGATAATCATCAGAAATCAAACTTAATCCCTGCTAAATGATAAATCCTGGAAATATCGCGCGTCCGGTCTTCGCTGTCATTATATTCATTCCGGTAGTACAGCATTACCATGAGATTCCTGTTGAACATTATTCCGCATTCCGAGATCAGTGTCCATGCAGCGTCATCCCCATTTAAATTTTTTTCTCCGAATAATACATATAAGACCGAGCTGTTATAACCGAATATATCCCATCTGAGATATGACTCGGCCGTCCATTCTGCATCGACTGAATCTGTTTCACGGACATAGCCGCCGGATAATTCAATTTCAATATTGCTGATAAAATTAAAACCGTTACCCGAATTATTTTTGATGCCGGAGCCGGCAAAACCGGGCTTCATTCCCCTGGTGCGTATTCTCAATGCAGTAAGCTGATAATTCCATGGGCCCGATTTTATGATATTGCCTTCATCGTATTCCGTGTAGCGGTAAAATGGTTCTACGAAAAGTCTGCTGAAGAGAAAACAGGAAAATCCGCCTTCGTAATATGAGTCAATATATGCCGGATACATTCCTGTGTTTTCTTTAGAGGATGAGTGTATCAGTGAGGTGTTGAAGAAAAGTGCCGTATCATTATATTTTATCAGGTCAAGTGCGAAGAGTATACTGGTCCTGAAATTTTTTTTATTGTTCCCGATATAATATCCGTATGAACCGGTAAAATGCAGTTCAGGAAAAAAATTACCGGTTGGCTGCGCGCCTCTGTCCTGTGTGAAATATTTTTCATTGCTGTAAAGGGCTGATTCTGCGCGGATTCCCGCACCGATCCGTTTCTGTCCTCCGGGTATTTCCCCTATATTGTCTGTAATATATTCGTATCTGAAGTATGGAGTTATTTCTGATATTCCTGAAACTAATCTGAATCCCCCCTCCAGAGAACGGTTCCAGCTGTACTCATCCGAAACAAAATATTCTGCTGAACCTGAAAGGTATGCAGAAACAGAATCCGCTATATAGAAATCGTAACTGAGAGTAAAATCCGATGTCCACGTCGCGGGATAACTTTGTGTGCTTAAAGATTTTCTCAACGCCAGACTGTAGTTAATGTAATTATCCGATGAAAATAATCTTAATCCCTTATGCCTGCCTTTTTCACCGCTCATCATTCCGTGGGTTTCCCACCTCAACCCGAGCCCGTACCATCTTGTGATCATATCTTCCGATGATGTAATGTTGATGTAATTGGCGCATCTGTGATCGATGAAAATACCCAGTGTTCCAGGTTCGAACACTTTCCGGAAATTCAGATATTCAAGAACATACTGTATCTCATGTAAATTATACTTCTTCGAATCTTCATCTTTATAATTGAGAAACTGATCCATTGAGAATGATAGTATATAAGTGCTGTACTGAAGAAAATCAATTTCTGCAGCTGAAGTAAATATACCGGAAATGTCCGAATCATTATTAAGAATATACATGGGATCAAGAGCAAGGCGCACAGAGGGGAGCAGAATCCAGTGATCAGCATACATTTTTTCACCGGGAGAAAAATTTAAATTCTCAGACTGTGCGGCTGAATATTTAACAGCTGCGAAAATAAAAACGGCTGTAAACAGTATTATTTTGTATCGTATTTTTTCTGTCATAAACCGGGCTCATTATATTCTTTGTTTAAAAATATAATAGTATTAATGGAGAGGTTTCAACTGGATGTTATAAAACGAGAATTTTTTATGAATGAAGTTTACGGGTTTAAATAATGAAAACCTCTTTCAGAACCATGTACGAGCTGTTGAGTTTCTTCATCATTTCCTCAGATCCGCCGCACCTGTCAGGATGGAATTTCCCCGCGAGTTCCCTGTAGCGGTTAGAGATCAATTTTTTTCCCGGTTTGTGTATGCCGAAAAAATGCAGTGCTTCATCAATATCTTTCCTCCTGCTGCAGTAGACTCTTACCCCGCTCATCAGTTTTTTTAGAATGTCAGATTCTCCGAAAGTAATATTTCCCGGATCGTTATAAAAATCGTACAGATAGTCAAATGTTGCGCTGTTCATGTAG
Source organism: Spirochaetota bacterium (assembly GCA_035403545.1). Lineage (GTDB taxonomy): Bacteria > Spirochaetota > UBA4802 > UBA4802 > UBA5550 > WRGT01. Next base: position 20,618 of record DAONFJ010000051.1, read on the forward strand.
TGCAGATATTCACCCTCATGGAATATGCAGTAATCTCCCGACGCTGCCGACATGCAGAAATTTCCTTTTTCGGCGTCATAGTGCCTGCATCGCCCCTGTTCCGGTATCTGAATTAATCTTATCCTCATGCAGTCAAGATGGAGATAAAAACCTTTTGAGCCCGCGGAAAATTTTAATTTGTACAGCGCGTGGTAGAGCGAGAAATGTTTAACATATAAGGATTGTTCGTCGGGATTGTCTTTTGGAGATGGAATAAAATATTTTATAATATCAAATTCCATGACCGGCTGATCTTTCTGGTTAAGATATTCGAAGAGAATCTCTTCGCTGATTGTAATAAGTTCCGGATTCATATATCTGTTTTAATTAAATTTATAATCCGGAACTTATTTTGTCAACTTTAAACCACAGGTATTTTTATATGCCGAGCTTTACTCTCTCAGTGGAAATTCTGACATTAAGTTCAACGGTATTTTCCGGAACATCAGGGAGCTGGTCTTTTCCAATCAGCTTAACAGCATCAGCCGGGCATGCTGATATACATAAACCGCAGCCGATACATCTCTCAAGGTTAATGCTGCAGGCTTTACCGCTTTTCTTCCCGGAATTTTCAGTAAAGTCAATTGCATTTATCTGGCATTTTTTCGAACACTTGCCGCAGCCTGTACAAAGCTCCGGATTGATTGCAGCATAAAACGCCGAGTGTACCTCCCTTGCCGGGCTTTCATATTTTCCTATGATCCTGATGAGCTGGCATGTGTCTTTATCGCACATGCACATGTTGACTATTTCTTTAGAGTTTGTACTGAACGGAATAAGTGAGGCCTCTTCGCATTCGTCAAGTTTTTCCAGGAGCTGCGCTTCGTTCATCTCCCGTCCTATGCCGTTGTCGATATAGTATTTTGCTACGAGTCCGAAAGTCAGGCATGTCTCAAGCGGACGCGTTATTTTATTTCCTTTCTTCAGCTGTTCTATGCGGCATATGCATGGTGCTACCGCATAAGGCCCGCCGGTTTTCCCTTTTGCGAGATCTCTGAGAACATCATAACTTCTGACGATATTTTTAACTTCAATAGATTTATTAACCGGAACAACCCTGAGCTGTTTAGTTTCACGGCCTTTCCAGTGTGAAGCAAAAAGAGCGTCATAAATATCATCAGAATATTCCGCGGCCTCTTTATCAATTGAATTTACATGCCACTCATAGAGGCCCATAATATAATTCGGCTGGAGATAGAGAGGGCCGTCCGGAGTTTTTACCCTGAACAAGCTTCCTTCAGAAGCCATCTTTTCAATTTTTTCTGCTGCCTCCGACGGATCCATTTTAAGCTTCTCTGCAATAGATGCGGCTTTTTCAGGCATTCTTCCCGTTACAAGGGCGATTTCTGCCTGCTCGGGAGTATAGAATTTTTTAAGCATCTTTATCTCTGCACCGCTTTCAGTTGCAGGGTAGCCTGCCGGCATGGAATTAAGGTGTTCTCTTAGTTTTATGTAGATATCTTCACTCATACAGTTCTCCTTTTTTTATCACAAATAATGCATTATGATAAGTTTATACTCTTAATAATTTAAAATTAACATAATATTATATTAAAATTGTCAAATATAATAAAGTATTACTATGTTTTTATATACTATATCATAGTGCTGGTTTTATGTGCATATAAGGCAGGAAAGCCGGATTGTACTGATCGGCAGGCTCTGATCCCTGAATACAAATCTGTGCAGAGCCTTGTTATCGAAGTATAGAGGCTGATGAAAAAATAATTAATTCATTAACTGCTGAAGTCCAGGTTAATCAGGCTTTTTCAGGTAATCTGATGGTATCTGCCAGTTTGCTCTTCCTGCAAAATCTTTTACGCTTTTTTTAGCCTTCAGCAGAGTTGTAGAGGTACCCGGCCCTCCGATACATCCGAATGGGCATGCCATTCCCTCAACCAGAAGAGGTTCAGGTTTTATTCTCCCATGTTTTATATCTTTCAACAGATGCATGCAGCCTGCAAGAGTATCCGCAGCCGCGAAAGGGATCTCCCTGTCGTCTCCGATGATTGCTTTTGCCTGTCTTATGATTGCATCGGCGACACCGCCTGCAACCGGAAAATTTCTACCTGATGCCGATGCGTCTTTAATCTCTTCACTTTCAGGAATGGATTCCATATCTATCCCGCGGCCTGTGATCAGGGCATTAAGTTCCTCGAATGTCATTATATGATCAACAAGTTCTGCAACTTCCGGGTCAAAGCATTCATTTTTTTTCGATATGCAGGGACCGATAAATACGATTTTTGATTCAGGTATTGTCTCTCTGATTTTTTTTGCAGTTTCAACCATTGGAGTGGATGATTTGCTGATCGACCCGCTGAACTCCGGGAAATTGTTCCTGGCTGCCTGTGCCCATGAGGGGCAGCAGCTTGTCCCTATAAAACGGGGATTTGTTTCATTTTTTTTACCTGTTGCCAATTCAACCAGTTCTCCCGCGAGATTCAATACGTCGATATCCGCACCATATGCCACTTCCATAACTCCTGCGAAGCCGAGCATTTTTACAGCACTGATAAACTGAGACGGTGAAACTTTATCTCCAAGCTGGCCTGTAAAACTGGGGGCAATCTCCGCATATATCGGGGGCCCGTCATTCGAAGCAGCTTTTTTCAGCGCAATAAGTATCTGTACAATTTCAGACTTTTCACCTATCGCTCCAAACGGGCATGAAACTATGCACAGGCCGCAGCTGACACATTTGTCCTGATCTATCTCTGCAAATCCGTACTGGTCTGATTTTATTGCATTAACTCCGCATGCGGCTGCACAGGGACGCTCCCGGTAGATGATCGCGTTATACGGACATACCTGTGCGCATTTCCCGCACCTGATGCATATATCCTGATCTATTACTGCTCCATCGTCATCTTTGGAAACACATTGTTTGGGACAGACGATAGTGCAGGGGTGTGCCATGCAGGCTCTGCAAAGGTCGGATACCATGAACGAATCAGTGGGGCACCTTTCACAGCCGATTTTAATGACATTTACAATCGGTTTCTGAATAATTTTTTTTTCTGTAAAAGCTTCTTTTACAGAAAAGAGTACCGGAGAATGTTTTCCAAATTCCTGAATGTCAAGTCCAAAACCGAGACGTACCCTCTCCCTGATTATTGCTCTTTCAGAAAAAACTGAATCTCTGTAGGTAGGGACATCTTTTTGTATTACATTGTACGGGATCATCTCCACGTATTCAGGCGCCTTGTCTTCGTATATCATTTTTACTATTTCAACAAGAGTATTCCGCCTGACGCTCATTACATCAGTATATAATCCCCGCATCTTTTCAAATATATTCAAACGTTTGAGTTCCGGCATTTTTTACCTCGGGGGAAGTATTTTATTGGTTAAATTAATTAAAACAAGTAAGTCCTGACTTGTCAAATTTTCTTTGTATGAAAACAGGGGAATGAAACGCGGTATTTACTTTTATTATAATAAAAATATCATCCGGCGGGAAGATTCGTCATTAATTATTACAGTTATGCTGCCGGCAGACTTTTATCCGGACATTTCCCTGCTGAAAATGTATTGTCGTGAGACAGCTGATTAGTCTTAAAAAGTATATTCGCACCGTAAAGAAAAAGCTATATCCGAACCCGCGTATGTTACAGGATCCTCATCGAAACAGAATTGCAGAACAAACTGCTCACTCATCTGCCATCTTACAGAATAGGAGTTGATGATTGTAACGTAGTCTATTTTTTCAATTTCTGTTTCATAGAGGCTGCTGTGGCAGTAAAACTGTATTGAAAAATAAAGTGAATCGAATAATGCAATTCCGGCTCCAAGAGCGGAACTCAGCATATAGTCCCGTGACTGTTCGAGTTCATCTTTGTAAAATCCTTCACCATAAAAATAACTGTATCCTGCCATTCCGTAAAAGTAAAATATTCCGGCACTGTAATCGGCATTAAGATTAATACCCAAGTCTGTAGTATTCGAGTTGATGAATGCTTTATTACCGGTCTGCGGTTTTATACCCAATGAGCCGGTTATACCGGGATTGCTGTGAATCAGTATTCTTTTTATAAAGAAAGAGGGATCTCCTGTCCCGTAGAATGATTCGTTGATATCCGGTCCTCCGCCTGCGGCCTGGTACCGGATATGGATCTCGTTATCTCCGCCGTATTCTCTTCCGCCGTTTTTAAGTCCATCACCCGGAAAGGCTTTGTGAAAACTTTCTATATATTCGTCCATGAAACCGCCGCCATGGTAATAGAAGGGGAGTACCGCTTTAACTGCCGTACGCTCATCAATTTGTCTTATATAGTTAAAATAGACCGCAGTTGTCTCTAGGTCAAAAGTACCCTGTTTCCCATGCTCCTCGAAATGATAAATGTCAAAAATTGTGTTGGATTGAATTATATTTATGCTGAAATCATTAGTCCCGTTTTCTGGAGTTGATGAACCTTCAGCGGGCAAAAAGAGATGGGATATATATAAAATAAATGTATTTTTTGTATCAACCGGTTTAACAAGCGGTTCGGCATTTACTGACTGCCATAGGATAAAAACTATGAAAAATGCGGCGGGCAGAATTTTTTTAATATTTTTTGTCACTTGCCGAAGCTCCATAATTCTATTCAGCATGTATAAGATGTTCTGCAAAATTTTTTTACAAGATAATTTTATGATTATTTACAGTAATAATTCCTGAACTTTTTTACAATAGAAAATGCACTATTATCCCCGCCGCCGAAGGCGGCGGGGATATATAATTGTTTATTTTACACTAAAATATATGTTAAGGAATTAACATTGAATTATTTATGATATAAATTCAGCTCTTTTGGATCGTTTTATCGAGATTTTTTAATTAGAAAACTGAATATTTCACTATTAGCGGTATTTATGGCAAATTTTTCAATATTATGTGAATAAATTCGCTTTATTTAGCTGTTTTTATTATTAAAGGTTGACAAACAAACTCAATGGATTTAAATGACCTAAGTTAGATTCAGTTCAATAAATTCTTCTAGTTTTCTTACCTCCAGGTAAAACTCCTAGCACTATTTAATACTAAATCAAACATGGGGGAAACCCTTATTAAAAACTCAGGAGCTCAACAATG
>DAONFJ010000052.1:0-25480 GCA_035403545.1 Spirochaetota bacterium
GAGCTCTTGAGAAAGCGGCGAATCCCAGGATTCATACTTTTATCTCAAGCTCGGACATTCATATTGAGTACCAGTTTAAAAAGACAAGAGATGAAGTGCTCCGGCTGGCGGTTGACGCGGTTAAGCTTGCTTCTACATTCACTAAAAATGTTGAATTTTCTGCAATGGACGCAACCAGAAGCGACAGAAAATATCTTGCAGATATGGTGCAGGCTGTAATTGAAGCAGGGGCAACAACTGTAAATATTCCTGATACGGTGGGATATACTGTTCCGAATGAATATTATAGCCTTATAAGATATCTTTTTGATAATGTGAAAAACATCAATGAAGCGATTATCGCAGTGCATTGCCACAACGACCTTGGCCTTGCTGTGGCAAATTCAATATCCGCGATTCAGGCAGGCGCGCGTCAGGTTGAGTGTACAATAAACGGTATCGGCGAGAGGGCGGGCAATACTGCCATGGAAGAACTGGTTATGGCTATCAAAACCAGAAGTGATATCCTTAATGTGCATACGGACATAAACACAAAACTGATTATTCCTTCCAGCAGGCTTTTGTCGAATATTACGGGAGTGGCAGTACAGCCTAACAAGGCGATTGTCGGTGACAACGCCTTCGCACATGAATCAGGGATTCATCAGGACGGCGTTCTGAAGCATGCGCAGACTTATGAAATCATGAAGCCTGAAGATGTGGGTATAACAAAATCAAAACTTGTTCTGGGAAAACATTCCGGAAGACATGCCGTGCTTGACCGCCTGAAAGATCTCGGGTATGAACTGAAACAGGACGAACTCGATTCTTTCTTTACAAGGTTCAAGTGCATTGCTGACAGAAAGAAGGAAATTTTCGAAGAGGACCTCATCGCTATCATAGGTGAAGTTCTTCACAAGATGGATCAGAAATGGAGATACACTGTTTCTAATATTCAGATTTCAACAGGGCTTTTCTCTCCTCCAATGGCGCTTGTGAATTTAAAGGATAATGAAAGGAACAGTGAAGAGTTTTTTGAAGTATCCAATGGAAACGGGGGAGTTGACGCGGGAGTGAATGCCGTTAAAAAAATTACCGGGACGAAAGCTCACATAAAGGCTTTCAACCTTGTTGCCATAACCGGCGGATCTGACGCGCTCTGCGAAGTCTCTGTTACAGTTGAAGAGGAGTTCAACGGCAATATACTTAAAGTTTTCGGTAATGGAATGAGTATTGATATTTCAGTAGCGGGTATTTTTTCTTTTGTCGATGCAATCAATAAAATTGAGTATATGAAAAAAGCGGGCGGGAGAAAAGTACCGCATAATTCTGAAGGAGTTTAACAGAATTAAAATAGTTAATGACGCAGCAATCCATCCTTGCCCCCTCCGGGGGTGCGGGGCCATGGAGGATGTGATCGTCATCTGTAAGTGAGTATCTCCTCATTTTCAATAATTCTTACACCCGGGCAGCTTAATATTGCTGCTTCCGCCATCACACTCGCTATTTTATCTACATCAACTGAACGGTATCTGCGTAACCCTCCGATGAGCAGAGGATTTAAAAGTTTCATTGCTTTTCTCGCGAATAATTCTCCAGGCCTTGATTCTGTCCTGGGGCCTTCAAGGAGTGACGGCCTTACTATTGTAAGGCTTTTAAAATTCAGATTGATAATTGCCTCTTCCAGTTCCCCTTTTACCCTGTTGTAGAAGATAGATGATTGGCTGTCTGCGCCGAGAGCTGACATCAGTACAAATCTCTCCACACCCCGGCTTTTACAGGCTTCGGCGAACATAAAGTTGTAGTGATAATCAACTCTGTAAAAATTTTCCCTTGATCCTGCATTTTTTATTGTGGTACCAAGACAGGTGAATGCGGTATCAGCCTTGAATTTTTCAAAGTGAATCATGTCAAAATCTGTCTGTTGATAGACAAGGCCTTTCTGGTCCTCCCCTGGTATATTTCTTACCAGGCATGTGATTTCTGTAAATTCATCTCTCGCAAGAAGTTCCCATGCGAGTGTGCTTCCCGTAAGTCCCGTTGCTCCGGCTATTACTGCTTTCATATTTTTTCCCTGGATTAAGTTAATTCTCTCTGTTATGCGTAAATACTGAAATTTGTTCCTTTTAAAAGAGAGAGGCTGCTTTTATCATTATTTTTTTTGGCAGAGTATATCTGGTTCCTTGCTTCAAATTCCATGGCGACAGCAGCATTAAGAGTCTGGAAATCCTGAGATGAAGGTTCACCGGGCGCCATCGCAGCTTTCTTTAATGCTTCAGCTTTTGATAGGGCATCTTCCGGTGTTCTGCTGCTGCCGGTTGTGAGAGTAACCTTTCCGCCCGTGGCATAAGCTTTGCCGTCAGGCCCGATTGTATAATCAAACTGCGCTGAACCGATCTTTATAAGGCCGGGATTTGTGCTGTGCGACATTTCGTGAGCACGTACTTCCCTGTCGCGGCTTTTAAGCCGGTCAATGGCCTGCTGCCTGTTCGAGTCGGGAGAATCATCACTCTGCTTTTTTGCAACAAGTACATGATTGCCGGATAGTTTTCCGATAATATGAGTGTCTGCTGAAATCATAAAATTCCTCAATTAATATTATCGGTTTTCTGTAAGTAAATCTTTAGCAGAAGAATTTTTGTTATAAAAATTTCAGTAATAATTCCAGAAATTTTTTATATATAGAAAGTGCTCTATTCTCCCCGCCGCCTTCGGCGGCGGGGAGATATAATCGTTTATTTTACAAAAAATATATGTTGAGGAATTAGCATTGTAAAAAATTTAACTTTATACTGAAAGTTCTGTATAAGATTACTATTGCTGAACAGGCCGACAGTGAAGTACGCTGATGAAGTTTTCGGCGGAAGTGTAAAGATAGAATTTACACGGTAAAAATATTTCTATCATACGGTTACAGATTTTAATCATGACATAAAATTTTTATACGAAGCATGTCAGCAAATGAACTGTTATTTATCGGATTCAATCATATTTTGCTGTAAATCAACAGAACCGGTAAAATTTCAGACATAAAATTTCGTAATAAAAAATCCGCCGGTTGACAATTACTTTTATTCTCATATTATTAAATGTACTATCAAATTAAATTTTAAAATTATGCGGGAGGGATTATGGGAGATGAAAAGAGAAGATATGAACGAATTGTAATCCCCGGTGAAGTTTTAATAAACCATCGCGATTTTATTATTCAATGCTGGATTGAAAATATTTCTAATTATGGTGCGTACTTAAAGGTCGGAAGCCCTATAAATCTTCAAGGTATAGAAATTGGTGATAACGTAACATTCAGTATAACTACTCCAAATATTGCGACAAGGGAATTATCAGGCCGGATATTGCGCAGAAGCATGGAGGGTGAGAATGTTTATCTTGCTGTATATTTTATTGAGCCATATACTTTTGGCTGATTTTAAAACAATTTAATCATCATAAAAAATGCATAAGAAAAATTTTCGAATTGAAGAAATCGAAAAACACCAATGAAATATCATGCTGATGAAAAATTTCTGTTTTTTAATGATATTAATTTGAAAAATGAAATAAAATCCTGTAATACTAAGATATCTGCTCAAACTTAATAAACGGGAGTGTATTATGAAAAAGCTATTTGTTCTGCTCATTACATTATCTTTTACTGTTTCTCTTTTCGCCGCGTTTAAAAATCTTCAGGTATTTCCTAAAAATATCAGTGATGATCAGCTTAAGTCCACGATGAAAACGATCAGCGCAGCTCTTGGTGTAAAGTGTGATTACTGTCATATAATGACGGCTCCTGAAAAGGATACTCCGAAGAAACTGATCGCTGTAAAAATGTTTAAAATGTCAGGCGACATCAACGCGCGGTATTCAGCGGATTTTGCGTCAAAGAAGAAGGTCGGATGCGTCACATGCCACAATGGCCAGAAAATTCCGCAGATGATTTAGCCGTAAATTTTTTTTTAATGCCGCAGAGAAATATTGCGCTTAATCTGCGGCAGACATAACCTGTTAAATGTTATAATAATAAAATGCGTGGTGCTGAAATATAACTGGATGATACTACGTTAAAGCAGAAAAGATAAAAATTTCTTGATAAAAGATAACGGTTTAATTATAATTAACTACTATTTTATCTGGAGCTGATTATGAAGAGACCGGGTTTTTCGATTACGCTTATTTTGCTGATTATGATAGCAGCCGTATTTCCCGCGTCTGCTGCGCTTACAGTTGATGTTACTTTCAGTAATACAGATCTTCAGACAGCTCTTGGCGGGCCTGCCGGTGTAATTGCTACACAGGTCTCCGGTGATCTGGCGAAATATTCAGATGTTCCTGACCTTGCGCGCGGATTCGGCAATGCCAGTGCATACTCATCCCATGCTTCAACTCTGAGGGGTTACCAGGGGTACGATCTTTTTGCAATATCTGTCGGTTCCATGGTCGCGGTTCAGGCTCCGAATGATGACCCTCAGTTTTATAAAGACCTGAGTGATGAACTTGATACAGGTGATGTGTATGGAGGAATCGGAGTTACACCATTTGTTGCCCAGGCCGGGCTTAATCTCGGTTTTATTCTTGATGGGCTTTATCTCTCTTTTATGTTCGGCAAGTTCCACGTGAATATAGATGAAGGTGATTTTAAACTGGAACACGATGAGAATCTTATAGGATTTAACCTGACCTATCAGCTGGTTTCTGAAAAATCGATACTGGCGGGGCTTCTTCTCTGGAGAGGATTATCAATACAATCCGGTGTGATCCACTACAATAATATCACTACATTTTATAATGAGCTGGATGAAATCAACGGTACTGATACAGTCACAACATATACGGTCAGTTACACCATTGACCCTTCTGTTGATTTTGAGATAGAAACACAGGGGAATATTATACCTGTTGAAATCTATACGGGTGTAAGAATTTTCTATGTATTAAATATTGGCGTTGGCGGCGGCTTTGATTATGTGCTCAATGGCAAAACGGATATCACCCTCAAAAGTGCAGGGAATGTTGTTATAACCGATGACGGGGCAAGTAATGCCAGCGGTTATGTCGGAGATACTGGCAAAATTACTGTTGATGCAGGCACCAGCGGAATCAAATCAGACCGTTACAGGCCGAAGCTGCTTGTGAATATTGGTTTCGGTATAGGACCGGTTTTTATTGATTTTCCCGTGAGCTATTATCTTGATAACGGCTATGCGGTGGGTGTCACTGCGGGTTGTGTCTGGTAATACCAAAAATTCTGATTTCATACAGTTAAATACAAAGTATAAATTATTACTTTGTATTTAACCAATTTCAAAGAACTGCAGATTTTAAAATTTATTTCAATACCAGGTACAGCATATGTACATGAAACAGAAAGGATTAAAATTAATTATATTATTCACGGTCATTATCTTCTCGAACTGTTCTACGGCAGGTGAGAGTGATTCTTCAGTGTTAAATGTTTTCAAAGGGAATCGAATGCTGCCTGATGGAGTGAGCAGGATATACATTGATGAAATTTTCGACGGTGACATAAACAGTTCAATTAAAGAAACTTTCGGTATAGTCCTGAGAGAAAAAATTAATACTAACAGCAGCCTTTATCTTGTTGATTCTTCTGAAAAAAGTGACCTGATGATGAGGGTACGGCTCACGGGGTATTCATCAAAGCCCGTGAAATTCACTTCTTCCGGTGAAGTGATTGAAACAAAACTGCGTCTTGACGCATACGTCCGGCTTATCTATACTTCAACCGGCGAGGAGAAGCTTCGAAACAAACTTGTTGAGTCTGAGCTGGTATACTCTGACAAAAATCCGCCGATCATGAGCGAATACAGCGCGATGACCGCGCTTACAGAGCAGCTTGCTCAAAGGATTATTTCTGTTATAACCACCGGCTGGTATCTGGAAAAGAAACGGTAACACCCTGTGGTAATATGTTTAATTATAAATCTGAAATATTATTGAGTGTGAGATAATCCTTATCACTATAATCACTTAAGTGTTACGTGAATTATAGTGATAAGAGATTTTACTGAATATGCCCTGTTCTTTTAATCAGTGCATCCGGAATGGCGGTTTTTCATTGTGCATTCTTCCCGTTACTGAACCTGTTGTAGAAATAAACTCCAAGTATCACTGCTCCGAACATCGCGTACCCTGCAGGTATCATTCCGCCTGCATTGATTCCAATTGATGCTGCATGTATGAATCCGAAGTACGAGCATACGATTAGCGGCAATGTCCACCAGAACGCCTTCAGGAAATCTTTTTCAATGAGGTATACTCCTACAGCGGTAAGGAACATGGCAGAAAGGAGCGGCCCTTCCGAAAAGGGGATTATACCTTTCATGTGAGGCATCGCAGCCGAGATCATGCTGTTCATCTGATCAATCGAATATTTTCCATCTACATTGATATACTGCCTCAGGAGTGAAAGCCCCCATGACGCAGCTGCCGGGAGAAGCCCCAGTGCAATTGCAGGAGCGTGGTTAGATGGAGTCGTCTGGAACGCCTGGGCTGTTATGATTATCCCCACCCATAAAAGTATGGGGTAACCTGCTTCAAGCGGTATTATTGCCGAGATTACACTCATCAGTCCTGTTAAACATATAAGAGCGATTACCGATCCGTTAAGGATGGAGTATCCGCCTCTCGCGCCCATTGCCTTCCAGCCCGGGTGACCGATGTATACTGTTGCGGGAAACGGTGAGCCGAAAAATGATCCTACTATAGTACCGACACCGTTCATTGCGAGTGCGGGCATCGCCGGATAGTCATCGCCTGCAGCTGCCGCGGATTCAAGGTTCTGGATTGTCGCGAAAAAAGCGATCAGCCCCATCGGGATGGATATTCCAAGGTATGGAATCATTTCCCTGAACCCTGTGATTATTTCCTGAATATTTATACCGGGCATGTAGAATGAAACAGTTTCCGCGGATTTAACCAGAACAGTTCTGTCCATTGAACCGGTTGCCCATGCAGCAGCTGCTCCTGCAGCAAGAGCATAGAGTCCTGCCGGAATTCTAAACGGAAGTTTTACGAATGAAAAGTATTCAATAAGGATAAACGCAAGTGGAATAAACGCTATGAGAGGTTTGTCCCAGAGCGGGAGAATATGGTTAAGTGCTATAAAAGCAAGGGCTATTCCCGCCAGAGTTGACAGAAGAGCGGCGCGCGGAGTGATGCGGCGTATTCTTTCCCCGACAAATGCTCCCAGCGCTTCAAATACTCCGCTGATAAAACAGCTTGCGACTCCGACTCTCCAGGCAATGTTTGCATCTTTGGTCTGAATGTATACAGGCACAATAATGAATCCGAAAAAAGCGAAAAGGCTTACCGTGTTTATGCCGTAGGGTAGTGCGGTGACATCTGTTCTGTTTTCTTTTATAGCAAGCTTTCTTGCCTGCCATGAATAGAACAGGTTTCCTGTGAGTATTGACAGGGCGGCACCGGGGAGTATCTTCCCGAATACAAGCGCTCCGGGCATACCGATGGAAAGGCAGAGCCCGGTAATGAGCAGCAGGTTAACAAGGTTATCTATAAAGAGTCCAATGAAACCGTCAACATCCCCCTTCACAAAAAACGGGTAGTTAAATATTTTTTCAGTCATGAGCATACCTCTGATATCATGGTAAAAGTTTGTGTAACAATTTATTTAATAATTACTGGAATGAACAGGGATATGTTATTCATCATAAGTTTGCGCTGTCAAGAATTTAGTATTCGAAGGTGCATTCAAAATAAATAAAAAAACTTTATTTCTCTAACGGGCCCGGCGCCTCTGGGTGTATGCTTTTTCGTACCATCCGATATTGATGCCGAATTTAACGCTCTTCTCATCCATGTCGGGAGAATTTATTCCGAACTCGAGCCTTACCCTTTCGAGAACCGGAACGAGCAGGTGTACGCCTGCATATAGGGAATTGTAATATCGTCCATTTTCAAAAGACTCGTCAGGGAGCCATTCCAGTGCGTTGTCAACTCCGCAAACAAACTGCAGGCCGTAGTATCCGTTCATATCAAAAACAGTTATCTGCCTGTTAGCGAATAGCTCATACCTGTATTCGGCCGTGGCAAGAAGTTCGTGCTGGCCGCATATATCAGGATCGGGCTCAAAAGTCCTGAGGCTGTTTACTCCTCCGGCATGATATAATTCGTAAGCGGGAATTGTTCCCGGCCTGTACCGCCCCAGCATGTTCAGGTGTATTATATGATGAAGCCCTATGGGAATGTATCCGCGGAAATCGTAAGTGTACTCGGAATAATCTCCATCACCGCCGAGCTTGTCTCCATATTGTGTGAATTTGACTTCATTGTATATTCCTTTGTGCGGATTCATGATCCTTTCTCTTGTGTCAACCGCAAAGCCGATGCCGGCCCCGGGAATGTAATCCCATTCTCCGGTGCCTGCATACATATTCATGGCTTCTCCGTCTGCACTGAATATTTTTGAATCCCGGTCATGTTTTGTGTTAAGTGATGTCAATGATCCGATGATGCGGTAATATTTTTTCAGCCTGTATTTAAACTCCGCCTGCGAGTAAAAAGAATTTTCATCAAAGAGTTTGAGAGCGTTGTATGATCTGAAATAGTTGATTGTAACTTCGGTGTCGAACATCAGCCCGTAAACATCCGGTATGCGTGTATAACTCAGCAGTTCCCTGGCACGCAGAACCTCCGGCACTACCGTGACTCTGCAGAGAAACTCCTGGTGTATACCTGTACCGAAGAGGTTTATGAAAGTAATTCCCGGTCCCATGAGGAGCCCGTCCTGGTCAGTTCTTTTCATCGCTGGAAATACAATGAAAGGCGGGAGTTCCCTGTAGCTGTATGTGAGAATTGTGCCTTCCGCTGATTTATTTTTCTGAAGCTCTACATCCGCAAATATGTCCAGATCCATGAGGGCGTTTTTTTCTTCCTGCCATAGCTCCTCGGAATATGGCGAGCCTATACTGTTCATTAAAAAGTAATCTACTGTGAACCTGCTGGTCTGGCTGAGGCCTTTGTGCCTGATATCTGTAACCTGGCCGGTATCGGCGCTGAACAGCCCGGCAGGTATAATTATTATAAAGATTATTATAAGAAGCAGATTGTTTTTCATGTTCCGGATTATTTTCAGTTTGAGGATAATGGTTAATTTCAAATAACTGATCTTTTCCAGGATAAGTTGTCAAGTATGTTACCGGTTTTGCAGCTCTTAAAGTCTCCCGGTTCAGAGCTGAAATGAGTTTAGAAATTTGAAAATTTACTTGATTTTTTGCTGTATTGTAATCTTTCATTATGCTTAAAAACTTTTTCATGCTATGTTGTTTATTGAGCCGGCTGAAAAGTATAAAGGAATAAAGATCACTATGAAAAACATTCTGAATAAAATATATTTATCCCGCAGAAGTATTATCCTTCTTCCTCTGCTCTTATTTTTAAATTCATGCGAGATTGACCGTACATACGGTGAGCCTCTTCTGCTGAGTTTTACAAGAAGCGGCGATATCTGGCTGATGGATATCAACGGCCAAAGTTTGAGACAGATCACGGCCACAGGAAATAATGATTCATCATCATGGTCGCCGGACTGCACAAAGATTGTTTTTCAAAGCAGCAGAGACGGGAATGATGAAATTTTTATAATGAATCCTGACGGCAGCGGGCAGAAACAGTTAACTTTTACGTCCGGGGCGGATTACTGCAGATGCCCGACCTTCATGCCGGACGGGGAAAATATTGTTTTTTTCAGAATGGTTAATCCCGTACCATATTTTTTTATAATTAAAACAGATGGTACTTTTGTAAAACAGGTGTCAGCGCCTTCAGGTATTTTAAATCTTACCGTATCTCCTGATGGCCGATTTATTGCCTCGATGGACGGGCCGAACCAGATTTCGAGAACTAATGTGGAAACCGGATTACAGGAAGTGTTTGTCAGCCCGTCAAGCAGATTCAACCCGTCATGGTCTCCGGACGGGAAGTATGTCGCTTTAATATCCGGTTCAAATGTTTCACTGATAGATACATCTGCTGCGCTGCCGGTTACACCGGCTGATATTTATGCATTTACAGGCCTGGAATCTCCTGTGTGGACTCCGGATTCGGGATATTTATATTTTATCCAGAACAGCAATATATGCCGTATAACAATATCCGGCGCAGATTTTATCCAATTGACTTCAAGCAGCAGTGACAGCAATCCGTGCGTTCAGGGTAAACCAAGATAGTTAAACGGCTTATGCATTAAAGAGGAAGGAGTTAATGGCCCGGTTCATTCTTTTAATGAAGTTCACTTTTCAGGATTATCTTCTCCGATTGAATCATAATACTTTGTTTCTTCAAATATAAATTTGTAAAATTTGCCCAGAACCTCACCTATATCATCAGCACACGGATTCAGCGAGTCCTGGAACCAGCTGTAGAGCATCATGAATATCCCGCCGCCGCAGCAGTTTGCAAGGTACCTGTGAAAGCGGGTATTTGTTTTATTTTCTTTTCGCTTTATCTGTTCCTGGAACAGGGCGGAGTAATCGACAAACCTCTCAAGAACTTTAAAAAGAAGGTCAGCTTTCTGCAGCTTTGAACTGCTGGAGAGAGTTTTTACCTTTGACATTCACAATACTTATATAATTAAACCTGAGTGGCAGGATATGAAACCGGGCGAATGGATATATTACCACCAGTGGGGTATCGGCTCGGAGGTGATTGAAGTTGTTAAAGATAAATATTTCACAATGCTTTCTGACTCACGCAAACCGCCGGTAAACAAGGGTAATGCATTCGCTCTTAATGCTATTCCATTCGGAGAGTTTGCATGGACATGGAATTTTGTGCTTCAGGAACTTCCCGGAAATAAAACAAAACTGATCCAGAGATGCCATAACCGCTTCGCGCCGGATAACTTTCTTACAAGAGGATACGTGAAACTGTTTCTCGGTGTACCGTCAATCTCCATGACCACAAAACAGATGGAAGTGATAAAAGCATGTGCCGAGGGGAGAGTTGCACCGGACGGAACCATTAGATAACAGTAATAAACAGAGAGAATAAAGTCTCTGCGCTTTATTCTCTCCTCATTTCATATTTAATGGATAGAATATATGAATACAAAAACTGATAAATTTGATCCGGGAACCGGATAATTCGCTGGAATTGAAAAAAGCCTTATTCATCGCTGAATTCCTGCTTTATCTCCAGTATCGCAGGCATTATTGAAAGGAATGCATCTGCAACATCCGGATCAAAATGTTTTCCTTTTTCTTTTTTAATATATTCAACGGCTTCTTCAACGGGCCATGCATCCTTGTATACACGTTTACTGGTAAGGGCGTCAAAAACATCTGCAAGTGCAGTAATTCTGCTGAATATGTTTATCTCCTCCCCTTTGAGCCCGCGCGGGTAGCCTGTCCCGTCCCATTTTTCATGATGTTCGTATGCTATCACAGCAGCCATGCTTAATATTTCCGAGTCATGTTTCCCGATAATTTTGTATCCGGCATATGCGTGGGTGTTCATGATTTCTCTCTCCCTCTCATCAAGCCTGCCTGGTTTCTGAAGAATACGGTCCGGTATACCGATTTTACCGACATCGTGCATCGGTGATGCATTGAGCAGGAGTTCAGCCTTCTCAGCCCCAAGGCCGTATGTGAGTGCGATTTTTTCACAATATTTGCTCATCCTGACAATATGAATGCCTGTTTCATTATCCTTGTATTCAGCTGCACGGCCGAGTATCCTTATTATATCGAGACGGGTTTCATGTATCTCGGTGGTTCTTTCTTTCACAAGCATTTCCAGATGATCCCTGTGCAGCTTGAGCTCAATCTGATTTCTGATTCTTTTTTTTACCAGTGAGGGATTTATCGGTTTTGTTATGTAGTCAACAGCTCCAAGATCAAGGCCGCGCTCTTCATTCATCTCTTTATTCATGGTAGTTATAAACATGACCGGAATTCCGGCTGTCTTTTCATTCTGTTTAAGCCTGCTGCACAGTTCATATCCGTCCATGCCGGGCATCATGACATCAAGCAGAATTATTTCAGGGAGCGGTTCCACCAGCGATAATGCAAGAGCCTTCTCTCCGTTCGTTGCTGCTATAACAGAATATTCGTCTCTCACTGCTTCAATAAGAATCTGGATATTTTCCGGAACGTCATCAACGATCAGTATCTTTTTTTTAACGGTCATAAGTTCTCCTGCTCAAGCTCTTTCAGAAAATTGTCAATCAACCCTCTGGCGCGATCAATATCAAAGTTATTAACGGACGCTGATATTTTTTTTATCCGGTTAATACATATCGTTTCATCGCATGAGTCAAGAATTGTTTCAATCAGTGTCAGTGCCTCGCCATGATCTGTGTCCAGTAATGATTTGAGTGTGCCAAGGCTGGTTATCATATTTTCAGCATACACTGCATCTGGCTTGTATAAATTATTTATAATGTTTTCTGACTTGAGAATGTCCTCAACCGATTGTCTCAGGTTCTGGATCAGTTCTTCAATTCCGGATTCAGCTGTTTCTTTGTCATCATTACTGATTGCATAGGCAGTACTGACTGAAAGCATATAAAGTTTTGTGAATCCGAGGTTTCCTGCGACTCCGCTTAATGTGTGAAGAAAATCTTTTATTTTACGGACATCATCCTTTTCACTTATTTCTTTCAGGTATGCATCCCCGTGACGGTATGAATCCGCAAAATTTGAGATCAGTTTTCTATATAATTTTTCATTTCCTCTAAGGATATCCAGGCCCTTCTGCCAGTCAAGGCCGTATATAGAAACCGGACTGTCAACAGAGTGTGTGTCTACCATACCGGAATAACGGGGATAGTATTTTTTATTCCCGGCGTTTTCCAGGGGTTTAATGAATTCCACCAGGCATTGAAACAGTTCAGAGGTATTTATCGGTTTGCTGATATACCCATCCATGCCGTTTTTTTTAACTTTTGCTTTTGTATCATATGCGACATCAGCGGTCATCGCGATAAGCGGAAGCTCTTTGAAACTGATATTATTTCTTATTAACCTGGCAGCCTCATACCCTCCCATCACCGGCATCTGGAGATCCATCAGTACCAGGCTGTATTTCCCGGGTGTGCTGATGTTCAGCAGTTTAAAAGCTTCAAGTCCGTTTACAGCCGTGTCTACATGAAATCCTTCACTCTCAAGAATTTCACCGGCTACTTCGCGGTTTATACCGTTATCTTCTACCAGAAGTATTGCAGCGCCTCTTATCGCGGATAATCCCGCGGGGGTTTCGTCTGAATTCCTCTCTGAATTACTGATCAGATTTTCCGGCGACAAAGAATTGCTTATAACATCCAGAAGGGTAGATGATGTAACAGGCTTGACTATAAAACCTTCAAGCCCTAGTTTTTCCGACATCAGATATATCTCCTCCTGCTCGTATCCTGTGACAATTATTATTTTCGGCCTTTTCTTAAGCGTATGGTTTTTAATTATTATCTGCGCGGTTTCAATTCCGTTAATCTCCGGCATGTCCCAGTCAAGGAAAACAAAGGAGAACGGTTCTTCATTATCACGTTCCGCTCTTTCTATTTCGGCCAGGGCTTCATATCCGCTATGGACTGTTGCCGGATTAAATGAAAGCTTTTCAAGATACGCTGCAAGAACGCGGCAGGATGTATTGTTGTCATCTGCAACGAGTACTCTTCTATTCCTGAGTTCTTCCGGCAGTCTGGTTTTCTTTTTCATTATCTCCGGAAGTTCGAATTCGGCCGAGAAGTAGAATACGCTTCCCTTTCCGTATTCACTATCAACACCGATTGTTCCGCCCATTATCCCGGCAAGCCGTTTGCATATTGCGAGCCCCAGGCCGGTTCCTCCATATTTTCTTGTAGTTGATGAATCGGCCTGTATAAAGGGCTGGAAGAGTTTTTCTTTTTCATGCGGATGCATACCTATGCCTGTATCGCTTATAGAGAATTTTATCCTGATTTTATGATCCAAAAACTGTTCAGCAGCTGCATCTATGACAATCTCACCTGAATCTGTAAATTTAACCGCATTATTCGCCAGGTTAAGCAGTATCTGCCCAAGGCGGAGCGGGTCTCCCCTAAGTTCCATTGGTATCCTTTCATCAATTGAGATTATCAGTTCAAGACCTTTCTCCTGTGCTTTAAAGCCGATCATGTTTGACAGGTTAACGAAAGTATCATGAAGGTTGAAATCAATATTCTCCAGTTCAATTTTCCCTGCTTCGATTTTGGAAAGATCAAGGATATCATTAATTATTCCAAGGAGTGTCTGGGACGACATGTCTATTTTATAGACGTAATCCCTCTGCTTGGGGTTGAGATCAGTTTTTTTCAGCATATAGTTCATCCCGATAATTGCATTCATCGGTGTTCTTATCTCGTGACTCATATTAGCCAGAAATTCACTTTTGGACCTGTTGGCCGATTCGGCTTCCACTGTCGCTCTCTGCAGGTCATCCTGGGTGATTTTTTTCTTAATCATCAGGCTGAAAAGATGTGAAATTCCGTCTAACAGGTTCCGTTCTTCAACCGGAAACGGCTCTTTATCAGGATCGGATTTTTTACCGGTATAGAATATCTCCACCATCCCGGTCTCTACACCATCAACTATTATACCGCTTGTAAGTTTCCATTCCGAATATTTAAAACCGGGTGAAGTATATTTTCTTCCATCGTAAGTTATGCAGACTGCAGTTTCACCGGAGTGCTGCCAGTTTTGCGGAATTATACTGACAGCATATTCAAAGACTTTTTCAATATCCTGATTTTTCTGGATCGAGTCAGATATCCGGTAGAGGCAGTTGAGTTCTTTAACTCGTTTCTCCATTTCTGAAATAAGTATTTCTCTTTCTCTAAGTACGCGTTTGATTTCAGTAATATCAAAACCTGACGGAATAAGATATTCCACCTCTCCATCCTGGTTTTTAACAGGCGAAAGTGAAAAATCAACATAATGAGTTTCACCATCTTTATCACGGTGTACGGCTTCAAATTGAGCAGCCTGGCCGCCTGAAGCAGTCTTAACTGCGTTCCTGAGCTTAATTCTGTCCTCGGGAGAGTCTGCCCACCACGGGCCATCCCAGAATGGCCTGTTTATCACATCCTCATGTGTTGCCCCTGAAAAGGAGAGTGCAGCATTATTGACGTCAAGAAGTATACCTTCAGGACTTACAAATCCCAGCAGAAAGTGTATGTTCTCATTGAATATTGTCCTGAATTTTGTTTCGCTTTCCCTGAGTGCCCGTTCGACACGTTTTCTTTCCAGAACATAACCGAGCTGCTGGCCAATCTGTTCAAGTATGATAAGGAAATCATTGCCTGAATCATCTGCCTGATCCGTAAAAAATTCAAGTACCGCTTCAACTTTCCCTTTCACAATTACGGGAAATCCGAAAGCCCTGTTTACGCCAAGATCAATCCCGGTTTTTGATCTGATAAAATTTTCATCCTTATAGATATCTTCTATTAATAACGGAATCCCGGAAACCATAATTCTGCCGGGGAGCCCTTCCCCGGGTTTGAATTCGTAAAGGTCAGAAATTTTTTTAATGGCAGAAAATTTTTCTTCATCCTGCATATACCATATTTGTGATGAAAAAAGCCTGTCTGTTTTACCGGAAAGAATATACGCATGACCGACAGGCCATCCTGTATAATTGCAGATTTTACTGAGAGAAATCCTGAATGCATCATCAGCGGTTGAAGCCGAGTTTGCAGCAGTTGCAATTTCTTTTAAAAGCATCGCCCGCTGTTCATTTTTCCGCAGAGCGTCAAGGGCATCCCTGAGTTCGAGAGTCCTGATGCTAACCCGTTCCTCAAGCTCCATATTAAGCTTAAGGAGTTTTTCCTCTGCCTGCTTTTTCTCGGTAATATCAGTACCGGAACTTAATGTCGCGGTAATCTCTCCGTTCTCATCCCGTATGACTGTATTGTTCCATGCAATAGTCCTCACGTCTCCGCTGCGTGTTACAATAACATCTTCAGTATATTTTTTTGCTTCCAGGCTTTCTTTAATCAATTCGTCGAATGTATTCTTTAATGTTTTTTTTCTATCCTCGGGAAGTATAAGGTCAAACCAGTTTTTGCCGATAATTTCTTTTTCAGGGTATCCTGTTATTTCACAGCCTTTCTGATTGATCAGTTCAACATTCTGTTCCTTATTAATTACAACAAAAATATTTCCGGCAATGTCGAGGTAACGCTGTGCTTTTGCCTGTTCATTTGTTATTCTGATTTCGCTTTCCACCCTGTCGGTAATTATTTCGGTAAAAATAATAATGCCGCCGACATTTCCGTCATCAGTTTTCCAGGGATGTATTTCCCACCGTATCCATTCGATGCTACCGTCTATCCTTGAAATCAGGTCTCGCTCTTTGCTTATGCTTTCTCCATTCAGGCAGCGGTTATGAATGTCCATCCATTCCTGCATATTCTCCAGATCGGGGAGTACTTCATAATGGCTTTTGCCGATTATATCCTGATTTTCTATGTTGTAGTCGCGGTACCACCTCAAGCTTGCCGCCATATACCTCATACGGTTATCGAACATCGCAACAGCAACAGGTGTATGTCTTACAAAGATTTTCATCTGCTCTTCGCTTTCTTTCAGTGCGTTTTCGGCAATTTTCCTGTCGGTGATATCGTGTCCGGTGGAAATGAAATGCGTTATAACTCCGTTTTCATCTTTAAGAGGGGTAATTGTCTGATCATAATAAAACGTTGAACCATCTTTTCTGCGGTTTTTTACTTCACCATTAATAGGATTGCCTGAGAGTATTGTGCTCCAGATCTTTTTATAATAACTTTTATCCATCTCTCCGGATTTCATAATACTTGGCTTTTTACCGATTACTTCTTCTATTGTGTAGCCTGTTATACGCTCAAATGCCGGATTGGCGTATTCAATAGAACCTGCTGTATCTGTAATAAAGATTATATCTGCAGCCTGTTCAACTGCACTTGACAGTTTTTTCATTTCACTTTCAGTGTGTTGTTTCAGGCTTGTCCTGGTACTTTGAGGCGGAGTCTTATCGTTATCTGAAATCATTTTTTGAGCCTGCCTAAACATTAAAATAGTCAACCCGTGCTTTCAGCCTGTCGGCCATGCCGGCAATCTCTTCGGCATTTGCCGTCATCTCTTCTGCGCCCGAAGCTGTTGTCTGTGTAATATGGCTTATGTCTGCAATAGACTTTGCTATTTCTTCAGTGGCAATTTTCTGCTCTTCTGATGAATGTTTTATTTCATCAGACCGCTGTTTGACCTGCAGCATTTCGTTATTCGCCCGTTTATTTATGTCTATCTGTTCGTCCATAACGTCGTTTATTGAGTGCATCATCGTACTGATCTCGCTGACTCCGTGAATGATGACAGTTATAATATCAACGGTGCTTTTTACGTTTACCAGGCCGCTTTGTATTTCGACTTCATTTGCTTTGATAAGAGAATCTATGTCTTTAATGCTTCTTGCGGTCTGGTCGGCAAGTTTTGAGATTTCATCGGCAACAACAGCGAAACCTCTGCCCGAGTCTCCGGCCCGTGCTGCTTCAATTGCGGCATTGAGCGAAAGAAGATTTATCTTCTCCGATATCTCGTTTATGATCTGGACTATATTTGTGACTTCACCGGAACTTTTACCGATTTTCTGGATACTTCCATCCATATTTTTCAGTGACGTTTCTCCATCCATCGCCCTGCCGGCAATATTCTCTGAAAGTTTAAGGGTGATGTTTATCCGTTCCTGCATTTTCTGTACTTCAAGATTAAGTTCTTCTCTGATTTTAACAAGGCTGTCCAGACGCCCCGACTGCTGCTGTGCTCCCACAGCTACTCCATCCATTCCGGCCGAGATCTCTTCGATTGTCGCTGTAACTTCCTCAGAGGATGCTGCCTGGCTCTGCGCGTTTTCTGAAAATGACAATGAAGTAGATGCCAGCTCTTCCGATGAACTGGCAAGCTGTGCCGACATATCAAGGATCTCGTTAACTACCTCCCTGACCTGTTTTACGAAACTGTTAAATGAAAAAGCAAGCCTTCCGAATTCATCATCCCCGCTGCTGTCAATCTTTGTAGTAAGGTCGCCCTCCGCGATTTTTTTAAATCCGGAACTGAACAGACGAAAAGATTTCATTATATCTCTTATTGTGATAATGGTGATGACCGATGATGCCAGCATTATAAAAAGTATAATCACGATTTTGATAATTACTGCTATTTCCTGGAATTTTTTCAGATCGGATTCGAATTTCTCCATAATTGTATCAATTTCTCCGATGTAGCCGTTGAAAAGTTCCTGGAGGCCGGCTACATTCGGTTTTGTTTCCAATCTGTAAATCTCCAGCGCCCTGCTGATGCTCCCTGCGGAATTTATAGACACAGCAGATGCATGAAGGCTTGAGTGATAGCTTTCCATGTCATCAATCAGCTTTTTTCTTTTCTGGTCTAAGGTGGAGTAATCATTTGTGCTTTTAAATTTATAGTACCATTTTCCGAATTCACATTTAGTCGGATCGGTCAGGCCGGTAAAATTATTTCCCGAGGCGGCGGATTCAAGAAGCTGATTCGTCCATTGGATATGATCAATAAGTCTGCTTTTCAACATTATAGTTTCATTATGCAGTCCTATGGTATTTTCTGCAAGTACTGATGTTCTGTGTTCTATATAATATGCTGATGTCCCGTCAATCAGGACAAGAAGTATGATAGTCAGAAATGCTGTTAACAGTTTCTGCTTGATAGATAAATTGTTCATGAGGCTCTCCTCAAATTATTTCAGGTCCGGTATACATTTTTTTCGATGTTATGACCGATGTACAGTAAGACAAATATGGTGTTAACGTGTTACCTTCATTAAAAACAACTGATATTAAATTAACTAATTTACTAAAAAAAATCGAGCCAGTATATGGCAAATAAAAAATTAATCACTATAAAATAAGGGGTTCGTTACTTCGTGTATATTTTTTCAGAGTCTTGCGCTGGATGGAGCGGTTTGATAGAGCATGCGGTACTGCAATGTTGCGGTTTATCTGTTTAACTATTTAAAACTGTGATTCCGGCTCGCGATCCAGTTCTGTTGAGAGCGTATATAAAAAAAGCTGCCGTTTAACCGGCAGCTTTTTATTAATATACCAATTATAAAGATTAACCAAGCGGCAGAATTGTTTTGCCCATTTTTTCGTTGAGGATTTCGCCAAGTGCTGTATAGAAAGCACTTAAACCGCAGAAGATACCTTCGTATCCTGCTATTCTTTCAAGCAATTCACTGTCTAAAAATCTTCTTGCAGCAAGGAGGAAGAAGAGAATTGCAAGTGAAAGGAAAATAGTCTGTGTCGCGCGGTTGCTGTTCAATGTTCCAATGAACATAAAGAATGTGAAAACGCCCCATACTGTAAAGAATACGCCCATGGATGTGTTACATACCGGAAATGCTGCCCCCATAGAAGTTTTGGGAACGAGGAAAAGGAATACAAGGAGCATCCAGAATGCGCCATACGACATGAAAGCCGCCTGGCCGAATGTGTTGCCCTTTTTGAATTCCATGGTACCTGCAATAAGCTGTGCGAGTCCGCCGAAGAAAACACCCATCCCCATGATCATTGCATCAAGCGGATAGAATCCTGCGTTGTGAAAATTCAGAAGAATGGTAGTCATGCCGAATCCCAGGAGCCCCACAGGTGCCGGATTTGCAAAATTGTTGTTACTCATAAAAAATCCTCCAATTTTTTTGTTTTTTTTTTGCTCACGGACAGATTAGTCAAAATCAGAAACGTCTTGGCAGATCACCCGATGACCCGGCACGTGTTATGTCGTCGATACATTAACAAAGATTAGTTTCAGAACAAATCGGTTCGAGAAGCGCAATTTTGCAATTTTATCAATATTAATTATTTTATCAACTCAAATTTATTATTTTCAGCCTGGCATATGAAAAAATTATCCGTTGTTTGATATATTTCTGAGAGATTTTGTATATCTGTTTACTAAAGTACGCGTATAGTCAACATCGGCAGATGCTGTCGTTCAGTAGCGGTAATCGGAATCAGCGAATTTGAGGGCATCCCGCTGTTACTGTAAATTCAATATCCATATCAACTCCGGAAAAGTACTTTTTTTTGAGATTTTTTCTGCGGAAAATGATTCCGGTTGCATTGACGTCAATAGCGGTGTTATATGAACTTAATTTTATGATTCCTTTTCTGAAAATTTTTATGGCTTTATAACCCGGACTTTTTTTATCTGGATGTCCAGAAAAAAATAAATTGTTTTTTTTCAGGGAAAGGTTTTATAGAATCGTAATATTATTAATTTGTATTCAATGTTAATTCCTTAACATATATTTTAGTGTAAAATAAACGATTATATCTCCCCGCCGCCTTAGGCGGCGGGGAGAATAGAGCATTTTCTATTTTAAAAAAATTTAGGAATTATTGCTGATTCGTATTACATATTTTTTATAATGGATTAAACTTGCAGGTTTTTCCTGATGAAATACAGATCAGTGACTGCGAAGTAAAGGCCGGTTGCCGCAGAATGGAAAGAGAGACGATAAAATATCCGGAGAACTATTAAGTGAACTGTAATGCCGGCAAAGGCCTGCTTGTAAGAGAAGGCCCTGAAATATTTCTTAGAAACAGTGAGGGGGAGAAATTCTTTTCAGAATTTTCTATATGGGAAGGATACTGGAAACACTGGCGCGGGACGATGTTATGCGGAAGAATACTCCCCGAGGCTGACTATACTACCGGAAAGAACATTGTTCTTCTCTGGCCTGAAAGAGAAAGGTATAGCGGACCGTTCGTTGAACTTTACTACAACGAACGCCTGGTGAAGTATACGATGTCAATACTGGGACACCTGGCGATAAACGTTAACGGTTTTATCTTTAATTTTTCCCATTTGCTGAATGAATGTGAAATAATGACAGAAGAGGAATACTTCTACCGTCCTGCTCTCGGCAGATTCAGTCCTTCACCGGACGGGTTTTTTGATACATCAGATCCGGAAAGGCCGTACCTCGATAAATTCGGCCGCCAGTTTATGCGCACAATTCATACTGCCCGTATAACAGGCAAAGAAACGGCCGGACTTGAATCAATTCTGCGCAGGAAACTCAAAGAGATATATGATACTCCGGTTGATCCTGCAAAACCTGAATATTACAGGGATTTCAGCAAGTTCAGTAACAGCTGTACAACAATTGTAAGAGATTCATTGAGAGCGTGGGGTTTCTCCGGGATTAAAGGTGTATTCCCGAGAGAACTTTTTATAAATGCAGTATGGGAATTTCAGACAAGTTCGCGCAGGGGAGGGCTCACACTTTCAGTTTTTAAAAGGGATCAGCTTATGGTCGATGAAGCGCCGGCAAGCAGCCTTACTCCGATAGTTAATCCGGTTAATTTTTTGAAGAAGAGGATTCTGGATATCCGGGGCGTACGGACTTGACGGCAATAATCCAGATGTTTTGGCTATCGCCTCTCTTTTCTTCTGCCTGAACTGTTGACTGCAGATGATTTAAGTGATTAACTATGATTAAAAGATTAAAACACAATCAGAAAAATCAGGTTAATCAACGGTTCAGACAACGGGAGAAGGAGAAAATGTTTTAAACCTCCTGCTCTATGGGGGATCAGTTTTTCCAATTGACTATAATTTACAATGTTATTGATGTTAGCGGAAATGTCATTCCCGTGAATACGGGAATCCATAGAAAGTGTTTTTTTGAGAGAATGTACTTTAATAATAAACTTTCAGCAGAGGTATCTTTATGTCAGAATATTTTACCGACATCGTAAAAGTTGCAGGTATGGCTGCGGGTATAATTATGCCTCTTTTTAATTTTCCCCTGGTGTATAAAATATGGAAGAGAAAATCCTCGTCAGATATTTCACTTGTATGGGCTCTGGGGATATGGGGGTCTATCCTTTTAATGCTTCCGGCTTCGCTGATTTCACCCGATCCGGTTTTTAATGTGTTCGGAATATTAAATTTTATTCTTTTCACGGGAGTTGTCATTTCAGTTCTGAAATTCAGGTAACCTGTCTTTTAGTATCGCTGCGCTGTTTTTGCCCCATCGCCATTTCGCATAGTCCTCCATGGTTCCGAATGTGTATCCCATCGTTTTAAGTTTCTGTATTATTTTTTTAAGAACTGTTTTAGTTGTAAGATGGGTATCGTGAAAAAGGATAACAATGCCAAGGCCGTCAGCCCTGTTTATAACACGGCTGTAGATCTCAAACATTCTCCTGTGAAATTCTGCGTTATTTATATTTACTCTCGGGCTGTCCCTGTACCAGTCTCCGCCTATCCAGTCAACGGAATCGCCTGAATCTGAATATCTTGACCACATGATCAGCAGACCTCTTGTTTTGACTTTATTCCCGACCCTGGCGCGTATAATGTCAGATGTTTTATTATACCATGGAGAACCGAAAGGCGGCCTTATCAGTGTCATCTGCGGCGCCATTGATCCGAGTTCTCTGTTCAGTATATATTGATTTTCATCAAGCTGCTGTTCTATCTGACCTGGAGACAGCCTGGCAAGATCTCTATGATCTATTGTGTGATTTCCGATTTCATGCTTCTCTTTAATCATGCGCTTAAGGATATCTTTGAATTTAATGAAACTGTTGTTTTTCCTGTCCGATCGTGGAGACCAGTCGGCACATATAAAAAATGTAGCGTGAATCCCCTCCGCCCTGAGTGTGTCTAGAATATCCCCTGTCCATTCGGACGGGCCGTCGTCAAAAGTGAGGTAAGCTGTTTTATCAGGGAGAGTACCGTCTTTATAGAATCCTGCGGGATAAGCATCGTTCTGGTTAAACCGTATCGAAGCTTCATCCCCAGTCATCTGCATCAGCAACAGCAGAAAAAATGAAAGAAGGAATATTGATAAATTAAAATAATTCATACAGCACCTGCCGGATTATATCATTCTTCCACTTACCTCTGTTACTATAAGAAATAGAATCTCCGGGAAAGTTTATTAAAAAATAATCAGATTTTAACCGGTTTCCGGAACGATTTTGTTATTTCTGCCGGCGATATACTATTAAAAATATATAGTATACAGGGGGCAGATCCTCAATTTTCATGATAAATACGAGGCTCTGACCCCGATTTGACCCATTTTGGGCTCTGGCTCTCTTCATAAACAGCTTTAAAACCCTATATTTTACCATAAAGCCAGTTTTTCTGCACAAAAACAAAATTTTTGTGGATTTTAATCTACGGAAAATTCAAATAGTAAAATTAATGATTATTATGTGTCTTATCTGCCGTTATGGTGCGGCAGGTAAAATCTTAATAATTAAAATAAAAAAGTAAAGCAGGCTGGATCGGTCGGCGTTATGAGCATAATCAGCTTTGACGGGTGATGGTTCATAGAAAATTTAAGCTACCGGCTTTACTGCAAAAATACATATCTTAAAACACTAAGTGAGGTTTTCTATGGATCGTATAGTTGATTCACGTGACCAGAAGTTTGTACTATTTGAACTTCTAAAAGTTCAGGATCTTACCAAAACTGAGAAATTTGCTGACTTTGATCAGGAAATGTTTGAAATGACTCTGGATCTCACAAAGCAGATCTGCGAAGAGCACGTTCTTGGATGCTACCAGGAAGTGGACAGTGAAGGTGGAGCGAAATTTGACAACGGGAAAGTAACCATCCCGCACCAGTACCATAACGTACATAAAATTATGAATGAAGCCGGTCTTTTTACAATGGGTGTAGACCCTGAATCCGGCGGACAGGGAATGCCTTACAGTATCTGTCTTGCATCATACGAGTATTATTCATTCCACATGGGATTTATGCTTTACCCTGAAGCAACTGCAGGTGCCGCTCACCTGATTGATGTATTCGGAACAGAAAGACAAAAAAAACTTTATATGGAAAAGATGTATGCCCAGGAATGGGGCGGAACTATGTGTCTCACAGAAGCTGATGCAGGTTCAGACGTCGGAGCTCTCAAAACAAAAGCTGTAAAACAGCCTGATGGTACTTACAAAATCTCCGGGGCTAAGATATTTATCACTTCAGGTGAAAATGATCTTTTCAAAAATATCGTACACCCTGTTCTTGCAAGAATCGAAGGTGACCCTGCCGGAACTAAAGGTATTTCAATTTTTATCGTTCCGAAATACAGAGTTAAAGATGATGGAAGCATGGGTGAGTTCAATGATGTACATTGTACAGGTATTGAGCACAAGATGGGCCTTAAAGGAAGCGCAACATGTTCAATGAGTTTCGGCGATAACAATGATTGTATCGGTGAACTTCTCGGAGAAGAGCGAAAAGGTATGGCCATTATGTTCCAGATGATGAATGAGGCGCGTATTGGAATGGGCCTTCAGGGCGCGAGTACATCTTCTGTTTCTTATCTCCACGCACTTGCTTATGCTAAAGAGCGTGTTCAGGGTAAAAATATCAAGGATATGATGAATCCTGATGCTCCAAACGTTCCGATCATTCAGCATCCTGACGTTAGAAGAATGCTTATGTGGATGAAATCTCACACAGAGGGCCTCAGAGCTCTTGTTTATCTCTGCTCACTCTGCCTTGATAAAGCTCACGCAAGTTCAGGCGAGGAAGTTGACAAGTGGAGCGGAATTATGGATTTCCTTATTCCTGTATGTAAAGCATACGGAACAGATATGGGCTTCAGAGTAACAGAGCTTGGTATCCAGTGTTTCGGCGGATACGGTTTCTGTAATGATTACCCGATGCACCAGTTCATGAGAGACTTGAAGATTGCATCTCTTTATGAAGGTACAAACGGAATCCAGGCTCTTGACCTTGTAGGAAGAAAACTCGGCGCGAAAAAAGGCGCAGTGTTTATGAATTACCTCTCAGAAATGAATAAAACTTTTGATGCATATAAAGGTGACGCAAGACTTGGCGACATGGCGAAAGATGTTAAGGAATATATCGACCTTATGGCAGCAATGGGAATGTACTTTGCGGCTTGCGGTAAAGAAGGCAAGTTCATGATTCCGATCACTAACGCTTATCCTTTCCTCAACCTTGTCGGATGCGTATCTCTTGCATGGCTCCACCTCTGGATGGCCGGTGTTGCTGAAGAGAAACTTCAGGCGATATACAAAGCTAAAGGAATTGATCCTACAGATAAAAAAGCACTCAAAGCTCTTCCGGCAGAAGATAAAGAAGTTGCTTTCTATCAGGGAAAAGTTTTCAGCGCGGAGTATTACATCAAGAATATACTTCCAACATCCAAATCTTATGCTGAAGCTATCAGGAAAGAGGATATGTCTCTCATGAAAATTGACGACGCAAGTTTTGCTTGCGGAGAAAATCTGTAATCAGCAGGTTTTTAATCTACTGTAAATGAGTTTCATACAATATAGAACGGGGGACTTAATTAAGCCCCCCGTTCGCAAAATAGAAAAGGCTGCCGGAAGGCAGCCTTTTCTATTTTATACGGATAATTCATTTAGATGGATTATCCCATTTAAAAAAAACGATTTTATATTGAAAAGTCATATAACTCATCATATTAATTAAA
>DAONFJ010000053.1:0-7911 GCA_035403545.1 Spirochaetota bacterium
ATGATTATTTTTGAAGAACTCTATCGCCAGAGGCATCTCCTCTGCTCCGCTGCTCATGGCATCGACCATAATTTTTGTATAATTCCTGTTTTCGGCGAAAAACGATATCTGTGAAGAAATGAAATCTGAAAACACTTTTGCATACCCTTTGCGGCTGTCTGCATCTTCATCGGTAATCCCTGAAATTGAAAACGACGTTTCATTAAATACAAATTTCAGCACTTCGAGGTAAAGTTCATCCTTGTTGTGAAATATGTAATATATCATCGCCTTATTTATATGGGCAAGAGCTGCAATCTCCTCCATATGGGCACCATGTCTCCCCTTTCTGGCGAAAACCGGTATTGCCGCATCTAAAATTCTGTCTCTGCTTTTCATATAATATCCTGTTACTTAACCAGTTAATTTAACGTTTGCGTTAACAACATATTAACAACATAATCATACTACTCTAAACGACAATATTTTTTTATTAACCAGTGAGGTTTATTTTTTCCGAATAATCATAAGACTACAAATTTTTATGGTTTAATTACGCGCCGGCGATAAAAAATGCGGGATTCAATAATATCATACATCATTTAAATTATGATTCAGAAGGGAGATACCTGAAAAATCAGCCGTTCTCTCTATTTTGAGGATTTAATACTGAATCACGAAAAGATTATTTTTGCTTCACGAGCAGAAGTAAATGGCTAAAAAAAATCCTGTTATAAAATAAACCTCACTGGTTATCAAAAAAATATTGCCTAAGCCAGGTTAACCGGCAAACCTGTTTGAACAAATTAACGTTAACGTTTAATCATGCAGTTAATTTAAAAATATTTTATTATAATCAATGGTAAAGATTTAAGCGGGGAGTCCGGGATTTTAAAAGGGAATAACCGTCACGGATGATTGACTCTACTCTTAAATTAAATTTAATTTACAGCGGAGGAGCAGCCATGTTTAAAAAATTTTTAAGTTTTATAATAATCTGTTTTGTTTATTCCTCAACAGCAATTCAAAACGCCTCCGCGCAGACAGAAAAAGAAAACGCCGGTATTTCCGGTAAATCAGATATAGAAAAAAATTCCGGTAATTCATTTTTTTCAGCCGGAGGGCTTTCTGCTGATATAAATCCATTCTGGACTCCGGGAGAAACAGATTTTAAAGCAGGTATGCGTTATTCTGTTCTTGTCGGAGTTCCGGTTGTCCATCTTGTTTACGGATTTGCCATGTGGGACTG
Source organism: Spirochaetota bacterium (assembly GCA_035403545.1). Lineage (GTDB taxonomy): Bacteria > Spirochaetota > UBA4802 > UBA4802 > UBA5550 > WRGT01. Next base: position 1,229 of record DAONFJ010000053.1, read on the forward strand.
GGGTGAGCAGAAACAGTGGCATTCAGCGCATGAACGCTGGTTTCAGGGAGATACAGATTCCGGCGGCGCAGACAAAGCCGGCCACTTCTTCGCGCACTATACAGTATCACGAATTTCGTACTCGCTGTTCAGTTATACCGAGCAGAGCCGCGGCAGGGCATTGTTTTATTCAGCGTTTACTGCGGCGTTAGTCGGAACTATGATAGAACTCGGAGACGCATATACCGGAAGATACGGGTTTTCATATGAAGATTTAACTGCAGATTATACTGGAATTGCAGTTGCTTTTCTTCTCGACAGGTATCCGGTGCTTGATGAATTTATTGGAATCACCGAGTCTTACGTCCCTTCTAAAGCGTTCAAATCAGAAAACGATAAAACATATTTTAATTTTGCCGGAGATTACAGCGGGGCAAAATGGATGGTTAATTTCAAACTTGCCGGTTTTAAATATATCGGTTTCGATATACCCGAATTCATGCGCTACATTCAGCTGGATGCAGGATATTATACAAGGGATTATACGGATTATGATGAAGATTATAATCAAAATGTAGATCCGCAGCGCCACCTGTTCATTGGAGTATCAGTGAACATGAGGGAGGTATCAAGGGATCTTTTCAGAAAATCAGACAGAAAAGCAGGCTGGATTGCGGAGCAGCCTTTTAAATATTACCACGTTCCGCTGGGTTATGAAAAAAAGAACACCATATAATCCGGGCAGGATAACGGCCTCCATAACACATATTCTTATCAGCCCTAAACCGATAAAACAGATTTTTCAAGTTGTATAAAAATTCAATATACGATGACATTCCGAGGAATAAGTCGTATATTGAATTGATTAAAGCTGAATAAAAATATTATGAAAAAAATAACAACTTATATAATCATTCCACTTTTGCTAATACTATCATGCAGCTACAACAAAAAAGACGACAGCCTGAACGAGGGCTCATTCATAATATGGGCGCATTCTGACATTCAGCCCCGTAGTGAGACAGAAAAAATCCAGTACGAAAACGCTGTTGCCGATATTCGGGAAAATTTTAATAAAATTGATATGGCAATTTTCGCCGGAGATATTGTTCAGCACTCGAATTTTGAGGAAATATTTAAATGGTTTCTCAACACCAGAAGAGAGGCCCCTGTAAATGAATGGCATGAGATTGCGGGAAACCATGACTGGAGGGCAATCGGCTTATACAGACAGTATATTAATAACCGGCTGTATTATTCCGTGACCAGAGGAAATCTGCTTATACTGATGATCTCCAACGAAAGGCCGGGGAAGCAGACATACATTTCAGATGAAACTTTTCAATGGTGGGAAGACCTTGTAATCAATAACCAGGATAAAATAATTATTACTGTTACCCACGGAGCATTGGAGGGGAGCGGAATTGCGGCATCACATCTGGAACGCCTGGTAATAAAAGATTCAGAACGGTTCAGCAATGTTCTGAAAAAATACAAAGTTGATATCTGGATTTCCGGGCATTCTCACTTCCCCGGCTGGTTCCCTAAAATGTGCCTGACAAATAAAAATTTTGGAGGAACAACTTTTGTGGACCTTGGCGCAATCAGGAAAGATTTTTTAACAGCCAGCGAATCACGTATTTTATATTTACAGCCGGGATTTTCGAGTGCATTAATGAAAACCAGAAACCACTATGATAGAAAATTTAGTTCTGATAACTTTCTCATCCCGTTGTCACATCCGCTGCGGTTTTAAAACAGAATTTGAGGAGTGTTATGCGTAATAGATTTTTTTTATTTTTATCAATATTGTTTTTTACCTCATCTGCATCATCAGCTCCGGAAAAACTTCCTGATGATATATATTTTAAAAATCTGAAACAGGGTTTTTCCTGCGAATATCTTTATGCTCTTAAAGACGGGAAAATATGGATAAAGCCTAATAAGAAAAATACGGGCATTGCGGGAGACTGGGAGCTTTTTAACAAAACCGGCGTCCCGTGGGGCAAAAATGCTTCATCATTCAGGGATACTGACAGAATTGTCCAGTTTTCCACAGAGGGGACAATGATTACTGCGGTTTCCAATCAAGGCAGATTTTATATATGGCAGCCGACTCTCACTGAAAATACAACATGGAGTGATAAAACCGGATCACCTTTCACAGATATTTTATTTCTGCCGGAAAATAAAACATGGTGTTTTTCATTAAGCACAATGACTGCTCCATGGAAAAGAATTACCCCGATGAGTGCAAATGACATTGTGGGCTACTGGGAGGATATTGACGGTAATAGAACCGAGTTTGGTTTTACCGCGACAATTTATATGGTCGATCCCGGCGGGCAGATTATCCGTTATACAGACACCGGGCTCCCCGCATCATGGAGCAGGGCGTTTGCATCACCCGAACGCGGAAGATTTATCATTGAAAATTTAAGCGCTTCGGCATCTGCAGTTTTTGTAATTAATAAATCAGGCAGGATGTACACAAGGATGTTTGACTATGAACTGGAGGGCGGGTGTCCCGCGCTGAGGTTTGTATATAAAAGGGAAAAGAGGACCGGAGGAGAGGATATTGCTCCGCTCATGGAATCAATCCGGACCCTTCCCCTGCCTGACTGGCGCGAGCAGGAACCGGTTGAAGAGATACTCTTAAACAGGAAAAACAGATCCGGAAAAGCGGCCATAACAAAAAATATTACAATCCTGCTTACAGGCAAAGGGAATTCAGCCCGCGAACTGAGAGTCCAGGGACGTGACAGCAAAGGTTATTACGGCTACTGGAAAAAAATGATATCAGGCAGCAAATGGGAATTTGTCAGAACTGATGAACTGTTCGATGAAACTGAAATTATAACTGACTATCCTGAAGAACTGCCTGGAGGTAAAACTCAGGATAAAAATTATAAGGGTAAACTTACAAAATCCGGTGAAGCAGATCTATCAGTAGAACTTATTGGATTTTATTATTTCAATACACCGGCGACATTGAGAGTCCATTCCAATGGAAAATTTTTTGATTTAATATTTCACACCGTAGACCTCTGGAGCCCTGCAGTTCAGAAAAAATATATCCCCGAACTTATAGGGCACCCTTCCGGTGAACCCAAGCTGCTTCAGGGAGCAATTGAAATTCCTCCGGATTTACTTAATTCATCTGATCCGGAAATTAAAAACATTATTGATAATTATTTCCTTGAGTTTAACCTTCAGCCCATTGCGTTCACTGTTTCCGCTGATGACAGAAAAGTTTTTATAAAAAGTAAAATTCTTCAGCGCAGCCTGTATAAAAGTATGGATTACGAATTACGCGGCTGTATTAAAATCGATCTGGTTAATGATGATTATGATAAAAATCCAGACACAGAAAAATTTTTTACTCCAATGGCAATCCGCCCGGGACTTGAAATACCTGCGGATACGGCATCTCTGACTAAAAAAGATATTCCAGCAGTGGATAAACTTATCGAGCTGAATAAAAATGCGCTTGAGGAAATTCAGAATATAAATAAAAAGCTGAAACGTGAGAACTGTACCTCCGGCTGTGTTTCATCCTGTATCCTGCCTGTATATTACATCTTTAACGGCATAGTAACGGTAATCGGATTGCCTCACTGGGATCTTGGCGATTCCTCACCCGGAACTGCAGAAAATATCACTCAGCTGGGAGGTGTTTCCTACACCGGGGGAACTCCGCTGACAGAACACGCCTCGATGAATATAAAAGAAGCATTCGATGATTCTGATGATTACCGGAATGCAGCATATATAATAAGCAGACGTTTAACGGAACTTAATGGCCTTCGTAATAAACTTGTCAGTAAAGATGACGTAAAGGACGAAATAAAATAATTGAAACTTATAACAGGATAGATGACATTTATGTCCATGATAATAAATACACGAATGCTCTTTATATTGTTCTTTTCACTTTTATTGATTTTACCTGCCCGTTTAACCGGGGCGGAAAAAGTTAAAAGGCCGAAAATCGGAGTTGTCCTAAGCGGCGGCGGCGCTAAAGGTTTTGCTCATATTGCAGTTCTTCGAAAGCTGGAGGAACTGAAAATCCCTGTAGATTACATCGGGGGCACAAGTATGGGAAGTATAATAGCTGCTCTTTATGCAATGGGATATTCCGTAGATGAGCTTGAGGCAATAGCAAGAAATACAGACTGGATCCGCTATTTCGAAAACAAGCCTGACAGGGCAAGTGCAAATCTTATCCAGAAACTATATTTTTATGAATACCCGTTTAACCTTAATATAACAAAAGACGGAATTAAGCCCCCTCGGGGTCTTGTCAACGGGCACAGAACAGGATTATTCCTCTCACGCCTTTCCTGGGGCGCGCATCATATAAATAATTACAACGAGCTTCCGATTCCTTTCATTTGTGTCGCTACTGATTTCGAAAATGGTACGGGTGTCGTATTCGACAGAGGTATCCTCTCCCAATCATTAAGAGCGAGTATGGCGATACCGTCTGTTTTTGATCCGGTAGAGATAGACGGAAAGGTGTACCTGGACGGAGGTGTTGCGAATAACTTTCCTGTCAGAGAAGTTAAAAACATGGGCGCCGATATTATTATTGGTGTCGATGTAAGCAGTATGCTTTATAAGAAGGAGGAACTGACCTCCGCTCCGGTTATCATGGAGCAGGCGTTCAGTTTTCTTGGTGCAAACAAAACAATAGAGCAGAGGAAGCTCTGTGATATTCTGATCATTCCGCAAGTCAGCCAGTTCAGCGCACTTGACTTTGACAGTACAGACGAAATAATAAAAAAAGGTGATGAAGCCGTTCAGCTGCAGGCGATTAAGCTTAAACAATTATCATCGGAAATGAGTATATACGATATAAAAAAACGGGACAGAGTAGTATTGACCGGTGAAGATAGCGGAATTATAATTAACAGAATAAAATACCATAATCTGAAATTTATCTCAAAAAGGGTCATTACCCAGTATCTTAATATTGAACCCGGCGAGAAGGTAACTGCGGACAAAATTGAAAAGTCAATAAATACCATATACGGGCTTAATTTTTTTAAACGGGTATATTACAACATCAGCAGAGATGGAGATAATAATGTTCTCGATTTTTACTTTGAAGAGAACTCCGAATCTATTATAAACTTCGGCCTTTCATTTGATTCAGATTTACAAGGTGCTGTACTGATGGGATTTCAAATCCGAAACCTCATTTTTAAAAATACTGAAACAATAATTAAAGCGAGGTTAGGTGAATTCAGCAATTTAGATTTTACGTATCTCATCTATACGCCGTTTGATCCCGGTGTCTGGCTCGATGTTAACTCAAATCTTTATAATATGGATTTTTTTATCTACGAAGGGAGTAATAAAACTGCAGTTTATAATTTCTGGTACCAGTCGTCATCCCTGAATCTCAACTCATTCTATTCCAACTGGTTTCTTTTATCTTTCGGCATTAGAAAAGAATTCTTTTTTATTGATGCTGATATTACAGCAGATCCCGAACGGAACAGCTACAAATTTGATGTATTAGCCTACACTGCAAAGATGAAGATTGATACAATGAACAGGAAGAGTTATCCCACACGCGGTTTATTTGCGGAAACGGAATTTGACTATGTCAGAACAGATAAATCATTAAATAACGATACCATTGTGGAGAAGCCTTTCCACCGGAGACTTATAGATGCCAACGCGGCACTTCCACTATGGAAGAAATTCGCTTTCCATACCGGAGGAGCAATGAGTTCGGTTACATCCAGGCAGACTCCTCCATCATACTGGTTTGCACTTGGAGGCGCCAACCGGTATGAAAGCTGGATCTTCCCGCTTAATGGATATGAAATGATGGAAAAAACCGCTATACACGGCTGGGTATATTATGTTGATCTTCAATATGAATTTTACCAAAACTTTTTTTTAATTGCCAGATGGAATGAAGGAAAAGCAGTTGATAACTACGATAATCTTCTGAAGTACAGCGACACATCCGCCGCATATGGTCTGATATGCGGTTACCTCAGCCCATTGGGCCCGATAGAAGGGAGCCTGTTCAGAAAGGCCGGAAGCAACGATTATTCTTTTCATTTCTCCCTGGGACTGCTTTTCTGAAGGAACACCGCCAATTAACATCCTGATTAAATTAAGTAAATTCTGATTTAAAAGTCCATTAACAAAAAAATTTTCATACTTCAAAACCGCTCTATTCTAATAATATTTTATATATTTTTCAGGACTTTTCTTTTACTTAAAATTATATTAGCTTAACATTTATCAAAGGAGGCACCACATGTCACCATCAGGCAATAAAGACGATCTTTTAAAAATAGTCAGGGAAAAAGAGCTGTATGAATCTGATACAACTGACCGGGACAGGCTTATTAAAACAAGACGTACAGAAGAGGATGAGAAACAGATCCGTGACGAATTAATTAAAGATAAACGTATGCATGAATCCGATCTGACCGACAGGGAGAGATTGATAAAAATCAGGCTCCTTGAGGAAAATGAAAAGAAAATCCGTGATGATATCATCGAAGAAAAACGAATGCATGAGCTTGACCCCGGCGACAGGGACAGGCTGATCAGAATCAGGCTCATGGAGGAGGACGAAAGAAAAGTACGCGATAACATCATCGAAGAAAAACGGATGCACGAGCTTGACCCCGGCGACAGGGACAGGCTGATCAGAATCAGGCTCATGGAGGAGG
>DAONFJ010000053.1:8011-25083 GCA_035403545.1 Spirochaetota bacterium
GAGCTTGACCCCGGCGACAGGGACAGGCTGATCAGAATCAGGCTCATGGAGGAGGACGAAAGAAAAGTACGCGATAACATCATCGAAGAAAAACGGATGCATGAGCTTGACCCCAGCGACAGGGACAGGCTGATTAAAATCAGGCAGCTCGAAGAAGATGAAAAGAAAATCCGTGACAATATTATAACAGAAAAAAGGATACAGGAGATGAACCTTAACGATAGAGACAGGTTAATTAAAGCAAAAAAAATGGAGGAATAGCTATTCCCGCAGCAATAACAAATTTCAGATAAATCCAAAAAGTGACATAACAACTTATTTAGTTATTAATATTTTTCCAGTTAAAAAAACTTATTTTTTCTTGACTATACAGCTATCTCATATTAGAGTATTACTCTACAGTAATTTAGAGTACCGGGTAGATTTATAATCATCAATAATCCGGGAGGAAGGTGCTGTTGATTTACTGTATTCATAATATTAAACGGAGGTTTTATAATGAATCAGGTGGAAAGTCTTGAAAAACTGGAAAGAACTCTTAAGAAAAAAGAGATGGAAGCAAACGAAGCTAAGGATAAAGGCCTTAATACAGCTTACGGTAATCTGCTTCTGGAGATTAACCTGATTAAAACTAAAATGAAAAAGTGCCAGATGGGGAGTAAAAGCAAATTAGTCTGATAAAACCATTTATATAATTGACTGCAGTTTCAAGTCAGGTTTTGCCCTGGAGTAAATCCCGCGGTTTTTTTATGCTCAATAATTTAAATCTTTCACGGCGTATTTAAAAAATACTCAACGGATAATATAAAAACATTACTTAATTAAACAGCGGAAGATAAGTTCAGCAATCCTTATTCTGTTTATCAATACCTTCCGCCATTAAACTATTAAAACAAAGCCGGATAATCGGTGTATCCTTTCGGACCTGCTGTATAGAAAGTCGACTGATCCCATGGTGCAATTTCTGCTTCTTCCGCAAATCTTTCAACCAGATCCGGATTTGAAATATAAAGCTTTCCATACGCTACCAGATCCGCCAGTCCTTCGTCAATAACCCGGTTTCCGCTCTCTCTGTCAAAATTGCTGTTTATCATAAGAGTGCTTTTATATAACGGCCTGTAATGTTTTGCGATGTGAGGCTCGGCACCCGGAACATCCGTCACATCTGTAAACGGCTCGGAAAGATGGAGATATGACAGATCATATTCATTAAGTTTTTTTACAATATAGTCAAAAGTCGGAATACTCTCTTCATCAAGGGTCATACCGAATACTCCATGAAGAGACGGATTAAGTCTTAAACCTATGCGCTTTACCGGAACATATTTTTTTATTTCATCGATAACTTCGAAGAGTATTCTTCCCCGGTTTTCGATCGATCCGCCGTATTTATCAGTCCTTATATTTGATGTGCGGCTGAAAAACTGGTGAAGAAGATACCCGTTTGACGAATGAATCTCCACTCCGTCAAATCCCGCAGTCATTGCGTTTTGGGCGGCTCTTCCGTAATCCGCAATTGTTTCTTCGATCTCGCCTATTGTCATTGCCTTCGGTGTGACGGTATCTTTAAATCCCTTGGGAGTATATGATTTCGAATTTGGATTAAATGCTGATGCCGAAAGCGGCAGTTCTCCATTATGAAAATCAGGATGAGACATACGTCCCACATGCCAGAGCTGAATAAATATTTTACCACCCTTTGCATGTACGGCGGAAGTTACTTTTTCCCACCCCTCGACCTGTTCCGGAGAATATATTCCCGGTGTATTAATATATCCCACGGCACGCTTTGATATCTGGGATCCCTCTGATATTATCAGACCGGCCGATGACCTCTGGGCATAATACTCTGCCATCAGATCAGTGGGAACATTGCCGGGATTATCCGCCCTGCTGCGGGTCATCGGTGCCATTACAATACGGTTTTTCAATAAGATTCCATTCATATTATATTCTTTTAAAAGTGACTGTTCTTTTGACATGTTATATCCTCTGTTTAATTTAGTTGGAGATTATAATATTAGTATATCTAATCGCGGTGATTAAAACAAATTTAAGTCACTTTTTTAAAATGCAGTAATATTCGGTACCGGATGTATTAGTCTAAAGAAGCGTCAGGAGAGGGCTTTTATATTTACTCTGACTTCTGCATCCGGACAGAATAAAAACCGAGCAGAAGAAGAATTAATGAAAGCATAAGGAGGGAGGACTGTATACCGTAATGATCTGCCAGGTATCCGGCAACAGGAGCAATTATAGTAATACCGACCGTCTTAGTCTGAGATTCAATTGAAAGTATAGTCGCCTGTTCTGAACTCTCTGCATAATCATCATATTGCGCAACAAGAATCGGCCTCCACAAATTCTGAATTAAGTAATAAAGAATGTAAGAGATAATTGCTATAAAGAAAAACTTTGTATATATGCCGACCGAAGAAAAGAATGCCAGGGCAAAGCCCGTAAAAATCATTGCGACAACCGCACCCTGCTCAGACTTGAATCTGCCGGCAAAAATATGGGCCCGCCGCGATGCTGTGGCGGAAATTATGTACAGAATGAAATATACTATTCCCACGATGACAGCCGTACTCTCTTTTGCCGGTAAAGCAAAGTAAACGGCAAACACAAGCGCCTGGGCTTTCAGAATCGGCTGAAGGTAATCTTTTGTAACCTCAAAGACTCCCTCAAATCCAAGGCTCTGCACTACAAGTCTCCTGAGGTAAATATTTTTAAATGTAGTTTTAATACTGCCGAGAGTATGTTTAAAAATAAGCGGAATGTTTATTTTATTATCAAGTTTTTTGTTAAGATAATCCGGGTAACATGCCATATTCCATATACCTATGATATATGGAATTATGGAAAGTATAAAAATCCACCTGTAGTCTTTTGAGCAGATCACGATAATTGTTGATATGATTACAGATAACGCGCTGCCGTATTTCGACCATGACCTTGTAAAACCGTAAACCTTTGTTTTTTCAGAGAGCCTGTCGTTAAGCCTCAGCCAGTCGAAGATCATAGCTTTATGAGTCCCGGTTCTGAAAGCATCTCCAATCGCATAAAAAAATACAGCAGCAAATAGCGGTGCATATGAATTTGTAAATGCAAATATTACAAAAGATATAATATAACTTATCAGTGAAACCATCACAGAATTTTTTCTGCCGTATATATCTGCAAGCGCACCGCTTGGAATTTCCATAACGTTTACGCAGATATTTAAAAAAGATACAAGTATACCTATCTGCAGAAAGTTCAGGCCTATTGAAAGATAAAACAGAATAAGAAACGGCTCTGAAAAATCCAGGTTCTTCAGAAATCCATACATGGAAAATCTGGTCATCATTTTCATATCAGCTTGCCTGTTATCTATCAAAATATCACAGCTTTCCGGCTCCCATAACAGCCGGAAATTAAGATGAGACTTTTAAAAGAGTAAACTCTTTGTCATACCGGCTAAAGCGTAACGATATACCGGAATGCAAAACCGGGATGACGGAATCAGACGCATACGGCCTTCAATACATATCATTGAAATAGCGGACAGCGGAGACTTCAACCGTTTTTCCCCGTTCAGATGGAACACTGAACTTAAAACATTTTCGAACTGTTATGACCCGTCAGGAACGGATCATAGTTAGAAGCATTTTAAATCTTTCCGGCGCCTTTAGCGCATGGGACTGATGGGCCGGCATAATAATAGCATCCCCTGCATTAAGAACAAAAGATTTACCTGCAATGATAATCTCAGCCTTACCCTCTATCACCTGCACCAGGGCATCAAATGGAGCGGTGTGTTCACTCAATCCCTGCCCGGCATCGAAAGCGAAGAGAGTTACATTACCGGCATCAGCTTTGGTAATCTGGCGGCTCACAACACTCCCATCCTGGTATGAAACCATTTCTGTAAAATTCAGAATTTGAGCAACATTAGCTGTAGACATAATTTTCCTCTATCACAAAATTTATAATTATTATGAGCAGACTTAAAAATATTTGTTACGGAAGGAATACTATACAACAAATCATTTTCACAGCAGAAGATATTCCTGCTATCAGCTCTCCATAAATTATAAATGAAATCATTGATTCTGCCATAACGAATAGTAAATATATATTTTCCGTCAAGAGATAATTGGCAGAAAAAATGTCGTTTAATGGCCATTTTAATACTGCCGGTTAATAGCTAACTTTCATTCCATGCGTATACGTTGTTATAATCTTTATATAATTGAACAGGCATGGTTTCTTTTTTAAAATTTTCTGTTAGAGTCCATTATGGTTTTCCGGCATAAGTACAAAACCCGTGAATTCAAATTTATCCGGCAATGTGAGTATTTCGCTTTTAGCAATTCTTTAAATTTTTTTGCAACATTTCACAAAAAGATAACTCTTTTTTTTAAGCAGATTTTTATAATGGATTGAATAATGAAGGGAAATTAAATATGAAAAAACTATATATAATTACGGTAATATTTATGACAACAACCCTTCTGTACGCGCTGCAGGATTCATCATCAGAAGATTTTGATGAAGCAGGATGGGAAAAAGCTATAAGTTCTCTTGACAAAACGCTTTTTTATGCCGGGCATGAGAAAGAGGGAAAATACTTTAATCCCTGGATGCCTATGCCGGATAAAGGATTCTCACAAATGCTTAAGTGGCGTTTTGCGGACAGGCCCGGTTACGCGGAGTATGAAGAAAATTTTCTCCCGGATTTCAAACCTCTTACAGCCGGGTATATAAACAGTAATGATAATTTTATAACATGGCTTGGCCATGCGTCGATGCTTATAAAAATATCGGGGACAGTAATCATGGTCGATCCGGTATTCGGAGATATCACTTTCGTAAAAAAAAGAAGAGTTCCCTCCGCGCTTAGCTATGATGAGGCTTCACGTATCAGCGGTGAGATTATAATTCTTCTTACTCATAACCACTATGATCACTTCGATAAGACAAGTATCAGCTGCCTTCCGCAGGGAACAAAGTTCATTGTCCCGAAAGGCCTTGCTTCAGATATAACAGATATAAGAGACGCTGAAGTAAAAGAGATGGACTGGTGGGAGGAGCATAACACCGGAGCTGCGAATATTGTTTTTCTTCCGTCACAGCACTGGTCGAAACGCGGGCTTTTCGATACGAATAAATCACTCTGGGGTTCATTCCTGATTGATACAGGTAAAAAGAGATTATTTGTATGCGGAGATACGGGTTACTCACCGGTGTATAAAGAGATTGCTTTGAAGTATCCGGGGATCGACTACGCTTTCATGTCTACCGGAGCGTCACAGCCAAGATGGTTTATGCACTACGCGCACCAGAATGAGTCCGAGGCGATCCGTGGTTTCAGGGAACTTGGTGCCGCGAAAATGTTTCCCATACACTGGGGCTCGTTTTCTCTAGGTGATGAGCCGGCGGGTTATCCTGCGATTCATACAAAAAATAAATTTCCCGATGCTGTAATTCTCGGGGGCGGAGAAATCATTAAGATGTAAGCACCTCACTCTATACACCTTATGCAGTTTTTCCCTGATACTTTTGCCTTGTAAAGCGAATCATCGGCTTTTTGTTTAAATGACACGAGATCAGCCGCCGTGTCGGGGTACGAACTTATTCCGATACTTGTTGTAATCACAATATCATGGCCGCCAAGATGTTTCGAAAAATCAAAGTTCTCCACACTCTCCCTGATCTGTTCAGCTATCTCAACGGCAGTATTAAGATTGGTCTCCGGAAGAAGTATTGAAAATTCATCGCCGCCGTAGCGCGCCATTATTCCATGTTTGCTTATTATTCTTCTGATTATACCTGCAAATTCAATTATCACGCTGTTCCCTGCTTCATGGCCGATCAGTTCATTAATTTTTCTGAAATTATCCGTATCAAGCATAAGAAAGGATAAAGGCTTATTGTTGCTTTGAGATATATAGAAAAAGTTTTCGAGCGCGTCATCAAGGAAAGCACGGTTGTACAAACCTGTAAGTTCATCGGTGATAACCCGCCTGCTGGCATTTTCCCCCCACTCCACTACATCAGCAAGAAATCTGCTCGATTTCCTGAGCTGCATTATTGTATGACTTAGAAGCCTTGAAATCAGTTTTATAGAAGTGACCGGGTATTCCTCTATAAGTTTTATAAAATCATTTTCTTCAATTACAAGAAGTTCACCGCCTTCTGATGCGTTGTATGAATTAAAATCCGGTTTGTGTCCGAAAACCGGCAACTCTCCAAAAACATCTCCCCGTTTGTATTCATTATGTTTGCGGTCAATACTTCCAGGGAGTATAAGCGTACTGTGAATTACTCCGGTAAGGATTATAAAAAGTTCTTTCCCGGTTTCGCCCGGTTTAATCACAGGTTCCCCGGAATTAAATTTTTTCACTTTAAAAAATTTTCCTAATATTTCCAGTTCAGTTTTTTCATATCCCGAAAATATTTCAAGTCTGCTTAATCTATCTATCATTATCAAATCCATTTCACGAAATAATTATATCTCCGCCCTTGCCGCGGGCAGTCATCATCTTTTCATGCGCGATTGTTACCAGGTCGGCGCTGTTCTCCGTATCATCAGGATACATTGCTATTCCTATACTGACCTTTATCGTGATACCAGCCTCTCCTGTTATACCGGTTAAATCTATATTATAAAAAGTTGTACGCAGATCTTCAGCTTTCGCTACGGCGTGGCCTCTATCGGTATCAATAAGTATAGCCGCGTATTCATCTCCCCTGAACCTTACGCCAATGTCGTTTTCCTGAAGCTCTGACTGAAGAAAAATTGCCAGAAGATTAAGAACCTGGTCCCCCGCCTCATGGCCGAACCCGTCATTTATATCCTTAAAATTATCAGGTTTGATCATCAGAAGCGCCGCGTTCTTTCCGATTGACGGCAGAAGGTTGACAAAGTCCTCTTTTAAAAATATCTGGTTGTAAAGCCCGGTCATTTTATCGCATAACAGCTGTTTTCTAAGATCCTGCAGCCAGTGAGTTTTGTCATAGAGCATATTATTAACGCTCCATATCCTTTCAGAGACTATGCCAAGCAGCCGGTAAAGGAGCCTTGCAAATATTACAGGATGTTCATGAAATAATTCATCAGGAGTATATTTTATCGCCGGGAATTTGAGGAGCTGTGAATCCTCCTCGGCAAAAGCTGCCGCACTCCTTTCAATCCTGCCGAGAAAATCGAATTCACCAAAAGATTCATTTGCTGTTATCTGTGCAATTCTTGCATCGTCATTCTCAAAACTTATAATTCCCACTCTTCCGCTTTCAACTACATAAAGTTCGTTAGCCGATGAACCCTGGCTGAAAATAGCCTGCCCTTTTTTGAGTTTAATAAATTCACTGTACTTCGCTATTACATCGAGTTCATATTCAAGAAGCTGTGAAAATATATCCACCTTTCTCAGCAACGCGACTTTCTCTTCTTTTTGTGCCATATTATTTCTTAATTTCCGGATTATTTTTCATTGTTTTAATCAGTTCATCAAATCGCAAAATTATTTTATATGATGAACTGCTCAGAGAATTATAATATTCATTGTTAAATTAAAAGCAAGAAATTTATTACATTAATCGGGGAATAAATTTAACAGGGTGTGATTTAATTTTTCTGATACACAGATAAAAAATTTATATCCTGAAAGAAAAATTCGAGCCTGACGTTTTCTTTACTGAAAATCAATTTTATTCAACAGGCGAAAACTTATATACTGTTATGCAGACAATCTAAATTAAAAAACAATGGCATCCGCAGATGCAGAATACTGCTCATGTTTAAAATATCAGTCCATATAAAAGCCGTGCGTATAAATTATTCATAATTATAAATTCAGCAAATCTATTTGACTATGACCATTCCTGCCTGTAACTTAAATTATATAATCAGTATGGAGACACTTCAGCTAAAGGAGGAAAAGTATGGAAATTTACAATCCTTTTGAATTACGCAAATTTGTGGCTCCCGAATTCCTCTTCGGCAGCGGTGCAATTGAAGTAGTTGACCGGTATATAAAAAATTTCGGGGTAAAGAAGGTGATGATTGTAACAGACCCGGGTGTAATAAAAGCAGGCTGGGCTGAAGTTGTTGAAAGATATATTAAAGGAACCGGGACACCATTTATCATTTACAGCAATATCACCGCTAACCCCAAAGGCCATGAAGTGATGGACGGGGCCGGGACATACAAACGGGAAGGATGCGACATGATTGTTGCAGTAGGCGGCGGAAGCCCGATGGACTGCGCCAAAGGGATCGGTATTGCCTGCACAAATAACGGGAACATCCTTGAATTTGAGGGAGTTGACAATGTCGCTCTGCCCGGCCCTCCGCTTATTTGTATCCCGACTACAGCCGGGACCGGTGCTGATGTTTCACAATTTGCCATAATCCACGATTCCGTCAGAAAAGTAAAAATCGCGATTATAAGCAAAACTCTTGTACCGGACGTAGCCATTATCGACCCGATAACAACAACAACAATGGATCCAAAACTTACTGCCGAGACAGGAATGGATGCTCTGGTTCACGCGTTTGAAGCTTATGTTTCCAATGCGAGTTCACCTGTAACAGATATAAATGCGCTGAAGGCCGTAAAACTTATCACTCAAAATCTTGTACCCGCATGTGAGCACAAAAAGGATCTGAGATACAGAGACAGAATGATGCTTGCAAGCCTGCTGGCCGGGCTCGCATTTTCCAACGCAAGCCTGGGCATTGTTCACGCAATGGCACACTCTCTTGGCGGGCTGCTCGACCTTCACCATGGTGAATGCAACGCTCTTCTGCTTGATAATGCAGTACAATTCAATTTTTATTGTGCGGCTGACAGATATTGCGAGATTGCACAAGCCATGAGAATTGACACCGAAGGGATGGGGCATGACAGGGTAAAGGATGCCCTGATAAATGAAATCTGCCTGCTCAGGCAGAGAGCGGGAATCAACCGGACCCTCAGTTCACTCGGTGTTACAAAAGATATGATCCCCCAGCTGGCAAAATTTGCTTACGATGATCCATGCATGGTGACAAATCCGCGCGACGCCTCCATAAGTGACATTGAGGGTATTTATGCTAAAGCCCTCTGACGGTTCAGCAGAAAAAAAAGCTCTTAGAGAAAAAATAATGGGGCTTGGCGACAGCTCACTGAAAAAAAATTACTACCCGCAGCTGCAGGATCAGGTCGACAGCCTTGAAAAAACAAAAGTAAACCTTAAGAAAGCTATAAAAAAATCAACAGCTAATGAAAGCCTGTTCAAGGCGCTTTTCGATAATGCTATAGACGGGATAGTCCTTGCCGATGTTGAAACAAAAAAATTAGATCTTTTCAATAAATCATTCCTCTCAATGCTGGGATATTCTTCTGAATCACACCTGGAGCTGTCTTTATATGATATCCATCCCGAAGATAAACTCGAATCTGTTATTGATCAATTCAACCGGATTGCGTCGGGAACAACCAAAATGACCAGGAATATTCCGGTGAAAAAATCTGACGGTTCTTTAATATACTGTGACATAACCGGAACACCGATTGAATTAAACGGCCGGGATTACATCATAGGCATCTTCAGAGACATGACTGAAGCAAGAAAATCTGCCATTGAAAAAAATGCATTTGAAACCAGGCTCCATCATATACAAAAAATGGAAGCCATAGGAACGCTTGCCGGCGGAGTCGCCCATGACTTCAACAATATACTGACAGCAATTATGGGCCTGACTGAACTTTCAATCAACACACCATCAGTTGTCGGGCCTGTGCGTAAAAATCTTGAGCAGATACTTCAATCATGTTACAGGGCCCGTGATCTGGTAAGCCAGCTTCTGTCAATAAGCTATAAAGGCGAAAAAAAACTTGAACCTCTTAATCTTACACCTGTTATAAAAGATGCTGTGAGCCTTATCCGTGCCACACTCCCGGCAACAATTTTAATCCGCACAATCATAGATGCGGAGCTTGATACCGTACTAGCCGACAAGACGCAGATAAACCAGATTTTAATCAACCTTTGCACAAATGCAGCTCATTCAATGGACTTAATGGAAGGTGAAATAACTATAAAACTTCTGAACATGTATATCGACAATGATTATATTACAACTCATCCCGGGCTCAAAGAAGGATGGCATGTTCTTATAGAAGTAACCGACAACGGTTCAGGAATAAGCCCGGATATAATAGACAGGATATTCGAACCGTTCTTTACGACGAAAGAGAAAGGTAAAGGAACAGGACTTGGACTCTCGGTGATACATGGAATAGTAAATAATCACAAAGGCTCAATTTCTGTTCAGAGTGAACCGGGGAAGGGAACAGTATTTGAAGTTTTTCTTCCTGTTACCGGAGAGCCCTCCAGACACATGGAAAAGACAATAGAGAAGCCTCATTCAGGGAATGCCACAATACTACTGGTGGATGATGAAAAAATGCTGACCGAAATAAACAGCAGCATTCTTGAGTCTATGGGATATACAGTGTTGACCTGCAACAACGGAAGTGAAGCCCTTGAAATATTCAGGAATCATCCAGGCACTATAAACCTGGTGATTACGGATATGACAATGCCAGGCATGACAGGCCTTCATCTAACATCTGAAATACGGAAAATAAATCCGCACATACCTGTCCTGCTTTGTACCGGTTTTAACGAACAGCTCACCAGGGAAAAAACTGAAGCGGCGGGGATCTACGAAATACTGATGAAGCCGTTCACTTCGCTTGAACTGGGACAGGCGATTAAAAGAGGATTAAGCTGTTAGCGGGATCTTAAATTCTGATTGGCCAGTTACAAAAAAATTTCACTCCCTGAATCTCTATATAACAAATAATTATTGATTAAATCTCAGCCTGAAGAATTTATATACACATGGTGAAAGTAACTGAAATATGTAAAAGTTTCCCCCGGAAAAAAGGCATGGTTTTATCTGACATATCTTTTTCTATAAATAAAGGTGAGGCCGTAGCTCTGGTCGGAGAGAACGGCGCCGGAAAAACGACACTGATCAGAATTCTATCGCTGATTTTAAAACCGGACAAAGGATCCGCATCCCTCGACAATATAAGTTTCAGTGATAATCCAGGATATATAAAAAACAGGACCGGCACATTATTTTCCGGAGATGGAGCGCTGTATGACCGGCTCAGCGCGAAAGAAAATATTTTATACTATGCTCAGTTAAATGGCGTTAAAAAAACCGTATATAACAGAATGCTGGAAACACTGACCGATGACCTCTCATTAAAGGATTTCATTAATGATAAAGTTTCAACATTTTCAAGAGGGATGAAACAGAGAACTGCACTTGCCCGCACTTTAATCACAAATCCCGATTTCGTTATACTTGATGAACCATCCACCGGTCTTGATATCATCGCGTGCAATTCCGTAAAAAAAATTATTAATGGGCTGAAGGCCGGGGGTAAAACCGTACTTTTCTCAAGCCACAGTACGGATGAAATTTTCAGCTGCGCGGATAGAATTATTGTTATACATAAAGGAAAAATAAACTGTGATAAAACTTCCGGATCATATCAATCAGAGCATGGTAAAGATCTGACTTTTTACATTAAATAATAAAATGAAACTTTTTGTAATTATAAAAAAAGAACTTTTAGACCAGATCCGCGACAAGCGTACGATTGTTGCATCAATACTTATGCCCGCCGTTATAGTCCCGCTGCTGCTCTTTTTAACTCTGCAGAAGACCCCGGACGACGGACTGAACACTCCGGCAAAAATAAATATACAGAATAACGATACCCTGATAAAAAGTCTAATTCATGAATCATTCAGGAACAGCGAATTCATAAATACGGAATCTCCATCCGAAGCGATGCTTAAAGGCGAAGCCGATCTGTATATTCAGATTACAAAGTCAGGAGAGAAATACGGTACCCTGACTATTTATTATGATCCGGCAAGAAGTATCTCTTTGAATTCATATCTTGCGGTAAATGACCTGTTAAAATCACATTTTGCCATACCGGAAATTAAGCTGAGCGATGTACAGATAACTTCCTCGACAATCCGGAATGATACGGAAAACAATACGCTCTTAATTCTTTCTTTGATATTGCCGGTTTTCCTTATGCTGTTTGCCGCATCTTCAACGATGTCGAGTGTTATTGATATAAGTGCCGGCGAAAAGGAGCGTTCAACTATTGAAACCCTTTTAAGCTGCAGCATATCCCGTACTGCAATAATACTGGGAAAAATATCTGCAGCATCGGTAATAGGATTTTCCTCTGTCATTTCTTTAATATCCGGTTTGATTTTATGCTCTCATTTATATCCCCGGATTACGGGCGGAATATCATTATTAAATTTCTGCGGAATTAAAAATATACTCCTTGTGCTGATGATGACCGCTATATCCGTTTTTTTCTTTTCTGCCGCCGGGATGGTTATAGGACTGTACGCGAGATCTGTTAAGGAAGGAACCATACTGACGCTCCCGGTGATTATTTTAAGCTCTGCCTTATCAAGCGGTCTTATCACCAGCGATCCATTTACTATTAACAGGATTTATCTTCTGATACCGGTTTTAAATTTTTCATACTTAATCCGTTCGGTTATATTCAACCACCATGAACTGTTACTGATATTAATTTCCGCTTTTATTAATCTGGCTTATGCATCTTTGTTATTAATTATCAGCTGCCGTTTATTAAAAAAAGAATCTGTTATTTTTAGAAGTTGACACTTTTTTTGTTAGATATAAATATAAAACAAAATATAATTCTGAGGAGTTTATTAATGGGTATTATAGGTCTTCTGGTAATTATAATTCTGGTAATAGTAATAATTAAATTAGTTTAATTGCCGTTTAAAATTTCATAATTCCACAGTGCCGATTTTACTGTGTAAAACTTTGCTCTGTGGAATTATACTCTGTGTCATGTGCTGGCCATATGCATGAATCATAATTCATTGATCCATTAAAAATAATACGCTATTACGGCACCTTGAATAATATCGTAGCTGAGGTTGAACCCTCCGGTAAATAAGGAGTGACCGGTCATGATTCTTCTCTTCCCCGCTATGCAGTAGTATTCTCTGTTATTGCATGATCCTTTATCTATACAGCTGACATGCTGAAAAACCTGCATTCCATTTCCGGCACAAAACAGGCTATTTATGTATATCGATGAAAAAAGGTTGAATTGTTACCCGAATGACCCTAATAAGAGCTTTTTACATCTGACAATGCAATTACAAATTTCATTTTCACTCAACACATCAAAGCAGTAATTGATAGCTTATAAAAAATAAATTAAGTAACAAAAGTACCTTTACAATACCTAACACTTCATGGTTTCTTAAACCACAATTCAGCCGGCAGTAAATTTCTCGTTAACGGCTGACAATCTATTAAACACAGGAAAATAATCTTCATGAAAAAGTTCTTTAAGTTTGCAGCAATGACAGTTCTTGTTTTTTTTGTAACAGCTACAGTTTTTGAACCGGTCTCCTATGCCCGAGCAGGGGGAGGAAAATCTTTCGGAGGAAAAAGCTTCAGCAGTTCTCCATCCAGATCAAATTCATTTTCTCAACAGAGAAGCAACACAAATATTCCATCCCAGAACAAGGGGAGCCTTCTTAAAAGCATCGGCGGCGGTATAGTAGGCGGTATGCTTGGAAGCATGCTTTTCAGATCGCTCGGTTTTGGCGGCGGGGGCGGAGGAGGTTTACTCCAGATACTGATCTTTGCAGGCCTTGGATACCTCATTTTCAAATTCATACGTTCCCGTACCGCACGTCAGGCCCCTGGTTCAAACACTCAGAGTGTCAACAGCGGCGGATTCTTTAAAGGCAGCAGCGTACCTGGTGATAATTCTCAATCAGGACTTTCAGCAATAATCGCAAGCGATCCGTCTTTCAACGAGAAAAATTTTAAAGATAACGTCATGGATATATTCTTTAAGATACAGGCAGCCTGGATGAACAGAGACCTCTCAACAGCATCTAACCTGCTTGATAGTAAAATGAAAGATTATCTGCAGAGTGACATTGATCAACTTAAATCTTCAGGAAAAATTAACAAGCTGGAAAATATAGCAGTACGCAGCATTGACATCGATGAGGCATGGCAGGAATCAGACACCGAATGTATAACTGTCCTTATCTATGCGAATCTGCTGGATTATACTATAGATGAAAAAAGCGGTAACATTGTTGAAGGGGACAAAACCGAACCTGTAAAATTCGAAGAATACTGGACATTCTACAGAACTATCGGAACCGGACAATGGAAGCTCTCAGGAATAAACCAGAAGTAGAATTCTTTTTTAAGTTTGAAGTAAACCATTATCAAGGTGTACTTTAAAAAGCAGAGTTTTATTCTGTGAATAACAATGTCTATAAAATTACAACTCATGATTCTCCCGCTCTATAATTTTCAAAACAGGGCGGGAGTTTTATTATCACAGGGTGTTTACAGTTTTTTCTACTTCCGCCAGGTAGCCACTCCTCGTGCTGTCATCAACGTACGGTACAGCTCCGAAAAACAGATGCTCCACATCCTCAATTCCGGAAAACCTGAATATTCCCGTATCCTGCGTCTGCTTAAGCGAATTATGCATCCCGTTTGAATCATAAACAGAATCAGGTGTGCCGGTAGTGCTGAACAGTCTTACTCTCTTCCCTTTAAGAAGGCCTTCAACCGCGCCATTTTGAACTTCATATGCGAACCCGTATGAGAATACCCTGTCTATATATCCTTTTAGTATTGCCGGAAGCCCGGTCCACCATGTGGGGTACACGAATGATATAATGTCCGCCCAGTTAATAAGATCCTGTTCCGCTTTTATATCTGCAGGTATTTTCCCGCTGCCGAAAGCTTCAAAGTCTGACGGACCAAGTACCGGATTAAAATTCTCACTGTACAAATCTTTCATTTTCGTGGTGAAGCCCCTTGATGCAGATGCTTTCGATACTGTTTCCCCGATTGCTTTGCCGAAACTCTTTGTGTTCGGATGTGCTAATATTATCAGATGGTTCATATTCTTTAACTCCTTGATGTTTAATATAGTACTGCTGTTTAAAACGCTTTAACAATTAGTTCGACACCGAACCATTTGCTAAAAAATTACTCCAGGTTATTCTTCATTTTTAAAAGAACATTTAAAATTACATCCTTTTCTTTCTCTGTTATCCCGTTATAAACGGTTTTCAGTAAAACTTTAGAAACTTTGTCAAAAGATCTCTGAAGAGCTTTTCCATCAGGTGTAAGTTTCACAAGCGTAATACGGCTATCCTCAGGATCTTCAGTTTTTATCACATAGTTGAGGTTAACGAGCTTATCGACAAGTGTAGTAACAGTATTTTTCTTTTTACCGATAGCTGCTGCAAGTTCCGACATCGACATCGAATCTCCACGGAACAATCTCACAAGAATATCTCCATGAGAGGGTACGATACCCTTTATGCCAAGCTTCTCAAGCTCATGGATAATCAATTCATTCGCGCCGTGCCTGATTTTCGAAATTAAAGATATTATCTGTTCCTGTTTCATAAAGACAATTTAGTTCGATATCGAACAATAGTCAAGCATTTTTTTAAAAATGCTATTTTCTCATTTAATATTAAAAAAATCAGACAGGCGCTACGATACAGGCAGCCCTGTATTTAATCCGTTATTTGTATGCACATTGAGCACCTGTTACAGGCAGGAAACCTGCTTGACTAATTGCCGTTCGACAGCTACAGATAATTAACTTTTACTTTCTTAAAGGATAAGACAATGATTTTTAAAGATAAAGTTGTTATAGTAACAGGTGCAGGCCGGGGAATCGGAAGAGGAATTTCAATTGCCTACGCCAGGCATGGAGCCATAGTAATCCTTGCTGATAAAACTTCAGAATCGGCAGAGGAAACATTTCAGCTCATAAAAAAAGCAGGCGGAACATCAGCTATCATATCCGCTGATGTGAGCAGGCCGGAAGATATCACCAGACTTATTTCAGAAACGGAAGAGCGCTTTGGAACTATCGATATTTTAATTAACAATGCCGGAATTGCAGAATGGAAATCTCCTTATGAATTGGAAGTTGATGACTGGGACAGAATTATAAATACCAATCTAAGAGGTATGTTTTTATGCTCGCGTGAAGCTGCGAAAGTCATGCGTAAACATAAACGCGGCTCGATTATTAACATATCCTCCACCAGGGCAATAATGTCCGAACCGGACTCTGAAGCTTATGCGGCTTCGAAAGGCGGAATAGCTGCTTTAACTCATGCTCTTGCCGCATCATTTTCTCCTGACAATATACAGGTTAACTGCATCAGTCCGGGATGGATTGAAACCGGAGATTATAGTAACCTGCGTAATATTGATCATACGCAGCATTTTTCACAGAGAGTAGGAACACCGGATGATATTGCCCGGGCATGCCTATATATTACTGATGAGAAGAATAATTTCATGAATGGCACTAACCTGGTTATTGATGGAGGGATGACAAAAAAAATGATTTACGAACCATAGGCATAAATCATTATAACTGTAATTATAAAATTTTTTAATCACCGGCTTCTGGCCATACTCTATCAAGGCCGCAAACCGGAAGACAATAATTATTACTATTTTTTGAGAGGCACAATGGCAAAAGAATATAATCCGGCAATGCATACTGCAGAGCATATCTTAAATGCTGTAATGACAAAACATTACGGCAGCAGATCATTCTCCACACATGTTGAAAAGAAAAAATCAAGATGCGATTACAGGATAAATTCAGCACCAACTGATGAAGAGATCCTCTCAATAGAAAATGAAATAAATAAAATTATAGAACAAAAGTTTGAGGTAACTGAAAAATTTATCTCCAGAAATGAAGCTGACAGTATTTTCAATCTGGAAAAACTTCCCGAAAGCGCAGGCGACACAATTAGAATAATACAAATCGGCTGCTTTGATGACTATCCATGTATTGGTGAACATGTAAATAACACTTCAGAGATTGGAGTTTTCAGAATATACTCGCATGATTATAATGACGGCGTGCTGAGATTACGGTTCAGGCTGGAATAGACTCCTCTCCTGAAAAATTTATGCG
>DAONFJ010000054.1:0-24720 GCA_035403545.1 Spirochaetota bacterium
TTCGGGGCGAGAGGATTTGAACCTCCGACCACTTGAACCCCATTCAAGTACGCTACCGGACTGCGCTACGCCCCGGGGATTGCTACATTAAATACATCTTTTTTTTATGAGACAGAAAGTCAATTATTTTTTATACGGTAATGCCGGATAGTTTGTCTTTGGGCTGATATATCAGATAAATATTATTAAAATAAATTTTTTAATTCATTCCAGATACAGAATTTTATAAGGGAGTTTTTAGCGCTTCTTAAGGCAGGCCACGGTAAAACTTTACCCGTTCTTATTCCTGAAGAACTCAAAAATTTTCTGCGCGGTTTTTTCACCAATACCTTCCGCGGAAATAAGTTCTTCGGGTGATGCTTCACTTATCTTTTCAACTGATCCGAAATGATTTAGAAGCAGTTTCTTCGTTTTATCCCCAATATCCGGAATGGTATCAAGAATTGAGGATGTGAGTTTTTTATCTCTCAGATTCCTGTGATAAGTAACAGCAAACCTGTGTGCTTCATCCCTTATCCTCTGTATCAGTTTAAGCGCAGGAGAGTTCTCCGGGAGACGTATCGGATCTTTGTCCGGCGCGGTATATATCTCCTCGAATCTTTTCGCCACGGAAATTATATTTATGTTTAATCCGAAGTTTGCTGCAGCCTCAACCGCGCGTGTCAGTTGTGTGGGTCCTCCATCTATAACAATCAGGTCGGGAAGTTCAATGTTTTCGTTTACAAGATGCTGCAGCCTCCGGGAAACAGCTTCGTGAATCATTCCCGGATCATTGGACGAATCATATCCCCTGATCTTATATCTGCGGTAATTGCTCTTGTCGGCCCTTCCGAGCCTGAATTGAACCATTGACGCGACAGAATCCGTACCCTGAAAGTTTGAAATATCAAAGCATTCCATAACATCAGGTTCGCTTTCCAGGGAGAGTGCATCTTTCAGCGCAAGAAGGGCTGCTGCAGGGTTGTTCTCTTCGGTTGCTTTTCTGTCTGCTGCTATTATATCAATATTTTTACGGATCATGCTGATAATACCTTTATCTTCAGATGATCCGGCATGAACCAGAGAAATCTTTTTCCCGCTTAATGCTGAAAGATGTTCCGCGATAAGTTTATAATCAGGGATTCCCTGTTCGGTAACTATTTTAGAAGGGATCTCTTTGTCTTTATAATAATCGAGTATAAAGATACGGATAATTTCCTCCGGAGTTGAATACTCCGCATTATCAAAAATATTAATTTTTCTTCCTGTGAGAATTCCATGTCTGAACTCAAAGAGTACGACAATAGCTTCTCCTCCGAAAATTCCTGTGCCGATACAGTCCTGGTCAACTACTGTCGGGATATCCACATTTTGAGACTGTGAAATTTTATGAATGTCGTATATGATATCCCGCACTGATGCCGCTTTTTCAAAATTCATTTTTTCTGAATACTCTTTCATCCTCCTGTTAAGATTGTTCATAACAGGTTCAATATTTCCTTCAAGAAAACTGACAGCATCGTTAATAAGTGATCTATATTCTTCTTTTGAAATAATATTTCTGCATGCGCCGGAACATTTCTTAATCTGGTAGTTAATGCACGGCCTTTCGTTTTCTTTAAGCGGGAGCGGCCGTCTGCATGTTTTAAGCTTAAAAAGATTATTAATCATTGCCGCGCTGTTTTTTGCCGCTCTCGCGTCGGTATACGGTCCGAAATATTTATCAGTTTTCCGGTTTATATGCCTTGTATAGATAACCCGGGGATAATCCTCGTTCATTGTTACTGCGATATAGGGATATCTTTTGTCATCTTTCAGCCGTACATTGAATTTAGGTTTGTGTTTTTTTATCAGGTTGCTTTCAAGAAGGAGTGCTTCAATTTCGCTGGCTGTGACTATATATTCTATATCTTCAATGTTCTTAACAAGAATGCCGGTTTTCGGGTCATGATCCTTCTTCTGGAAATAGGAGGTAACTCTCTTTTTTAATGAATTTGCTTTGCCTATATATATTATAGATCCGTCATTACCGAGCATGAGGTAGACGCCCGGTTCCTGCGGGAGACGGGACAGAATATCTTTAATTTTTTCAGTATCCATTAACATATAAAGTTGATTTTTTGTTTTGAAATACATGCTGTCAAACTATTTGAGGCTGGAAATGTGAATAATTTATAGTTTTTTTACAATAAAAGCCTCCATGGGCTTTTATTGTTGTTTTTTTATGGACTATTTTATAATATTAACACACTATAGTATTAATACTTAATTGAATACAATCATTGCATTTATCTGTGCAATGAATTGAGAAAGAGATGAACGAAATTGCTTATAGCTTAAGCATCAAAAGATGGAGGGGTATGAAATTATCGTATCTTACATCTGAAGTTCCGCCAGACAAATACGATTTATTCCTGCGGGGAAATCTGCTGGTTTTCAGCGGATATGTAATTGCTACTCTGGAAACATTGATAGCGATATATGCAGGATTAACTATTATTACTTATGAACAGACATTCTATATAAGCATACCAATTTTATTACTTTCGTGTATTATTACTTCAATTACATATTTTAATAAAAATCTTCTGGTATGGCATGAATTATTACTATTCGGCATATACGTTATTACATATCTGGTTGCATTCTGTGTATGGATATACTGGCTTGGCGACTTGAGGTTTCTGGGAATTCTTAATGCTATAACTGCGGTTACGGTTGCACTTTCATACACAAATGCTCTTCAGTCTCTCTTTATGTCAATGCCGACTTTAATCTGTTATTCCGCGGTAACTTTTTATTCTATAGTAATTGCCGGCCAGCCCGGTTCTCTGATGAGAGAAACTTTTCTTTCTTTGTGCCTGTTCCCTGCATTTCTGTTCATCGCCTCAACTGCTTACTATATAAATAGGAAAAGAGAAGATATAGAACAGGCGAATAATGAACTTGAGAAACTCAATTATGATCTGACTTATGTTAATGACAGGTTAAAAAAAGAACAGCATTTGTCGGAAATAGAAATGGATCTTGCAAGTGAAATACAGAATGCAATATTTCCAAAAAAAGCAGTCAATACAACTGACTGGGATATTGCGTTTCTGACAAAACCGTATGGAGCTGTTTCCGGTGATTTTTATGATTTTTATTGCAGGGGAAATTCTCTCAAAGGAGTGTCACTGTTTGATGTTTCAGGCCATGGAGTAGCTCCGGCACTAATCACCATTCTGGCAAAACCGGTATTATATTCCTATTTCAACAAATTTGAGTCATCAAGACTTGGTCTGGTATTTGAATCCGCTAATTCTGAACTTCTTGATGAACTTGAAACAGTAAATCTGTACATTACCGGGCTTTTACTCAGAATGAACGGTCTTGAAGTAGAATATGTAAATGCCGGGCATCCTGATCTGTTCCATTTAAAAGCGTCAGGTGGAAATCTGAATGTGATGAATGATGCCTCAGATTCATTCAAGGGGCATCCTTTAGGAATTTCGCGGGTCAGGCAGGAATACCAGTCGATTAAATTTAATGTAGCACCTGGCGACTTTCTGATATTCTACAGCGATGGTTTAACTGAATGCAGGAATGAAATGGGCGAACAGTTTGGTGTTAAACGTTTGTCAGATGTTATCTTATCTTTCAAGAAAGGCAACTCCGCCGGTTTATTGGCGCATATAATGAAATCATTCTATGACTTTACAGCGAATGCTAAAGCGGGAGATGATATCACAATAATCATTGCAGGAAAACTCTGAAAGGCTTAAAACTCATCCCGGCGCCACGATCTTCCTCAAGCGGACTTTAAAGAATAAACTTCGGCTTAATTAAAACTAAATTTATTGACATTAGCTGTTGGCCTTCTGAAATGGAATAATTCTGTGGAGGGCCAAATTATGAATTTCTCGATGTTCGGTGATAAAGTTAATTTTAAATCCGGGATTAAAAATCTTATGGATGATCTTGGCCGGGCCATGACAATAAACCGTGATATGCTGATGCTTGGAGGAGGTAATCCTGCCCATATACCTGCAGTGCAGAAGATCTTAAGAAATAGTATGACGGGAGTAATGAATTCCGGTACACTTTTTGAGGAGTGTGTCGGTAATTATGATTCTCCCCAGGGTAATATAAGTTTTATTGAAGAGCTTGCCGCTCTGTTAAATAGAGAATTCGGCTGGAATATTAAAAGTTCAAATATTGCTCTTACTAACGGGAGCCAGTCCGCTTTCTTTCTGCTGTTCAATATGTTTTCAGGCAGATTCCGGGATGGTTCATTCAAGAAGATTCTCCTTCCGCTTACTCCGGAATACATCGGCTACAGTGATGTGGGAATAACATCTGATGAAATATTTACATCGATACGGCCTGAGATTACTTTTCTCGATAACCATATATTCAAATATAATATAGATTTTGACAGCCTTAAAATTGATGAGAATATCGGTGCTATCTGTGTTTCAAGGCCGACAAATCCCACAGGGAATGTGCTCACTAATTCCGAGATCGAGAAACTTATTTCCCTGGCAAAGGAACATGACATACCATTAATTATAGACAGCGCCTACGGGATTCCTTTCCCTGATATGATCTATACCGAAGCAAAGCCTTACTGGAATGAACAGATCATTGTCTGCATGAGCCTTTCGAAACTCGGCCTTCCCGGTGTCCGCACAGGGATTATTATTGCGAATGAAAAGGTTATAGACGCAGTAAGCCAGATGAATGCTGTAATGAATCTGGCGCCGGGAAGTGTAGGAGCTGTTATTGCAGAATCGCTTGTCAGGTCGGGAGAGATTATCTCCATGAGTGAGAAAATAATAAAGCCTCACTACAGGGAAAAAGCTGAACTCGCAGTTAATCATTTCAGGGAAAAATTAAACGGAGTTGATTACCATATTCATAAACCTGAAGGGGCATTCTTTCTCTGGCTGTGGTTTAGAGGAATTAAAATCGACAGCGATACTCTATATGAAAGATTGAAAGAGCGGGGAGTACTCATTGTGCCCGGACAATATTTTTTCCCCGGACTTTCCGAAGAATGGATACATAAAAATGAATGTATAAGGGTAACCTATTCTCAAAGTGAAACTGCTGTTTCAAAAGGGATAGACATTATCGCGGAAGAAGTAAAGAAGGGTTATCTTTAGTTTCAGATTTTCGAGTTATCAATAATAATCTTCAGCAGATCCGCCTGAACATTATCTATTTCCCCGGCGAATGATTCAACTGATTTAAACGGCCTTTTTAGTATAAGGTCGGAAGACTTATCTTTACTTACACCGGGAATCATCTCAAAGGCTTTAGCGGATGTGCTGTTAATGGTAAAAGGAAGAGGCAGCGACGAGAGTGATCTTTCCCTGTGGCCTGTAACCAGCACGTCTTTAAAACTTTTATTGTCAAAAATACCGGGGACCTTTACTGTTATCGAATAACTTGAAATCTGTTTTCCCATTGAATATCCATCGCGTGTATCGAGCATAAGTATATCTTTTAAAATTGTTCCTGCCGGATATATTTTTTTCAGCATATAATGATCTATTTCATCCCTGATTCTCTCCCTGAAATATTCAAACCGCCTGGTCAGTGCATGGCTGATTTTAAATCTCTCATTGAAGAGCGGAGTGTCCGGATATGGCTGAAGTTTTCGTATATTTATTCTTTTTACAAGAAGTCCGTCGTTTACTATTTTTTCAAGGTAACTGTGATTTATTCTGAAGGTTTCCGTTGTTTCACCTTTCAGTCCGTGTATAAGATTTATTCCCGGGAGCAGTTTCGGAATCCCGTTTTCTCTTCTGCTGCCGATTTCATTGACAAGTTTCACTGCAAAGAGCGCTTCCTCCGGGGTTACCTTGAGGTTGTTCTGGCGCACTACTGTTTCATCAAAAGATTCAACTCCGAAGGGAAGGGTATCACCAGGAGAGACAGCGTCTGCTATCGATTCCAGGACTGCTGATGAGTGATCCGGCCAGTTTACTATTGATCCGGGATTCGCGTTATCGACGTTAAGTACAAGTATCTTCCCTGATTCTTTTCTCTTTTTCAGTTCAGAGAACAGTTCATTAATTGCAGAAGGTTCAGGCTGCGGAAAACCGTTTTTGTATGTTGAAAGCATGCTTCCGTACTGAATGATGTCGGCCTGCCGCCCTATTCTGAAGCGGGTAACTCCACTGGAAATTAAAGCGTCAACTTCATTGAGAATATCTTTCGTATCTCTGAACTCAACTCTTTTGTTTAAACCTTCCGAACAGAAAGAACAATGTTTTTCGCGCGGGCAGCCCCTTCCGCTCTCCATCTCGCATATAACATCGGGGTACCATGGGTGGGATTTGACTATTTCAGCGCCTCTCACTCCCCATAATGCAATCTCATCCGTAGTTCTTTCGCTGTCTTCCGGATTATTCCGTGCAAGGGTGAATGCGAATTTTTCTATGTCGTTCCTGATTACTATGGTATTTGACGGAGGGGAAGTTATTGCGCGGTGGATAAGTCCTCCGACCGATATTTCTGTTCTGCTGTTCTGGCTGAGTATTTTATTTATCTCTGCAAGTGAACCTATTCTGGCACCGAGGTACTTCCCGGGTACCGCAGCTCCGCCTATGAGGAAAACATGAGTGTAGCTCCCTGTGAAATAATAATCGCTTTCCCTCAAATGATCTATTGTCAGGTATTCGATATCCCCCGGAGAAACACCGGCGGAAAGAAGTGCACCGTAAATATAACGGGGGTAAGGGGAGATAAAAGGCGGTACACCGAGGCACGCGGGCTCATCGACATAACAGTCAAGGATAAGGTATTTTTTCATAAATCTTTCAGTGCGGTTTCGATATTGATATCCATATGTCTTTGAATTTTATCTTCGAGCTGCAGAATAAATTTTTTATTATGTAAAATCATCTCTTTGATTTTCTCTGTACGGCCGTATCGTTCAACGAGGTCAGTAACCCTGGTGTCTATATTTACAACTTTGTCGTGCATCACTCTTTTATCCGCGTAGTAGATAATTTCAATTTCATTAAGCGGGGAGTCGGGATCGAATCCTGTGAATACAACATGGTTCTCAACGATAACTGCAATTTCCTCCAGGCCGAGTTCTCTAAGCATCTCTCCGCCGGTAAGGTCGTGCCGCATTTCATTCTGAAGTATAGATCTTGTTTTTGCTATATCATGAAGAAGTGCAGCTGCAACAAGAAGTTCGATGCTTATTTTATCTTTATCAGTGAGGTGGTTGTATATCGCTTCTGCTACGTTTTTTACCTGTATTGAGTGCTTCACTATATTGGGGAGCATCTCATATTTTTCTATAAGTATAAGGCACTCATCTTCTGAAGGATATTTATTTTTAGAATCTGTATTCATATTTTTATTGGCCGCCATGATAAGTAAATGTCCAGAAATTTTTTAATCAGTACAAAAAAATGGTATGATTTTAAATAATAAGCCGGTTTAATGTTAAAAGTTTCTACAGCAGCATGCAGAAAGCGGTACGGTTTGTATAATTTCAGATAAAATATTTTTGGGCTGTTCTGACAAACCGGAAGTTAATTTAAAATTTACACTTAGCATACAATGTTTATAAAAGAAGAAGTTTAATGACTATATTATAATTGATTTTATATTTAATTTAATATAATTATTGACAATTGATGGCATAACAATAATTTCGTTCTTGCAATAATGAAGAGACATAATTGCCACCCTTAGCAATGATTTTTAGCTGAATTTATGGAGATGATGAATGAAACTCGAAGAATGTAAAAAATGCAAACACCATATAGAATTGAGAAATTATCAGGTTCTGTGCAACTATGGCGGATCGTTAAGTTCAATGGCAACAACCTATGATGAAAAAACCACTGAATACAGAGTGCTTGCCTGTCCTATAACCCTCAAAGGAAATGGCCGTTAAAAAACAGAATTCACTGTCTGCCAGGCCGGATTAAAAACCGGCTTTAAACCATTTTTTCAATAACCGTCCTCGTGAGCATAGATCCGGACTTCAGTTTAATGCTGTAGTAGGAATTAATATATTCTATAAGAGTTGTTAAAACCTGAATAATATCCTTCTCGGGATAATTACCGCATTCAATTTTGTCCAGTTTAAGTTTTACGCATTTATTGATAAACTCTGTCCCCCTGCTTCGTATCACGGCAGATTTGAAATCCGTACAGCCGATACATGAAACTCTCAGCCCGTTATTTTCAACAACAAGTTTGTCCGGGTCACTGATCCCGCACCATGAGCATTTTTCCGTATCAGGGAAAACTCCCTGAAGCAGAAGATATTTGATAGTGAAAAAAACAGCAAAATGTTTCGGGAACAGTGTGCCCGATAGAGTTTCAATTCCTGCAGAAAGAAGATTAAATATTTTAGGATTCGGATCTGCAGGCCCTGTAGTCAGATCAACAAGTTCAAGTATGAAGTAGAGGGAGAAAATTTTTTCGCTGCTTTTTCTGATTGAATTATGTGTCGCGAGAATGTCAAAACCGGAAATTGTGCTGAAGCCTCCCGCTTTTCCCGTATAATATAAAATGTCGAGTATAGAACCGGGCTCTGATGCAGTTCTTGGACGTTTGGTCGATTTTTTTAATCCTTTGAATATAAACCTGTCTTTGCCGGAGTTCCTGGTGAATATACTGCAGATATCATCGGCTTCTCCGGAACTTTTTTTAGATAGAACAATTCCGGTATCTTTTTCCTGTGACATAGCTACTTCTGTTTTAGGATGGTGGCGGTGATGCGGATTATTTTTATGCCGGAGATATCTTTGATCTTAAAGGATATATTTTCATATTTAACAGCCTCATCCTTCTCCGGCACACGTCCGAAGAGGTCAAAGACAAACCCGCCGATTGTATCGAAATCATCTGTCGGGATGTGAAGGTTCAGTTTATCATTAAAATCTGAAATCAGCATTCTGGAGTCCATGTCATAGGAGTTCGGGCCGGTCTTCTCGAACTCGGGCAGTTCATCAACATCATACTCATCGTTGATATCGCCGACAATTACCTCTAAAATATCCTCGAGAGTAACAATACCGCCAAGACCGCCGTATTCATCTACTACAATCGCAAGATGCAGCTTTTTAAGTTTGAACTCAAGCAGCAGCTCGTCGAGCGGCATAGTTTCAGGGACAAAAAATGGTTCATGAATGAGTCTCTTTATATTAAACTTTTTAGTTTTGTCAGAAAGAGGAATTAACTTGATCAGGTCTTTTACATAGAGTATCCCGATAATGTTATCTATTGTTTCCTCGTATACCGGAACTCTTGAATGTCCCGCATCGATTATTACTTTTACAAGAGATTTAAGGTCTATATCAGAATCTATTGCGACAAGATCAACTCTTGGTATCATTATATCTTTTGTATTTAATTCGGAGAGCATTACGACACCATGAATCATGTCTTTTCTGGGAGTATCGAGCTGTTCATATGCTTCAGCGTCAAAAGTGTTTTCGTCTGTGTTTTTAAATGATTTTTTAATGGAGTTTAAAATTTTTTTTATTACTGAATTACTTAAGGGGTCGGAACTGTCGGATGGCATGTCTGTCTGGATAACCTCATTTATTATTTTAAAATATGGAACCTGTTAAGTAGAAATTTGTCAACAACTTATTACTTAAGATGTTTACATCATCTTACATATTGCCTGATGCCTGATATTACTGTTTTGAATAAAAGGATATTAGTTTATGACAGAATAATAATAAATTATTCTGTCATATCGCCGGTTAAAATGCATCAGCCGAATATTGAAAACTTTTTAATGGTTTCAAGAGATTTTATTGAAGCTTCTTTTGATACGGCAAGTCCTAAATTGCAGTCATTATACAAACTGTCGGCAATAAATTTTTTCATTGCCACATAAACATCTTTTGTAGGAAAAAAGATGTATGAAAAATAATCGCTCTGTTTTTCAAGGATAGTAAACGATGAATAAAGTGAAATTGGTTTTTCGGGAATCATTATTTTTTCGGTTTTAGGTCCGGTAAGAATAGTCAATTCATTAAAACGATATGGTATGGCTGTTCCCGCCTCTCTATTAACAGGTTCTACATATTTTTTTGTAAAAGATGAAGGCTCTACAAGTATATGTGTTCTGTTACCGTCAGTTTTAAATGTTACTCCTTCTGCGGTTCTGAAAATATCTTTAACATTTCTGTATGCAGTTATTTCATAGATTGAATAGCCGCTCCCGGGTGTGAAGAATGCTGTTATAATAAATCCGCCATCGGATGGAATGGTTTCTGTCATGTATGCTTTTATAAGTGAAGTTGCTGTTGCCATATTATCGTCCTTGAAAAAAATTTATGTTGCCAGATATTTAAATTATATAACAGATAATTTTAAAAGCAATAAAAAAAAATATATAATTATTCTTTAATATATATTTTATTGTAAAAAATTAATGATTTAATACTGTCTGCCATTGATGCAAGTGAAGGTATTAGAGCATTTCTGCCAATAAAAAAGTTAAAGAATAAATAAAATATTAAAGGATAAGTAAATGAAATCGTTTTTCACACCTGAACCGGTAATTTTTTTTAATAGTCCTGCTTCAAAAGAGTATCCTGGAAATACAAATCAGGCGCTGGAGAAGGCTTTTTCCGCAGGAGCGGATGTGGCATGTCTGAATATCCAGTATTCAAAAGATAAAGTTATAATGGCTATTTCTGAAACTATGATTGATAATCTCTGCGAATCTTCCGGAGCTGTTTCAGATTTTACATCAGAGGAATTGAAGAGATTTGATGCCGGGTACCGGTTCACGGATGATAGCGGCAATTTCCCGTTCAGGGGAAAGGGATTCAGGTTCCAGACACTGGAGGAGATTTTCCGGACTTTTCCTGACAAAAGGTTTAATATCACCATCATGACTAAAGATGCAGAACTGGTTAATGATTATATATCTCTGGTTAAAAAAAATAACGCAGTGAACCGAGTACTTACTTCAACAATGTACGGGAAAAACATCAGGCTTGTGAGAAGGCTTCTCCCTGAAAGCGCAACTGCGTTTACTCTTGCCGGAATAATAGGAGTATATGCTCTTTTCAAATCAGGCCTGCTTTATTTTGTAAACAGTTTTAAGGCGGATGCTCTCCAGACTCCTGAAGCAATTGGGGCTTCCTATCTCGCGAACAGTGTCCTGATTGATCAGCTTCACGGAAAAGGGATAAAGACCCATGTGTGGTATGTTAAAGATATACTTCAGCTTAAGCGGGTTTATGAAACCGGTGCTGATGGTTTTATGGTAGATGATGTCTCCATGGTGAAAGAGTTTCTTGCGGGTAAAAAAGCGGAAAATTCCGGAAGTTAGTGTACTGTCATTCCGGATGTAACATAGCTGAATTCCGGAACAGCGCGTTACATGTTTAAATTATTATTTATTTAGTTTCTCCATAATTTTATCATTGTAGAACGGATCAAGTTTTTTTAATCCGCGGGCTTCCATTATCATATTATACCGGAGCTGTTTTTCGTTGATTTTAATTCTTATATTTTTTCTTTCCTCTTCATCGGCGCATGAGTTCATCAGGTCTATGAGGGTTACTATACTTTTCTGCAGTTCAATTTCTTCCGGTACTATTCCTGCGTTTTTAAGTATTTTGTATGCCATACGTAATTCTTCAGGAACCATGTCCATATCATCAGGGGGGATAGGTTTTCCTTTAGACGGAAGGTTGTCAAACTCGCCCTTTGCCATGGCCTCTTCGATTTTTCTTTCAGCAATCTTCTCAAAAATAGACATGTCATTTACCCGGCAATTCCTAACTCCATCAATAATTACTAATTAAATTCAATGTTAATTGCTTAACATATATTTTATGCATAAAATAAACAATTATATGGGGCTGTCTCAGAAGTCTGATATTTCTGTATTTGTCATTCCGGTTTTGCAGCTTCAATTCCAGCAAATACCGGAATCTCATGATTGAATCAGCAGTATGAGATTCCGGTATTCCGTTTCACTACAGCCGGAATGACAGCAATTATACTTTTAAGTCAGCCCCAATAGTGCATTTTCTATTATAAAAAAGTTTAGAAATTATTACTAATTAAATTTACAAAACAATTTTATCAACAAAAAATTTAAAGATTTTTATTGATTTTAGCAGCATTCATCCGGTCATATGGTATTGTTAATTTCTAAAACCCGGGCGGAGTGGATTAAGGACAATTTCCATGTCTTTTTTTTATTTGAGCAATGGAAGTAAACATTAAAAAACGCAGGGATTCCTGCTGCAGTACATGATTTTTTAAACAGCAGGCCATGAAAACGAGGGGATAAAATGTCTGATATAAATGACTGGGCAAAACTTAATGATGAAGATAAAAAACTTATTTCTGAATTTGCCGCATCCAACTCTGCAATCGTCAGGGAGATGATGCGGAACAAATTTCCGTCATTGTATATAGGCAGGATGCCGGATGAAGTCGCAAGAGGATGGCTTATGATTTCAGGGCTATCTGAGGTAAAAAATTTTATAATGAATTTTAAAAAATAAAATGCTTAATATGAATGAAGTATATCCGGGTATTTTCAGAATAACAGAAAGGGGAGTTCTGGGTATGCTGAAGCCTCCTGTGAATATATATGTTATAACAGGTAAAAACGGATTAGTTTATGACGCAGGATATGGTGATTCAAACTCTATAAGAAAATTCTCAAAAGCATATAAAGAGATAAACAGGATATGCGGAGAGAGGGGATATGATAATCACATAGAAAGAATACTTCTCAGTCATGCCCACGCTGACCATTTTTCCGGGCTTAAAAATTTAAGAAAGAGGTTGGGGTTCCGGGTAATTATTTCTCACGAGATGAAAAAAATAATCAGCAGCAGCAGGGTTTACAGAGAGTCCTATGCTCCGGCTAAGAAAAAAATAAAAAAAACATTTTCAGGGCTTCTATTATATTTCACAAAGCAGGTAATACAAAAATTTGAATTTATGATTTATGCTTTATATTGGGGAGTGTCTTTTATGGATGATCCCGATATTCTGATTGATTCTGAAACAAAAATTGAAATTAATGGCGAAGAGTGGGAGATATTCAGTTCTCCGGGACATTCAGGTGAACATATCACTCTTTTCAACAAAGATAATGGAATACTGTTTTCCGGTGATAATGTGCTGAAGAGCATTAATGTCTGGCTTGGTCCTCCGAAATCGGATTTAGATCAGTATGAAAATTCCTTAAAAAAGATGTCCGGTCTCCCCAACCTTAAAATAATTCTCCCGGCGCATGGAAGCCCTGTTCTGAAACCATACGAGAGACTTGATGAAATAATCAGTTGGAGAAAAAAACGGACGGATGATATTGTCGGGATTCTGCGTGACGCGTCACCCGCAGGAATATCAGTCAGCGGGATACTTGAAAGACTGTATCCTTCAGACAGCCGTATGAAAAAAGAATTCGCAAGCGGCTGGATAGAGTTAACCCTCCAAAAGCTTGAAAAAGAAAAAATAATTATTCGTGATAAAGATTACTACTTCTACAACAACAGCATTTAAAAAATCACTGCTGATTACTATTTAGCTTTCTTCAGTTTCTTATTATCTTTTTTTGTTTCATCAATTTCAGTGCTGCTCTCTGCGGCGGATGCGTTACTGTTATAATCCAGATCGTAAGTAAACATAATAGTGATTTTATCATTATCAGTATTATTAAGCATATCGAACAGTGCACCGAGACTTAATGAACCGAATTTTATGTCGAATCCGAGAAAGTGCGATGTTACAGGGTCAATGTCTACATCGACAGGGTATCCGTCAACTTCAAGTGAGTAATCGAAAATTGCGTGATGAAAAATATAAAAGGGTATGATTGTTACATCTTTACTTAATACAAATTGCGCTTTTGCACCGAATAGAGGGCCATAAGCGGGTCCGTAAAGATAAGCATCATGTTCTCCCGAATTTATATCTACAACCAGCCATGTGTACGTCCAGTGCAATCCTCCAATGAGCATCAGATTATTTGAATTCTGTGTACCTAAAATTCTCATCCCGAGG
Source organism: Spirochaetota bacterium (assembly GCA_035403545.1). GTDB lineage: Bacteria > Spirochaetota > UBA4802 > UBA4802 > UBA5550 > WRGT01. The sequence continues at coordinate 13,996 of DAONFJ010000054.1, forward strand.
TTTGCGTTGAGCGGAAGGTTCCAGTTGTAAATATCGACATCGGTGGTATCTACGGACCCAGTGCCGTTAAGATAAAGAAAACCCGCTCCGAGGTTGTATGCGGTATTGGTGTTCTCGAAATTATTAACATAATTATATCCGAAGCCTATACCGTTCAGGTCTCCTATATCAAAAGAGTATCGAAGATAAAGAAAGTCTAATATTTTGTGGCTCCCGTCGCCATAATCCGTTACCGGAATCCTCGGCGGCTGAGTCGGCGTGAGACTGTCATAAGTCGCTGAATAACCATAATTTGACTGAATCACCAGAGCTATAAAAAAAGTGAATATGCGGATTGTTTTCCTGAAGTACTTCATATAATACCTCCATATAATCTTTATATTCAGATACTAATAAAGTGCACTATAATCAAATTTTTTTGAATATAGTATCCATTAAAAAAGTATAAATTGATATAATTTTATTATTTTTCAGATAATTACTTAGAACTAAAGCTAATATTGCTTTCCATAAAATGGAAATGCGGTTAGGATGTATTCTGTCGCAGTTTGCGAGTAATTACATTATATGATTTTTGTAATATGGGAGGTTTTATGAAGTTTTTATCTTTAGTATTTGTTTCATTGTTCGCGGTTGCAATGATTTCAGTTAAGGCTGACGCAAAGTGCCAGTATGGAAGCGACTGGTCAAAAAGCGGCAAAAAGATTGTTGTTTGTACAAAAGGGGACAGTTTTCCTGACAGAAAAAAAGCTCAGGAAGTATGCTCAAAGATTAAAGGATCTTCCTGTTCATCTCCTTCAACATTTTCATCTTCCTGCGGTAACGGGGAATGTTATGATGAATCAGGTGCAAACAGCTATTCTCTTTCAGGCTACTAGTCTCATTACCGGGTAATTATTCATTAAATGCATTGCAAAATGCGGATTCCCGTCTTCACGGAATGACAATGATGAAAATTTACACGGCCGAAGCACTGGAATGATTTAAAGAATTTAATGCCGGAAAATATTCCGGCGTTAAATTCTTTATTTATTTTTCAATTTTCCAGATTATTTTCAGTTTCTGATCTCTTCCGCTGCTGTCTCTGTATGAACAGTATCTTTCCGGCATCTTGTCTGAAAATTTCTGATGGTATTCCTCAGCTTCAAAGAAATTTTTAAAGGAGAGGACTGTTACTGCTATTTCCTTCACATTAAGAAATTCGGCAGCTTTTTTTAATTGTTCAGCCGCAGCATTTTTTTCTTCATCATCAAGGTAAAACACCGCATTTGTATACTGCAATCCTCTGTCAAAGAACTGTCCCCCGGAATCGAGAGGATCTATTGTCTTCAGAAATTCATCAACAAGCTCACGGTAACTAATCTCATCCGGATTATAAAGGACTTTTACCGCTTCCCTGTGACCGGTCATACCACTGCAGACTTCTACATATGTCGGATTTGAAACATCTCCTCCCGAATAGCCGGAGATTACATCCTGCACGCCATGTACCTGTTTCAAATCATGTTCGGTACACCAGAAGCATCCTCCTGCGAAATATGCGCTTTTAATTTTATTATTATTTTTATTAGAATCGGATCTATCTAAAGTTTCAAACATTGAAGTCATTTTTATATCCCCATTAGTTTTTATTATTGTGTATAAAAGTAAATGCTGATGTTTCATAACAGCATCATTAAAGTATAATATATTCAATATCAGCAGTAAGAACATATTTATTTTACTTTATTATGCTGCGTCTCCTGCGGAGAGATCGCTTCTGTCTGGATTTTGAGTTTTTAAATCTTTACCACTATCGTAAATAGTAAAAAAAGCTGATTAAAACTCAACATGAGGTAATAAACTGTTCATTTAATTTTAGTTGACATAATATAATCAGTATTGATTCTTATCCAGTCTAAAAAAACTGTTTATATTTAACGGAGAATCAGTATGAATAAAATTGTATCATCACAAAATAGAGACTTATACAACGGGAAACTGATTTCTGCAAAAGATGCCGCCAGGCTGATTAAATCGGGAGACAGTTTACTCTACGGAGTATTCCTCGGAAGGCCTGTTGATTTTGACAGGGAACTTGCTGCCAGAAAAGATGAGCTTTTCGATGTGCAGATAACCCAGTGTGCCGGGCTCCCTTCTGATTCCTCTACAACATGCTGTGATCCCACTCATGAACATTTTACTTCCAGCAGCTGGTTCTTTGACGCTGGTGACAGAAAGATGGGTGACAGGAATCAGATGTTTTATAATCCGGTTACCTTCGGCCAGCTTCAGACAATAATCGGAAGTGATCTTTTTAATTACGACATATATGTTCAGCAGGTGAGCCCAATGGACAGATTTGGTTTCTTTTCATTCGGCCCTACTAATGTAAACAGCCTTGAGTCCTGTCTCGGCGCGAAAACACTTATTCTGGAAGTAAATGAATGTATCCCGAGAGTTCCCGGAGGTTCGGAAGATTCAATTCATATTTCTATGGCGGACTATGTTATTGAAGGGAGCAATACGCCTCTTCTTGTTCTTCCGGCGGGTAAACCGCCAACTGATGCCGAGAGAAAAATGGCGAATCTGATCATGAAAGAGATTCCTGACAGGGCATGTGTTCAGCTCGGGATAGGGGGACTGCCCAATACTCTGGGTGAACTGTTATGCGATTCAGATTTAAAAGATCTTGGTATCCATACCGAGCTTTTTGTTGATTCCATGGTAAAAATGTTTGATGCCGGACTGATTACTGGAAGATATAAAACTACTGACAGATGTAAAATGGCTTTTACTTTTGCCCTGGGCAGCAAAGAAATGTATGATTTTATGGAGAACAATTCGGTAATGGCCAGTCATTGCGGAAGATATACTAACAACTCTGAAATTGTCGGCCTGAATGATAATTTAAGGTCGATTAATAATACTCTGATGGTTGACCTTTTCGGGCAGGCATGCTCTGAGAGTGCAGGGCCAAGGCAGATTTCCGGCACAGGCGGCCAGGTCGATTTTGTTACCAGCGCTTTCAAGTCAAACGGAGGCAAGAGTTTTCTCTGCCTGTCAAGCACATATAGTGATAAAGAAGGCAGGTTAAAATCGAGAATAATGCCGATGCTTCCCGAGGGAAGCATCGTGACAACACCTAGAACTTTTGTCGATTATATAGTTACAGAGAACGGTATTGCGCGCCTTAAGGGGAAATCGTCATGGGAAAGGGCGGAACTTCTTGTGAGCCTGGCGCATGATGATTTCAAGGATGAACTTGTCGCTTCTGCAGAAAAGATGAAAATCTGGAGAAGGACTAATAAGATTCCTGAATAGCAGTTTCAGATTCTCCGTGCTATGGCGTATCCTCCTTTGGTTGCTTCAAATACTCTTCCGGTTGAATGAACATCTCCGGTAAGATATATTTCCGGAGCAACCTGTCTCCTTACGCATTCTTCGTAAAGCGTCCGGTCCGGTTTCCAGCCCATTGCCAGTATAATAATATCAGCTGCGATTTCAGTTTCCATGTTTTTAATATCAATTTTTTTTGCGAATGGATTTGGAATATTATCCGGAAGAACCGGTTTCCATGTTACATACGGATCGGGCACTCTTTTTGAAATGTTCTGATTCAGGATTATACTGTTCTGCTGTATTTTTTTTACGCCGGTACAGTTCAGCAACTTCACTCCTTTTTTTTCAAGGTGATGAATCAGGTATCCCCTGTTGGCTGTGCACGCGCGTTTCATTAACTCCGGCATCATCTCAACAATGGTTACATTTTCCACTCCGAGTTCGTAAGATAAAAAGTGAGCGGTTTCACATCCGGCTGATCCGCCGCCGATTATTACCGCATTTTTTTTGCCTTCGCACTTCGATGGATTCAGCAGTATATTAACTGCCTGGTAAACATTTTCATTTTCGATTCCGGGAATATCCGGTTTCACTCCGCTTCCTCCGGTTGCGATGACAATGGTATCATATTTTCCGGATTTGAGTGCGGTTGCTGTCGCCGTTTTCCCCAGTTCGATTTTAAGTTTTTGTTTTTTTGATGTAAGAGAGAGCCTGTTGTTCATGTATGAAAGGTAATTTGACACTTCAAATTTTATTTTAGGTACAGAGCCCGCAATTATAACTCCACCTGCGATCGGGTTTTTGTCGAAGATTGTAACGTCGTGCCCCCTCTCCGCGGCTGTACATGCGCACATGACTCCTGCCGGGCCCGCTCCCACTACCGCGACTTTTTTCTTTTCCAGTACCGGGGGGAGAGATTCATACAGCTCCTCAAATGCTGTCCGCGGATTTACTGAACACTGGGGGTGCCCGCCTTCGATAAATTCATTCAGGCATCCCTCCTGGTCTCCGATGCACGGGATGATCTCTTTAATTTTTCCCGCATAAACTTTATTCGGCCATTCCGGATCCGCCAGGAGAGGCCTGCCGAGCATTATCATATCGCACTGGTTTTTCTGAAGCGCCCTTTCTGCAATATCCGGAAAACCAAGTTTTCCAACTGCGGCGACCGGAACTTCAATTCCTGCGTTGGATTTGATTTTATTTTCACGGAAATAATTCTTAACAAGCGATGCAACTTCAATAAAACACGCAGGCGGCATAGCTTCCGGAGGGTGGGGGAGCCACCAGTTGTCATAGCATCCGAGGTCCACATCAATGATATCAACGCCTGCGGATACGAGATTTTTTAAATAATCGAGAGTCATCTCTATTGTGCGTTCATTCCTGAATTTTTTCAGTGATGAAACTTTGTCCATGCGGCCGCCATAAGTTGCATTAAGCATAAGCGAGAGATCTATTCTGTACATAACCGGGTAATCTTTTCCGCACCTGTTTCTGATCTCCCGGACAAGGTCTGTTCCGAATTTCTGCCAGTTGCGGTAGGGGCCGAAAAGTCTTCTGTTGAATGCCGGGTTGGAGAGCTGTTCAAGGAGGTAGCCTTCGTGCCCATGCAGGTAAACTCCGTCAATGAGCAATGCTTTCGCGTCTGCAGCAGCCTGGCCTGTATTTTTAACAATTCTTTTCAGTTCAAGAAATGAAAGAGGCCTGCACGGAAGCTGAGGAATGTAAAAGTTGGGATTCCATGACGCGGAAACCGGCAGTTTATGTTTTTTTACAATACATTCGGGAGATCCCACCCGGCCCATTCCGGCTGTAAGCTGTATAAAAAAAGCAGCACCGAACGAGTGTAATGTTTCAGCAAGTATTCTCCATCCCGCATAATTGGTTCTTGATCTGTCAATACGCGGGAATATTGATAAACCGCCAGTTTCTGTTACTGAAGGATCGATGCCGTGACTTACAGGTATAAGACCGGATGTGATAAGTCCTGTTCCCCCTTTTGCTCTTTCAGCGAAGTATGATATCATTTTTGCCGATGGCCGCCCCGTCTCATCCGCCATGCAGATATTCCCCATAGGGGCCATTATTATTCTGTTTTTTACTGTTAAGGAATTTATTTTTATCGGTTCAAAAAGCGCGGAGTACGGATACATCTCGCTCTCCATGTGCGCTCCCTGAAAATTAGTTTCATCCATAAACCAGTTCTGGAAATACTCACTCCATTTCTCGAGAGTATTGTTATACAAACGGGTATTATTTATCATGTTTATCTCCGGCTGGATCTATTTATTTGTTAAATAATATCTGATAAATTTTAAATTGCAAGAAATAAAAATCTGTTTTAAAATTTCACAGCGGGCTTATTCGATGTTGATAAATTCCTGCTGATTTACGTTTATTTTCTGATGTTGTGATTAGTTTTCACGCAATACTCCGAGTGAATATTAATATTCCCCGTCCGGGCTTTAATTATATTAATAATTCCTGATTTTTTTATAATAGAAAATACTCTAATCTCCCCGCCGCCGAAGGAAGAGGAGAGATATAACCGTTTATCCTGCACTGAATTATGTTAAGGAATCAGCATTGAATTTTTTTTATAAAAAATAAATTATTTGTATCTTTTTTGCTCTGATATTGAGTATTTTGAATAGTAATCAATTTTATTCATTACCAGCGGAGGTAAAGATATGAGTTCATATTATAAAAAGATAAATGGAAAAAGCTATGACAAAGCGATGCTGGATATTGCTGACGGAAGTGTAGCAGGCAAAGGGGATGGACGGATTTCTCTTACGGATTCGAGAAGTATCGTAAAACAGATAAAAGATGGCGGCAAAATTACTGACATCGAGAGAAGAACCCTCAACTATATTCTGGAAAATTACAAATTAACGGAAACAGCTTTAAAACATATAGAAAAAAGTATTTCTGTAAACCTGGTTTCTGATGTTAAGAATGAAATTAAAGCTGAACGGGCAGCTGCAGTTCGGGAAGAAATTCCGCAGATGGGAAAACAGCCGGCTAAGGGTGGATGGGGAAAAAAATTATTTATATTTCTAATTCTGCTTCTTCTGGCTATATTTGCCGTTTTTACATTCTTTAAGTATTTTTATAAAAATACAAAAACCGATAATGCCGTAACAGAAAAACATGATGAAGTTACAGCTATTCAGAAAGATGAAACTGCAGTTTCTAAAACAGAATCAGCTGAAAAAACCGGGGCTGTACCGGTTAAGCCGCTTACAGAGAATGAATATCTTGTTAAAGACAAAGATACTTTAATAAAAATCAGTGAAGCTCTTTACGGGGATTACAAAAAATGGGAGGATATTTATAAGCTGAATAAAAGTAAAATAGCTAATCCGACTATTCTTTACCCGGGACAGATTCTGCAGCTGCCTGAAAAAACCGGTAATAAATAGCAGAAACCTGTTTAGAAATGATTATAATCCTGAGAATATTCGATAAGAAATTATTAAATATTTTAATAAAAATGTTCAGGTTTGTGTTTTTTTGAGGTACAGTATCTGTACATAAATTTTAAAATATTTTTGACAAAAAAAACTTACTTATGTAGATTGAACCTGCCCGTTAATATTTTCAACCGGCAGTACATCTGCTGTTTGAGAACATTTTAAATGAAATTTTTTTTAAGGAGTTTTTTATGCCCAGTGGTGTAGTAAAATGGTTTAATGAGAAGAAAGGCTTTGGTTTCATTTCAAAAGATGATGGTGGAGATATTTTTGTCCATTATACTGGCGTTGCAGGTGATGGATTTAAAAGTCTCAGAGAGGGTGACAAGGTAAATTTTCAGGTTGAAGATTCCGACAAAGGTCAACGCGCAGTTGCTGTTAAAGTGATATAATTTTAAAAATGAACCAGTCTTGGAACGGGGTAATTATTTACCCCGTTTTTAATTTGTCCGTCAGTCGAATGAGTAGAACTGCTGCTGTATAGCTCTGCCAGCGAATCCGTACTCCTTAATTTTATTGTCAAACTCCTCCCAGTTATCACCATAATGAGTAAGATACATTTTAGCTTTTATCCCGGGCGCAAAACTGTTTATTTCATCAAGAGACGCGTGTACACCTCCGGTGAAAAACTGGCAATCATGAAAGATAGTTTCAAAGTTAAATTTATTTTCATAAAAATCAACCAGGTCATGGTCATATCTTGTATCACTGGTGAAAAATACCCTGTCATCAATAATAACTCCGCAGCTCCAGAATGAACTCTGCCAGTCGAATGAAGAATCCGGTATATGTTTTGTCCGCATGATTTTAATATTGATATCGCCGACTTTCAGTCCGAATGTTTCCCTGTTATAATCAGGAAGCCATTGAGGCCTGATCACATCCCAGAAATCCTTGAATGTGAGCATATCTCCTGCTTCCTCTTCGTTATATTCACATCCGCCGCGGAGTGACATATCCCAAAGTATGTGCTGGTACGTTTCATTGATAACCATTACGGGTTTTTTCTTTGTTACGTACCTTCCCATTAGCGATATCTCTTCCAGTCCTCCGATATGGTCAGCGTGAGAGTGCGTTATAAGGAAATTTTTTATTTTTGTAACAGGTATGCCCAGTTCAGAAACAGCCTGCGGACATTTTGTGCCGCAATCTATCAGAAGATGGTCTTTGCCTTTAACTATAAGCAGATTTGTCTGGTATTGTCTTTTGGTAAACGCGCTTCCCGTACCGATAAAAAAAAGTTCAAGATTTCCGTCATTCTCCAGCGATAACTTTTTGTCTTTGAGGGTTTTAATTATCATAATAGCTACCTGTTTTTTGATTTTGTGAATGCTACTCAACATTTTATAAATATCAAACAATTTTTTTATTTTAATTAAAAAAAGGCTCTAAAAAGGGTATTTCACTCATGCTGAAAAAAGTACAGTTAAAAATATTTGTTTGCGGCCGGGATAATACCTGATGGCGGTTTTTAAATAATTTATTCACTAAACTATATGTTCAGGCAGAACTATTGAAACTTTTTTTCAATATTAATGAATGACAGCTCTTTACTGTAGAAATAAGTGATTAAAAAAGTGTATTCAAACCATGTAAATATTATTCTTTTTTGTGTTAATGATAATAAAATCGTTATAAATCTTACACTTGTTAAAATATGAAGTCCATGATTCAGGTGTATATTGAATTAATGCCTGTTGTTACTATTAAAACTATAGTTAACAATTTTTTAAATCTGACAGGTTATTTTATAAATACTAATTGAATTTAGAGAATGAATCTTAAATTATTGGTCAATGACAAAGGGAGAAAAAGTATGACCCTAATTGAACAATGGCGCTGGGAAAAAGAGGAACTGAAACCGGTATCATGGCACTTTTATAATTCATGCAGCAGGTTTTCAGGCAGGAAAGCTCAGATTTTTAACGCTAAACTCTATTCCGGTGATAACAAAGGATCCTTCACATGGTCAGAAATGCTGGAAAGGGTAGAGTCTATCGGCTGCGGACTCATGTCTCTTGGCCTGAATACAGGAGATAGAGCCGCGATAATGTCCGAAAGCACGCCTTACTGGACACATGCAGATATGGCTCTGGCATGTACCGGAGGAGTGAGCGTAACAATTTTTCCTAATCTGCAAAGCAAAGAAATTATTTATATAATGAATGATTCCGAAAGCAGGTATATTTTTGTCGGCAACGAAGACCTCCTTGATAAAGTTATGAATTCCTTTAATGAAATTCCAAAACTTGAAAAAGTGATAGTACTTGATATTAAATATAAGAGCAATGACAGCCGGATAATCGGCTTACAGGAATTGATTGACAAAGGGAATTCCTGGAAACTGGAAAAATACCTTGAATATACAGATAGAAAAGATTCTATCTCGTTAGATGACTGGTATACAATAATCTATACTTCCGGAACGACCGGACCCGGGAAAGGGGTCATACTGACCCATTTTAACTGCAGTTCAAGGATTGCGGGAGCAGATGAATTTTTGGAAAGATACGGGATGGAGATAAATGAGAATGATGTAACTCTCTGCTTTCTTCCCCTGGCCCATATCTTCGACCGGGGTTCATGCCAGCTCTCGGCGATATATCATGGATCGGCAATCGCATATGCGGACAAACCGGGGACTCTCCTGAATGATATGCGGAAGTATAATCCCACATGGGTAAACTGCGTCCCCAGGCTTTATGAAAAAATCTATCTGCAGCTTCAATATATCATGAAGCAGCATCCCCTGAAAAAAAAGCTGATATCATGGGCGCTAAACGTCGGATATGAAGTTCTGGAATACAGAAAAAATGAATCCGGCTGTTATAATATGCACAAGGATTTTGATGTCAGGGCAAAGCTCGGTTTTGTTCTTAAACTGAAATTTAAAATCGCGGACAAAATTCTGGTGAAGATAAGATCACTATTCGGCAACAGGTTCAGGTATTCATTTTCTTCAACGGCTGCTATTTCATCCGACCTGCTGAAATTTTATTATGCAATAGGTGTTCCGGTTATTGAGGGATATGGCCTTACTGAAAGTTTTAATGCATGCATAGTTAATCCTATAACTGCGTGTAAACCCGGTTCCATCGGAATAAATGCGTGCGGCGGCCAGAGCAGAGTCTCCGCGGAAGGAGAACTTGAAATTACAGGAGCCGGAGTTTTTAAAGAATACCTTAATAAACCTGAGTGGACAGAGGAATTATTTACTTCCGACGGCTGGTTTAAAACTGGTGATATGGTAGCAGTTGATGAACAGGGTTACTATAAGATTCTGGATCGTAAAAAATCTATTATATGTACTGACTCGGGCAAAAACATCTCGCCGTTTAAAATTGTGGATCTTTTTTCGGAAAGTTCATACATAGATCAGATTTTAATTGTAGGTGATGATATGAGTTATATCACCGCTCTCATTGTGCCGAACTTCAATTATTTTATAGATCTCTTTGACAAAGAGAGCATTAAGTACAAAAAGGATCTTCTGCTCTGGGATGATTACGGCGGATTCAGAACATGTTTAAAAGTCGGAGATGATTTTATTGTTAATTACCAGCTCCAGGAACTGATACAACAGGAAGTCAGCACCGCGAACCTTGAACTTGAAAGTTATGAAAAAATAAAGCAGTATACAATTCTGAAAGAGAGATTTACCGAAGAGAATGGGCTCCTTACACCTTCACAGAAAGTGAAGAAAAAAGAGATTCTCGAAAAGTACTCTGAAGAGATAAAAAAGATGTATGAATAATCGGGATTCCGTGGAAACGCGGTAATTCCGCCACTCTCATTTACTGCAGGTCTATGAAGCGATAGGAGTGAAGCCTCAGCTGATCCTGCGCAGTTGCCGGCTTGAAGGAACAGCTGTTTTCAGCTCCATCGCGGATTATTCTGTAAGGCTCCGGATAAGGTTTTTAATAAC
>DAONFJ010000055.1:0-19262 GCA_035403545.1 Spirochaetota bacterium
TTGAAGAAGTAAAAAAAATTATTAAGAATGATGTCGCAGCAGTAATTGTTGAACCTATTCAGGGTGAAGGTGGTATAATTGTTCCATCCGATGATTATCTTGTAAATTTATCTCGGATATGTAATGAGAATGATGTTTTCCTGATATTGGATGAAGTACAGACAGGATTTTTACGTACTGGTACATTTTTCTGTTCATCACCATTTGATATAAAAGCAGATTTTATGACAATGGCAAAAGGCCTTGCAGGGGGATTCCCTTTCGGTGCTTTTGCGGTCTCTGAAAAAGTTGCACAGAAAATTGAAATTGGTGACCACGGCGGTACCTACTGTGGCAATCCGTTAGGCTGTGCTGTGTCATATGCAGTGATAAAATTTTTAATCAGTAATAACGTCGAAGAGAATGTTAAAGAAATTAGTAAAATGACATTTGATTACTTACATAAAATACAAAAGGAATTTCCTGAGTTAATTGCAGACATACGAGGAAAAGGTTTGCTGATTGCATTAGAACTTGCAAATGACAAGATAACTTCAAGTATTCAAAAAAATTGTCTCGATAATGGATTACTTATTAATGTCACACATGGAAACATTATTCGATTATTCCCGGCATTGACTATCACAAAAGAAGAGATGAATAAAAGTTTAGTGATATTAAAAACATCTATAGCTAAACACTCAAAAAACGACGCATAACAAAGGCCAAAACGTTGCCGGGCATTGCCGTACAAAACTTTTTAGTACTAATTAACCATAGGGATTTAAGTAAAATGATTCAGAAACAGTTTGTTGAACATGTATTGACAATTATTAAGGATAATCCGGAAATTATTGGACTTGCAATCGGCGGCTCATGGATAACTGACGAGATTGATGAATATTCCGATCTAGATTTAATTCTGATAACTAAGGAAAAAATATCTGATGATAAGAACAAAATGTTCAGTCTGGCAAAAACTTTTGGGAACCTGCTGAATGCTTTTACTGGCGAGCATGTCGGAGAGAACAGGTTACTGATCTGTTTATATGATAACCCGCTGCTGCATGTAGATATTAAATTTTTAATAATAGATGAATTTTATAACCGGGTGGAAGACCCTTGCGTTTATTGGGAAAGGAATAATTGTTTAACAGATATTATAAATTCTACAGAATCTGAATGGCCTGAATTCGATTTTCAATGGATCGAAGACCGGTTTTGGACATGGATACATTATGCAACTTTAAAACTTGGCCGGGGTGAATGTTTTGAAGCTTTGGATTTTTTATCCTATTTAAGGATAAATGTTACTGCTCCACTTCTTCAGATTAAAAACGGGAATCTCCCGAGAGGACTTAGAAAAATTGAATTTAACTTTAAAAAAACAGACATAGATAGATTATCCGGAACAGTACCAGCTTACTCGGCACAGGATATTTTTATTTCTTTAGAAAAAACAATTATTCTATATAAAGAACTCAGAGAAATTTTATTCCCGGACTCTATTGTGTTACACATTGAAACTGAGCTGAAAGTTCTAGATTATTTTTATGAAATAAAAAACAAAAGGTGATCGAGTTATAAATATATTTCCATGATTCAAAAATAAATCGTAATTGCACTGCAACGATCCGGCAACGCCGCTTACCTGTTCCGGCATGCATGATTACAGATATTATATGGCAGTTCAATTTTAAAAAACTCTTTAGATTTTTTACTGCAATAGAATTTTTGAGAGTAAAGGATAGTTTTAAGCCGGAATTTTCTATATAAATAAGCATCAATTTCCGAAGATATAATAAGAAGTTCTTTTGGTATGGTGATTATGCATCGATTCCCGGTATTCATAAGCAACAGCAGATTCAAAACGATATGGAATCTGATTGTTATATTTGCGGTTCTGGTCTTTTCATTTGTTTTTTCATACAGGTTTACATTCCAGATTTATAAAAGCGACGTGCTGTACTGGACGCTTATTTTTATCTTCTTTCTCGATGTACTGGTTAATTTTAATTCATCAGTCAAAATAGAACACATGGTATCAACTGACAGAAGAACGATTGCCGGCAAATACCTGAGAGGCTGGTTTACTGTCGATTTTATTGCCGCATTTCCCTTTGACGTTCTTTTGCTGCAATTATTCGGATTACCTGATGAACAAACCGGACGCCATTTTTATTTCATCATACTTCAGCTTATAACACTTACCAAACTTTTTAAAGTCAAAAAGATAACTAAAGAACTGCAGCAGTATGTACGCATAAATCCGGGAGTAATGCGCCTTATGGTGTTTGCTTTCTGGTTTACGCAGGCAGTGCATTATATTTCTCTTGGATGGATCGTCATCGGCGCAGCAGAATTAACACGTGTTCCGGCTGACCAGTATATCCGGGCCCTCTACTGGAGCGTGACAACAGTTGCAACAATAGGATATGGCGATTATTATCCGGATCACGACAGCAATCTTCAGATTATATTTACTATTGTTGTTCAGGTTTTCGGCGTTGGGATGTATGGTTACATAATAGGTAACGTATCAGGGTTGATTGCAAATCTTGACGTTGCGCGTGCAGACTTCATTAAAAAAATTGAATCTGTGAGAATTTATCTTAACAACAAGAAGATACCTAAAGATCTTCAGGAAAAAATTCTGAGTTATTACCATTACCTCTGGGACAAGAAAAAAAATGTTACGGATGAAAATCCCTTATCAGACCTGCCGATAAGCCTGTCGCTTGAAATAATGCTTTATCTAAATCGTGACATGCTGATGAAAGTAGAACTGTTTAAAAATTCACAGGATCTTTTTGTCCGCGAAGCAATCCAGATGCTCAAGCCGTTAATTTATCTGCCGGAAGATTATATAATCAGACAGGGTGAATACGGCGATTGTATGTATTTTTTAAGCAGCGGAGAGATTGAGGTTCTGGTAAATGATAGTCAGGTAGCTCAATTGGGTCCCGGATCCACATTCGGAGAAACTTCTCTGCTGGTTGGCGAAAAGAGAAACGCAAGTATTCATACGCTGACTCACTGTGAAGTTTACAGGCTGTCGAAATCAGATTTTGACAGCCTGCGGTCGCGCTTTCCCGAATTTAATGATGAAATAGAGGAGATATCACGCCGGAGAGGCATAACCGGATAGAGATTTTAACTTATAAAAACAACAATTCTTTATCAGTCTATATTGTTTATTATATTAAGATTTGAGAAAAAGTAAAAAGGTCTCACTCCGGGAAATAAAGTTTTGATAAAATTCCGATGGAGGCCTTTTTACTTTTAAAGCATATTGCACAGGAGAAACCGCTAAATTCAAAATCCGGAAATACTACTGCATCACGTTTCATGCCCTGACCGGAGATAGACTTATACTCTCCCCAGGAAACTGAATGTAATCAAACATTTTAAACATTAACCGGCATACCAGTTCCACTTCAAAAAAATGTTGAATAACTCCATAAAACATGGTTTCATATTAATGAATAAAAATTAAAGAAAAGATGCGGATGAGAAATCCCGGGCGGAAGCCTGACAGGAAGTGAGAGTTAGAATGAATTCAGGAAAACCAAAATTATGGACTAAAGAATATATTATCATTGCTTTAATAAATTTTTTAATCGCTTTAAACTTTTATTTATTAATGATTATCGTTGCAGACTACGCGATGAAAAAATTTAACTCACCGCCAGGTGAAGCCGGTTTCGCTGCCAGCATATTCATAATCGGCGCACTTTTCACGCGCATATTCACAGGAAAATGGATTGCACGGATCGGTTATAAAAAGATGCTCGGCTGGGGGCTGGCCGGATGTTTACTTATGACCCTGGCCTATTTCCCGATTGACAGTGTTACCCTCCTGTTTGTTGTCCGTTTTTTTCATGGTGCTGTATTCGGGTTTGCTTCTACGGCAACGGCGACAATCGTTTCGGATATTGTACCTGTTGAAAGGAGCGGCGAAGGGATCGGTTACTACTCATTAAGCCAGACACTCGCGACTGCCATCGGTCCCTTCATCGGGATGTTCCTTAGCCGCCATGGAAGTTACAGCATGATTTTTACCGCATGTACAATTGTCGCAGTCCTCAGCCTTGTGATGGCGCCCTTTTTATCTTTACGTAAAATAGAGTTAACAGAAGAACAGGTAAACGGGATGCGGGAATTTAAACTCGACAGCTACGTTGAAACCGGGGTCATTCCAATTGCATTGATCTGCCTGCTAGTTTACCTGTGTTACTCAAGTATAGTATCTTTCATCGCGGTATATGCGAAAGAAATTAATATGGTGAACGCTGCGGGCTTCTTTTTTATCGTATATGCAGCAGTAGTCCTGATTTCAAGACCGGTTGCCGGACGGCTGTTTGACCTTAAAGGCGAAAATTCGGTCATGTACCCGGCATTTCTGATATTTGCAGCGGGAATGCTGCTGTTCAGCCGGAGCTGTCATGGTGCCTCGATGCTGTTGTCCGCAGTTCTGGTAGGCCTCGGGTTTGGCGCTATACAGTCCAGCACCCAGACCATTGCTGTCAAGGTCACTCCGCGCCATCGTATGGGGCTGGCGAATTCAACCTATTTCATGTTTTCTGACATAGGGATGGGAGTCGGCCCTTTACTGGCAGGACTTATTATACCTTTTACCGGCTACAGGGGGATGTATATGGTTGCGGCTGTTATTGCATTATCCTGCCTGTTCTTTTATTATTTACTGCATGGCAGAACAGCATTAAAAAAAAGGAGGTCTTAAAAATGAAACAAAACAAACATTTTATAATTACAATCAGCCGCCAGTTAGGAAGCGGCGGCGCATATATCGGACAGCAGCTTGCAAAAAAGCTGAATATTCTTTATGCCGACCGGGAAATCATCCGCAAAGCCGCCAGGGAGCTTTCTGTACTCGTAGCAGATCTGGAATCACGTGATGAAAAAATACTTTCATTCTGGCAGTCTTTCCTGCAATTCAGCGCATTCGTTCCTGAAGCATACGTCCCTCCCCGGATAATGCTTCCCACAGACCGAGAGTTGTTTGAAACCGAATCTGAAATAATAAAACATATTGCAGAAGAACATTCAGCTGTAATTATCGGCCGCTGCGGCTTCCATATACTCCGTAAACATCCCCATCATATAAGTATATTTTTACATGGTGACACAGCATCCCGAAACGCCCGAATACAGAAGCTGTATCATGTATCAGAAGAAGACGCCGCGGAAATGATTTCCAAAAGCGATAAAGAAAGATCTTTTTACTGTAAATCATTTACCGGGAAGGAATGGACAGACGCAAGAAATTATTCGATCTCAATCGATACAGGTAAAATGGATATTGATAAATCTGTAGAGTTCATTTTGAGCTGCCTGAAGAAAATTTTATAATTGGCCTGTGAACATACTTATTGTCAAATCCGCATAACTTACTGCAGCTGGCGTCTCATGCATGTCCGGCCATACAAGGTCTCTCTATATTAATCAATATAACTGCTGAAATAATTCAGTTTTACAAACCTCTTTACCACTCATTTGTTCCCGATTCCGGGATTTAAAAGCTTCAATTCATTTAAAAATGTATTAAAAAATTAAAAAAATAATTGTTTCTGCACTATTATACCTTCTTATTATTATAATCACATAACAATATAGCTGACTCAGATCTTTATCATAAAGGAAATACAAAATGGCAGCTGAAACTGACTCATCCGGGAATATAGACAAAATATCTTTTCTAAAGGATCAGGAAGAGAAAGAAAATAAAATTCAGAGTATATTCCGGGCTGCCCCTGTTGGTATTGGTATGGTAGTTGATAGAGTCATTACAGAAGCAAATGATACCTTATGCCGGATGACAGGATATTCATTGGAGGAATTAATCGGAAAAGGTACCAGAATACTCTACCCTGCCGATGAGGATTTTGAATTTGTTGGTTTGGAAAAATACAGGCAGATAAATGAAACCGGAATCGGCAGTGTTGAGACCAGATGGAAAAAAAAGAATGGCGAGATAATCCATGTAATACTCAGCTCCAGCGCAGTTGATATAAATGACCTGTCAAAAGGTGTGACTTTCACCGCCCTCGATATTACCCGGAGAAAAATTTTTGAAGAGACTATCCGCATGCGCGATATTCAGCTGAATAATATTGCGATGAACACCCCCGCCGCCCTTTACCAGTATTATGTAAAAAATAACGGTGAAACCGGGTTTTATTATATCAGTGAAAGTACTGAACAGATCTTCGGTATTAAAAATAATTTAAATAATTTTTATGACGAGTTTACCTCACATGTATCTTTCGATTACAGGAACAAATTTGTTGAATCAATTGAGCATTCTGTTAAAAATAAAATTCCATGGGAGTTCGTGGGATTATTTACAAAAGATTCAGGGGAGTCTATCTGGTTCAGGTGTATGTCAAATCCTGTTATTCTTGAAGATGAGGTTGTATACAACGGTATTGGAACAGATATAACGGACAAAGTCCGATATCTTTCTCTTCGCGACAGAGAGAGCAGGCTGGACTCTCTCGCCCTTCTCGCCGGCGGTATTGCACATGACTTCAATAATATTCTTGGAGGTATTTTCGGATATATCGAGATGGCCAGAAACAACAGCAGGTCAGATAAACTTGTAAGCGGGTATCTGGATAAAGCCATGCAGGTTTTTGACAGGACAAAAGCGCTTACAGGACAGCTTCTGACATTCGCAAAAGGAGGAGAACCGGTTAAAAAATGCGGTTCAATATCTCAGCCTTTAATTGAGCTTACCAGATTTTTAATGAGCGGATCAAATCTTTCTTATGAATTCAACTTCCCGGAAAATTTATGGATGTGTGATTTTGATATTGAACAGATAAATAACGTTTTTGAAAATATCCTGACAAATGCGATACAGGCAATGCCGGCCGGAGGAAACCTCTATATTTCAGCACAGAATGTTGATAATGGTAACATGAAAATATCATATCTGAAACCGGGAAAATATGTCAAAATTAAAATTAAAGACAGCGGCACGGGTATACCGGATGATATGATCCCTAAAATTTTTGATCCGTTTTTTACGACAAAAAGTAAATGCAAAGGGATGGGGCTCACGACAAGCCATTCAATTATATCGAAACACAGCGGATGCATAGATGTTGTTTCTTCACCCGGGAAAGGAAGCTCTTTTTACATATATCTCCCTGCATCAGAAGAACAGCCGAAAGCAAAACATCTTAAAACTTCATCCGGACATTCAGGGAAAGGCAACATCCTGCTGATGGATGATGAGGTGTTTATCAGGGAAACAGTCGGCGAGATGCTTAAAGTTATGGGCTACAACGTATACAAAGTCAGAGAAGGCGCCGAAGCTTTAAGTACACTGGAAGAGGAAATAAAGAAAGGAGTAACATTTAAAGCGATAATACTCGATCTTACAATACAGAATGGTATGGGCGGCAGGGATACAATAAGCAGAATAAGAAAAATGGGAATAAAAATTCCGGCATTTGCTTCCAGCGGATATTCCGATGATCCGGTAATTTCACACCCGAAAGAATTCGGATTCACTGACAGCCTGAGAAAACCGTACAGGATGGAGGACCTGGCTTCACTTCTGAACTACTACCTCGATGAAAAATCTTTATAATTAAAAACTTTACCGGATTTTTCACCTCTGCTGTTTTTGGCCTGAATGATGACAGAAGGAGTAATACACCGGCGGCAGAGGATATGGTTTTTATTATTTCCGGTTTCATTGTTATAATTTTTTCCGGGCCGATTTTTAAAGTCTGCCGCGGAGGTATAGAGTACACCGAAGTTTCAAATTTTTAAAAAAACTCCTTACTCCATGTCTCCGCGGCAAATCCTTTTATTACTTTGTTACTTCCCCATCCTTTACTTCCGGGGACAACCCGGAGTTTTTCCTTTCGCGGCGTTTTTTACCAAGACAGAGTTCACATCTTTCATCACTGCAGAACTGACACGAATAACAGTCCCTGCAGGGATGTTTCTTTTTCCCCGGATTTATTTCCGGGACATAAATATTTCCGGTGAATCCCTCTATTTTTATAAACGGCATTTATTCCTACCTGTACTTTAAGTATACTGCATTTTGAGTAATCTGCAAAACAAAATATTTACGCGCGCACTCCGGCGGGGCTGTATTCAGTTTCACTTATAATAATCTTTTATCAGTTTTGAAATAGTTTTCTCCTTTGCTTTTTTCTCCAGACGGGCATTGACATCTTTCCTCGAATTAAGGAACTCCATCTCCCCCCTGATCGAAATATAGTTCCGGTATCTTGCGCTGTCAATCTCCCCTTCATTCACAAGCCTTATTACCTCACATCCCGGCTCGTCAGTATGAGAACAGTCGCTGAACCTGCACCCTGATGAAGCCTCGGCTATATCCGCGAATGCAAGATCAAGTGACTCAACATCTCCATATGGACTGAGCTCCCGGAGCCCCGGCGTGTCAATAACCATTGCTCCCCATGAGAGAAAAAAAAGCTCCCTGTGAGTTGTAGTATGCCTGCCGCGCTTGTCATCCTCCCTGATGGAACCGGTTTTCTCAACGGACGTCCCGATAAGTGAATTGATCAAAGCGGATTTTCCCGCACCTGACGGGCCTGTAAATGCCGCGGTAACTGCATGTGCAAGAAAACCTGTTACATGTTCCATCCCTTCACCGGTGAGGGCGCTGACCATAAATACCGGGATATCCCCTGAAACAGTATGCACCTGTTCCATAACATTATCTCTGTCAGCGCATAAATCACATTTATTAAGAAGGATAACCGGTTCAGCACCGCCGTCCCTTACCATTACTATATAACGTTCAATTCCGCGAAGAGTAAAATTTCTGCCGCCGTCAAGTGACGCGACAATAAACATGATGTCTATATTTGCCGCGATAACCTGCTCGTCGCATCTTTTCCCGGATCCTTTGCGTGAGAATACACTTTCTCTTTCAAGAACTTTATCTATCATATAGGCGCCGGAATCTCCGCGCAGAAGTACCCAGTCTCCGGCCGCGGGATAATCAGCCCGGCCTGAAGATGTGTACTGAAAATGCCCTGAAATGTTTGCGTCAACTCTTCCTGCCTCAGTTTCAATTCCGTACTGCGGACCGGAAACGTAAATAACACGTCCCGGTATGAGCCCTGCGTTTTTCAGGTCACCATACTGCCTGCTGAAAGATTCATTCCAGCCCAGATCTTCAAGTTTCACAACTCACCTCCGGCAGCTCTTCCCTGGAACAAATTATCATTTTTTATAATTATATTAAATCCGGACATACTTTTCTCCTTTGTTACAGTTTTAATTCCTGTAAAATATATAACTTAAAATTAATGGAAAATGATGTCCTGCTCTGCCCGGCAGGGTTAATGCGGTAATTGCTGCGGCTTGAATTTCTGCGGTAAAACTTTTCTAAAAAAAATTCTGTACCAAAGTCAATTCCTGAGCAGGAACATCCCTCTTACAAAATCCGTCATAAAGACCTCTTTCTGCATTTTTTTCTATTAAATAATTATCATTATTGAAGTCAATTAAAATTCATAATTCATTCCCTCTGAAAATTCATCATTATCAGCTTCACCGTTTTTCTGACAGATCAGATTATTATAGTTTTTTCGCGCTGGAGGTAAGAGATTTTTTAATCTATAAAAAGTTAAAAATTAAATGCAAAAAAAAATTTAATTCTGCAGAAGTTGGGATAAATTATTCTGAAAAATAATTGACAGAACTACATCAATTATTTAATTAACCAGTTAATTAAATAATATAGTTAAAAATTGATCCCGACAAAAACCAGGTTATTACTCACAAAGAGAGTAATAACTTAAATGCCATTTAATTTTAATAAAGGAAGCAATAGATGAATATAGCAAAACTCTCCATTAAGAGGCCTATTCTTATTTCATGTATAATCCTCTCAATGCTGACTTTCGGAGTTATATCTCTCAACAGGCTCGGAGTGGACCTCTACCCGGAGATAAACTTTCCCATGCTGTCAGTCTCAACTGTATATGCGGGGGCCGCGCCGGAAGAGATCGAAAAACTGATCACCAAACCGCTCGAAGAGGAACTCGGAGCGATCGGCGGGATAAGGCATATCTATTCCACCAATCTTGAAGGCATTTCAATAATCACTATTGAATTCAATCTTGATACAGACCTTCAGCAGGCAGACCAGAATGTGCGTGGAAAAATAAACATAGCAAAAAATAAGCTTCCCGATGATATAGATGAACCTCTTGTGCAGCAGCTCGACCCGTCAGATACACCTATACTCAGGATGGGGCTAGTCGCGGACCTTTCCCAATCAGAAATCTACGACATTGCAAAAGAAGTACTGAAACCCAGGCTTGTCCGTATTGAAGGTGTTGGTGATGTTAAAATTCTCGGAGGCACAAGAAGGGAAATCCAGGTAGAACTCGACCAGAATAAACTTAACGAACTCCGGTTATCCACATCTTCAGTTGTAAACAACATGAAGGGTTCAGGTTCAAACATCCCTGTCGGTAAGCGCGAGCATGGGAGCACTGAAACCAATTTCAGGGCTATAGGTGAATTCACAAACCTTGCTCAAATAGAGAAAAGCCTTATCTCGTTCTCGGGAGACCTCGGCAGCGGTATAGCGCTTAAAGATATCGCTGCAGTAAAAGAGGGTAATGAAGATGTTAAAAACATCGCCTACCTCTACTACCCCTTCGAGAAAGGAGCCAAATACAAAAAGAAGAAAGGTGAATCCGACACCGAGAGAACAACAAGGTACTGCCTCTTCCTCGATGTTCAGAAACGGTCGGGCGCGAATACCGTAAAGGTCGTTGACGAGGTAAACAACAGGCTCGGTGAAGTAAATGAAATGCTGAAAAATTACAAAGGCTCACCGAAGCTCATCACTGTACTCGACACCTCGCACTGGATAAGGATAAATGTTGAGGAAACATCAAGAGACATTATCCTCGGTATTTTTCTGGCTATTTTTGTAGTTTATCTTTTCCTGGGCAACATCCGATCAACGCTGATTACCGGGATTGCGATTCCCAACTCTCTCATCGGCGCATTTATAATAATGTATGCAATGGGCTTTACAATAAATATGATTACGCTCCTGGCACTGTCGCTGACTGTCGGGCTTCTGGTTGATGATGCCATTGTTGTACGCGAGAATATATTCCGCAAACTAGAGGACGGGCTCCCGCCGGAAGAGGCAGCCGAAAAGGGAACAAAAGAAGTTATGCTTGCTGTTATCGCAACGACACTTACTATTATGTCTGTTTTTATTCCGATTGCGTTTCTACAGGGTATAATAGGAAGATTTTTCAAACAGTTCGGGTTAACCGTTGTATTCGCAATGGCGGTGAGTCTGTTCGATGCCCTCACTGTGGCACCGTTCCTCAGCGCATATTTCGCAGGTTCCGGAGAGAAAGCAAAAAACATACTCGTAACATCATTCGAAAGATTACAGGGATATCTTGAAGAAAAGTATCTTGTAATAATGAATTTCTGCCTTAACAGGCCTCTTACAATTATAATTACAACTACCCTGATATTTATCAGCAGCCTGGGGCTAATGGCATTTATAAAACAGGGCTTCATCTCGGAAGGTGATGACGGGATGTACACTGTCAGCATAAAACTCCCCACAGGCACCAGCCTCCAGGGGACACAGGATGTTGTAAAAAAAATTGAGGAGAAAATTAAAACACTGAAAGATCTTGATTATATGTCTGTTACAATCGGCGGCGATCAGGGCGAACCGGAACAGGGAAAGATTGACTGTTTTCTTCTGCCTGTTGAGATGAGAAAAAACAACACAGAATGGAACAAACAGGAAACGAGAAAATTTCTTGCTGATTATAAATTCGCCAAACCTGCGGTAGACAGGATAAAAGTTTCATCAATCGACGATAAACCGTTTATCCTTGCGATAAAAGGAAACAATCTTGATATAATCGAAGAATACTCCGCCAGGCTTTTACAGGATGTTCAGCAGATTGCGGACTTGACAGAAGTTGAATCAAGTTCTGAAGCAGGAAAACCGGAGTTCCAGATAAGGCTGAACCAGGCCAAAATGAAAGAACTCGGCGTAATACAGGGACAGGCCGGAATGGAGCTGAGATATAATATTGCAGGAGCCGTCGTCGGAAAACTCACAGAGGAAGGGCTTGAATATGACATCCGCGCAAGATTAAAACCGGATCAGAGAGACATGAGGTACACTTACACTTCTACAAAAGTACCGAATCTGCACAATATGATGGTGCCTCTTACTGCAATTGCTGATTTTAACAGCACTACGGGAAAATCAAAAATCAGCCGTCAGGACAGGGCATACGTAATAGCAATAACTGCCAACCTCGCGCCGGATGGTGCTGTAGGTAACGCGATGACTTATGTACATAAACTTATAAAGGAAAAGTATCCTCTCCCCAATGGAGTGACTTACAGTTTCATAGGAGAGGCGGAAAGTTTTGATGAACTGATCAACGGCATACAGGTTGCGTTTATTTTATCAATTATATTTATATTCCTGGTACTTGCCAGTCTGTACGAATCGTTCATTACACCTTTTACAATTCTGCTTGCGATACCGCCTGCAATGACAGGTGCCATCCTCTCTCTCATCATAACAGGTTTTACACTCGATATGATGAGTATGATAGGAATGATAATGCTTATGGGCCTTGTAACCAAGAACTCAATTCTGCTTGTAGACTTTGCCCTTGAAGGTGTCCGGGCCGGCGTAGACCGGAAGCAGGCAATTATGAATGCCGGGCTTAAGAGGCTCCGTCCGATCCTTATGACAACATTCGCCATGATGGCGGGCATGCTTCCGCTCGCGATGGGGCTGGGAGAAGGTGCACAGATTAAACAGTCAATGGGTGTGGCTATCCTTGGCGGGCTTATAGTATCAACAATAATAACACTTGTAGTTGTACCTGCGACTTTTGAATATATTGATATCTTCAGGGAGTTTGTTGAAAGCAGATTCAGAATAAAACCGAGACCGGTACATGCCGCAGCAGAAGCGGATGTTGAGAGCGATGGGCCTGAAGTTAAAGAACAGCACAAAACAAAAAGTAAAAAATCAGCGCAAAAGAGATCCGCCCGCTAAAGCGGATCTCTCATTCCTGATATTATGATTTTTTAGTTTACCGGAAACTGCAGGCTATTGCTGCATCACAGTTTATAGACGTTAAAAAATAATCTTCCTGTAAAAAGTTCAGACAAAAAAGAACACTGTAAACAGTGCCATCCTTCGTTTAAAACAATTTCAGAAAAATTACCGGCATCATGACCCGGTAATTAAACATTAAATACATTGATTATAAAAATCTGTCATCCTCGCGAATGCAGAAATCCGTTGCATTTCAAAATGCGGATTTCCGTCTTCACAGGAATAACAATAATGAAAAATTATACGGTCAAATCACTAGTTTCTCATTATCTCGCTCATTTTTACTGTAGCATCCATTATTTCCTTTGCGCCAGGATACTTTTTCATAACACCAGTCATCGCAGCAGTAAATTTTTCCATGGATTTCATCATGGCATCCTGCTCTGCTTTAAACTTATCATTCTGTTCCGGTTTAAAATCAGGAAATTTTTTCTCCAGGTCTTTTCCTCTTTCCGCAAGCTGTTTCATGCTCTGTGCGTATGCTACAAGCGCGTCTCCGGCTTCTTTTGCGTTCGCTGACTTTTCAATTTTGTCAGCAGCAGATTCAGTTACTTTTGTCATATCAGTCATCAATGCCTTTGCTTCCGCTTCAGGGCTTTTTGAACATGATACCATCCCGGCGATTGTAACTGCAAATAATAACGCTAAAACTTTTTTCATAGAATTCTCCTTCTTAAAATTTAAATCATTATAATGATATATTTAATTTAATTCAAGCAATTTAATTAGTTACCAGCATTCCTCCCGTCAACGTCAAGCGGGGAGGAATAATAAAAACAGTTCATATTCTATTAATTATTTATTTTTCCCGGCAAGTATAGGTTTAATAAGTTCACTTACCACCGGCAGCCTGAATGAAAAAACAATTCCAAGAGCCAGACATGCCGCTCCGCAGATAAACACAGTCATTGGAGCACCCGTTTTTGATGAGAGCGCGCCTGATAGAAGGCTTCCAATTGGAGCGGCTCCTGAAAAGGCCATAACATAAAAACTCATAACCCTCCCCCTTTTATCCTCATCCACTACAGCCTGGATCAGCATGTTGCACGATGCGATAACAACGATCATGCTGAATCCTGTAATTACAAGGAGAGCCACAGAAAGAAAAATAAATTCAGAATATGAAAAAGCCATGAGGCTTAAAGCTAATGTATATACACCGATATTCATCACTCTACCCTGGTCCTGAATCGATTTTCTCATTGCAAGATAAACAGTAGCGAGAAATGCGCCTGCACCGGTGGCAGAGACAAGCATCCCGAAAATATGTGACCCCCCGCCGAAAATTTTAGCGGCAAAAACAGGGAGCAGTACGGGGAATGTCATTCCGAAAAGACTTATACCGGCAATCAGTATCAGCAGATCCCTGATCGGAACAAATCCGGCCGCGTAGAAAAAACCATCCTTCAAATCTGCAAAAACATTTCCGCCGGTTTTCCTAACCTTTTCAGTTACAACATTCATTGAGAGATAAGCGGCAATAACCGCGATATAGCTGATTCCATTAATAAGAAAGCAGATTCCTTCCCCCGCGGCAGCTACTATAATTCCCGCGATTGCTGGCCCTATAAGCCTGGAAGCGTTAAAAATCGAGGAATTGAGTGCTATTGCGTTTGGAAGGTCTGACTTGTCCTTTATCATCTCGATAACAAAAGCCTGCCTTACCGGCATTTCAAACGCGTTTATAATACCAAGGATGCAGCTGAGCAAAAGTATGTGCCATACCTGCACAACTCCAGTCAGCGTAACAATTGCGAACGAAAAGGCCTGGAGCATAGACAGAATCTGAACAGCCATGAGTATTCTGTGCCTGCTCAGCCTGTCACCAAGGACCCCGGCAAACGGAGAAATAAGGAACACCGGGATCTGCCCGAGAAACCCGGCCAATCCCAGCATTAATGCGGAACCGGTAAGCCTGTAGATAAGCCAGCTGGCTGCGATACTCTGCATCCATGTGCCGATAAGTGATACGCCCTGGCCGAAGAAAAAAAGGCGGTAATCCCTGTTTTTCAGAGCTCTAAGCGCAGAAGACGGTTTCAGATTACGCATAAAAGGTTACTCTATTTTAATAAGCAGCTCGCCGTTTTTAACTTTCTGCCCTTCTTTTACAGCGATTACAGCAATAACACCGGATGATGATGCTGTAATATTTGTCTCCATCTTCATCGCCTCTAAAATCAGCAGGCTCTGACCTTCTTTGACCGGATCACCCGCTTTAACCAGTATTTTGGAAACTGAACCGGGTATCCCCGCGCCTATTTCTTTCGGATTATCAGGATCAGCCATCTGTGTTGTGGCTACGGTTTTTTCCGATCTGTATGTTTTGTCGAGTATTGTCATCTCACGCCTGTTGCCGTTTACTTCGAAGACAACTCTTCTATAGCCGTCACTGTCTATTTTCCCTATCTGGATAAGTTCTATAATAAAAATCTTACCCTCGTCAAGTTCTACATCAAACGGTGTCCCTGTTCTAAGGCCATCAAAGAACAGGGGTGAATCCATCCTGCTGAGATCTCCGTAT
This sequence comes from Spirochaetota bacterium, assembly GCA_035403545.1. Lineage (GTDB taxonomy): Bacteria > Spirochaetota > UBA4802 > UBA4802 > UBA5550 > WRGT01. The sequence continues at coordinate 15,663 of DAONFJ010000055.1, forward strand.
TTTTTTACAAACGTAAGATATTCCTCGTACACTTTCGGATAGAGAGCATAACTTACTATATCTCTCATTGCCTGGGGTACAGATGTTTTCCCGGCAAGCTCCTTTCCAAGCTTGTCAAAATCAACCGCAGGCAGAAGTTCTCCCGGCCTGCATGTGATAGGAGTTTTACCTTTCAATACAATGCTCTGAATTTCACTGGAGAACCCTCCGACCGGCTGTCCCATCATACCTTCATAGTATGATACAACGGAATCGGGGAAAGCCATATCGCGCCCTTTCACCAGTATATTATCCGGTGTTAAATCATTTTTCACCATAAATATAGCAAGGTCACCGACCATTTTTGATGATGGCGTCACTTTTACTATATCACCGACCATGAGATTAACGACCATATACATCTCTTTCACTTCAAGAAATTTATGTCCAAGGCCGAAGCTGTCAACCTGGGACTTGAGATTTGAATACTGTCCTCCGGGAATTTCATACTTGTAGACTTCGGCGGTTCCGGACTTCAGGCCTGACTCAAACTGATGGTATATCGGGCGTATATCATTCCAGTAATCCGAAATCTGCTGAATACTGTCACGGTTGAGGCCGGTATCACGGTCTGTATACTCAAGCGCCGCGACGATTGAATTAAGAGCCGGCTGGCTGGTTACGCCGGACATATTATTAAATGAAGCGTCAACTATATCAACCCCCATCTCGGCAGCAAGCAGAACTGTGGCAACCCCGTTACCGCTTGTATCGTGTGTATGAAGATGTATCGGAATACCAATCTCGTTCTTAAGCGCTTTAATAAGCTTCTCTGCGGCATAAGGTTTAAGTAAACCTGCCATATCTTTAATCCCGAGAATATGGGCGCCCATTTTTTCTATTTCTTTAGCCGTCTTTACATAGTATTTAAGGTTATACTTGTCTCTTGTCTCATCGAGAATATCACCCGTGTAGCAGACACACGCCTCGGCGATCTTTCCTGTTTTGATGACCTCATCGACCGCGATCTCCATCCCTTTAAGCCAGTTGAGAGAATCGAAAACCCTGAATACATCTATACCGGAAGAGGCGGATTCACGGATAAACTCCCTGATAAGATTATCCGGATAGTTCGTATATCCCACGGCATTTGCTCCGCGAAGAAGCATCTGGAAAAGTATATTAGGAACTTTTTTTCTCAGCTCATCAAGCCTCTTCCACGGGTCCTCTTTGAGAAATCTGAAAGCAACATCAAATGTTGCGCCTCCCCACATTTCAAGAGAGAATAAATCTCCGGCAAGAAACGCGGTCGGCTCGGCGATCTTCAGCATGTCGTGAGTTCTCAGCCTTGTCGCCATGAGTGACTGGTGCGCGTCACGGAATGAAGTATCTGTAAGAAGAAGTTTTTTCTGGGATTTAACCCACTCTACAACTCCGGCGGGGCCTTTTTCATCAAGGATATTTTTTGTTCCGTAAAGAGAAAATTTCTCAGGTATGGAAGGTACGCGCGGCACATCAAATTCCATCGTTATACCTTTGGTTTCATTAACCGCTTTCTCTCCAAGGTATGTAAGAATTCTGGCCTCGCTGTCATCTCTAGGAGATATGTTAAACAGTTCCGGAGTATCCTCTATAAAACCCGTTGTGCAGTCGCCGTTAATAAAAACCGGATGCGACAGTACATTAAGAAGAAATCCTTCGTTGGTTTTTACACCGGCGATAACAAGTTCCTTGATTGAACGTTTAGCCTTGTTTATCGCGTCCTGAAATGTTCTTGAATGAGATATAATTTTTACAAGAAGAGAATCGTAGTATGGACTGATCACCGATCCGGTGTAGCCGTTCCCGCCATCGAGCCTTATCCCGAATCCCGAACCTGTACGGTAAACATCAATCCTTCCGGTGTCCGGAGCAAATCCGTTTGCCGGGTCCTCGGTAGTTACCCTGCACTGAATCGAGTATCCCCTGGTTTTAATGGAATCCTGTGATTTAATCCCGATCTGTTCAGAGTCGAGCCTGTACCCCTGAGCAATCAGTATCTGGCTTTGTACCAGATCTATACCGGTAACCGCTTCTGTAATGGTATGCTCCACCTGTATTCTCGGATTCATTTCAATGAAGTAATGCTTACCTTCTCTATCAACAAGGAACTCTACAGTTCCGGCACTTCTATAATCAACAGCCTTTGCGATTTTAACCGCATCGGCGCATATCGCCTGTCTCTGTTTTTCTGTAATTGATATAGCAGGAGTAAATTCAATTACCTTCTGGTGTCTCCGCTGAATCGAACAGTCTCTCTCGAAAAGATGAACTATATTCCCGTAATTATCGCCAAGTATCTGAACCTCAATGTGCTTGGGCTGTTCGAGATATTTTTCCATAAATATATCATCATTGCCAAAAGCCTTTCTCGCCTCGTTCCCCGCGCTGTGGAGGCCGGCAATAAGGTCGCCTTCATTACGTATAATACGCATACCCCGCCCGCCGCCGCCGGCAGACGCTTTAAGCATTACCGGATAACCGCAGTCTTTGGCAAACTCAACGGCTTCGGCATCGCTCTTGATAGGTTTTTCAACTCCCGGAATTACGGGTACACCGGTTTTCTGTGCAACAAGTTTTGATTTGATCTTGTCACCGAGACTGTCCAGCATATGTTCCGTAGGGCCGATAAATTCTATTCCATGTTCCGCGCATTTAGCTGAAAAATCCGGATTCTCGGCAAGAAATCCGTAGCCGGGATGTATGGCATCAACCCCTTTCTTAAGCGCCAGGCCGATAATCTCCTCAATCCCGAGATAAGCTTCAATCGGGCCGCTATTTGCTCCGATCAGGTAGGACTCATCTGATTTTGTCCTGAATAACGCGTATCTATCCTCTCTTGAGTAAATTGCCACTGTACGGATACCGAGTTCATGACACGCACGGATTATCCTGATGGCAATCTCCCCCCTGTTTGCAATAAGAACTTTTCTAAATGTTTTCATTTCTTCTTACCCTTTATCTGCTTCGTTTCAATATTCATATTATTTATACTTTTCAGCCCGGCTCAAATACTTTATATTTCCTGATCTTTTAAGTTCAGGTCAGTACTTCATTTCATCGGCCGGACCTGTAATGCATCTGTTTCATCTGTCAGTTTTTATATTTAAAAAAAGAGGTACAGACAACCTCTCCTTAACCAATTATAAAGGAGAGGTTCAACATGTCAATTTTTTCTCTTATTAAAAAATTCAGGGATGTAATAAAACTTCAATTCTAAAACGGGAGCGGGGAGTTAACTGCTTCTCTCTACAGGGAAATTTATACGGAATTCAGTACCATTGATTCTGTTTATTTTGATTGAGCCGTTGATCTGCTGAATCATCATCCTGACCAGTGTCAGCCCGAATCCGCGGCTGCCCGAAATTTCCAGCGCATCCGGAAGCCCGGATCCGTTATCCCTTATACTTATTTCAATATGCTTTTCATCTTTTCTGATTATTCTGACATTTATCACACCGGATTTTCCGCAGGGAAATGCATACTTCAAGGCATTTGTCAGAAGTTCATTAATTATCATGCCCACCGGAAATAAAATACTGGAATCCAGAATCATTTCATCAATTTCACTTTCAATTTTTA
>DAONFJ010000055.1:19362-24473 GCA_035403545.1 Spirochaetota bacterium
GACCTGTACAGTATATCATATATCCCCATCATGCTCAGGACTCTGCTTCTTGCATCCTGTATCGCGTTGACCGCCTCGGGATTAGCAATTGAATCCATCTGGAGATAGAGAAGCGCGGCGATCGATCCCATATTATTCTTAACCCTGTGATGCACCTCTTTAAGAAGCAGGTCTTTTTCATTCAGCAATGCAAGGATTTTCTGTTCCGCTTTTTTAGTATCAGTTATATCAAATATCAATACAAAAAGGCCACGGACAATACCATCGCTTGAATGGGGGACATAGTGAGCTCTTATATATCTTTCCCGGCCCGCTTTGTCGTAAGTCAGATTTTCAAATACTGCGCTCTCGCCGGCCAGTGCTTTTTTATAATTTTCCGATACCCTTTCATAAACATCCGGCTGCAACAATTCATTTATGTGTTTTCCGACAATATTCTCTTTAGGAATTCCATACCACCGCTCATATCCGTCATTGACATATACAAACCGTTCATCAGTATCAACATAAGACATAAGAGCCGGGACTCCATCCATTACCAGGTGGAGTTTTTCCTCACTATTCCTCAGAGCTTTTTCAGTTTCAACTCTCTCAGTAATATCCCTTGAAGATGATATTATGCCGGTGACAGAACCATTCTCTGAAGTTATTCTTTTGCTGGTTGTTTCAAGCCATTTGTAGCTTCCGTTTTTTAATCTGAACCTGTAGCTGAAAGTAATGATATCAGATTGTCCCATAAGCCTTTTATAAACATCCAGAACAAGAGCCCTGTCATCACTGTGATAATATTTAAAAATATTATTTCCCAGAAGATCTTCTGGATCATGGCCCGTTAATACTTTGCATAGAGGCGAGATATAAACAATTTTACCATCCGCCTCCATTCTGGAAATTATATCCGTTGAATTCTCGGCGATAAATCTGTACTTCTCCTCGCTCTCACGGAGAACTTTAGCCGAATCAAAAAGACGCAGCGCCATATTAATTGCAGAGAGAAGCATAGGACTGCCTGAACTCTTGACGACATACCCGTAACGGGCAGCGCCGTTTACACTGCTTATTGTTTCATCATCACTGAATGCAGTAAGAAAAACAACAGGTATATCCCGGAACCCGGCAATCTTCTCCGCTGCCGTGATCCCGTCGATTCCCCTGCCCAGATCAATATCCATAAGGATCAGGTCAATACCGGCGCCTGATGCAATTATTTCGATACACTCTTCCCCGGAAGAACTGGTAATAACATCAAACCCCTCATCTTTCAAAAACTTCGACTGGGAAAAAGCTATAATATTATCATCTTCAACAAGAAGTATTTTCTTCTTAACACCGCTATCCATCAGAACATCCATTATACCAGGCAAATTTCAAACTATAACTATTCTTACAGAATAAGAAATTAATTACCACAAAATATTTGCTGAATGATAAAAATTATACCTTATGTCACCTGTAAAAACTGACATTTAATTATGTAATTTACACTTTACTATACTTCCCCGGTATTTATAAGGCGGGTTTATTGAGGAAATTTACTTATCCAGATCGGGGTAAAGTTTACTGCAGCAGTCAGGGCATATTCCATGACTGAACTCTGCGTCGGAATGATCCCGGATATACAGCTCTATCTGGGTCCAGTATCCCTGGTCATTCCTTATCTTTTTGCAGCTTGAACAGATAGGGAGCATTCCCGAAAGGGTCCTGATTTTAGACATCGCTTCCTGAAGATCGGTTATAAGTTTTTCGCGCTGTTCATCCCCTTTTTTTCTTTCGGTTATATTTTTTGATATGCATACAACAGAGGTTACTGTGCCGTTCTCATCCTTTACCGGTTTCACAGATGTGATGAAAAAAATATCACCGGACACGGTAGGAACGCGTACATCGAAAACAATCGTCTCTCCGGTGGAAAAAGCTTTCTTTACGACTGTCATCCGCTTTTCAGCCTCTTCCGGGGAGAATATATCCCAAATCCTTTTCCCTATAATATCTTCAGGCTTCATATTAAACGGGTTGGAAAAAGCATTGTTAATGTAACGGTATGTGCCGTCTTCAAGTATGTTGAATATCGGGTCGGTAGATTCATCGAGAACTATTTTCAATACATCCATTTTACTTTTCATGGATCGAAGTTCGGCTTTCAGTGATTCGATTTCTATTTCTGATTTATTCATAACTTTTTCTTTCTGAATTTAATATTAATAAATTACTGCAAAAACTGTATTTGTCAAGGGATCAGTCCGCCCCTCCGCCCGCATTTCCCGTAGAATGCGGAAAGCGGTTAGTTGCCTAAACTTTAACATAACCGGATTTATTCAACAAAAAAATTTTATTAAGCAAAATAAACCGTTCTAATAATTTGTTTACAGACAGCTGAAAAGTATGTATATTATAGAATATATCAGTAATAATTCCCGAACTTTTTTATAAATAGAAAATGCTTTATTCTCCCTCTCTGCCGGATGCGGCGGAGAGAAATAACCGTTTATTCTGTACTGAAATATATGTTCAGGAATTAACATTGAAAATACATACTGTTTCCTGCACCCGGAGTTATAAAATGAAACTGAGAACCAAAATATCTGTAATATTCGCAGCCGCACTGATAATAAATATTTTTGTCGTTATTTTCGGACTCACTTTTGTACTGGACAGCCTTTCTACCAGGATGATGAAAAAACAGGCGGAGAATATTACCCTTTTTCTTCAGCATAGAATAAACTCGGCCATGAAAGATCCGGATCATGATAACGCATTGAGTACTATATCAGCAGATTTTACCATAGCAAAACATATCTCTGACGAAAGCAAAGGATTTGAGCTGAAAAAAATTCTCCTGATAAAACCTGATTATACTGTTGAGGCCGGATACCCTGAAAATGAAACAGGCACAAGCTACGCTGCGCATGAGGATATAAGGGAAGCATTTCTCGGCAGGAGTATGGAGACAGTAGACGAAACAAATACAGATCCCGACGGCAGAATTTCAAAAGATATCGACGTAGTTTCATATTTCGCCCTCGCAGACGGCTCCCCCAGGGCCATTGAAGTTAAACTGGATTTCGCGGAAAGTATAACATTACTCGAGGCTCAATATACAGCAATCGAAACAGGCGCAATTATTATTGCGCTGACATTACTTACCGGCCTGCTTGGTGTTCTCCTTATAATAATGGGAAGAACTGCCGTGAAACCGGTTATAAGAGTAACGCACGCTATGGAGGAGGTTGGAAGCGGCAACCTCGACATTTCACTTCCGGAAAACTCCAGGGATGAATTCGGGCTGCTTGCAAAAAGGTTTAATGAGATGGTCAGCGGCCTTAAAGAAAAATTCAGGCTTTATAATTATGTATCGCAGGGAACAATTGATGCGGTAAAAGGGTCACTTGGCGGCAGCGGCGGCCACCGTACTGCCCGCAAGGTTCTTGTACTTTTCTTTTCAGATGTCAGAGGTTTTACAACATATTCCGAATCAAGAGATCCGGAAGCGGTGATCAGCTCCCTTAACAAAATACTGTCGCTCCAGTCGGATATTATTAATAAATTCGGCGGTGATGTGGATAAGTTTGTCGGAGATGAGGTCATGGCTGTTTTCAAAGACCCGGCTGCTGCAATAGATGCGGCTCTTGAAATCCAGAAAAAGATGAGTGAAGAACGGCATACTTTTGATGACCTCCATGTAGGCATTGGAGTTCATATCGGCGAGGTTATGCAGGGCGATGTCGGGTCCGCGGATATGCGCGACTATACGGTCATCGGCGACAATGTAAATACAGCTGCCAGGCTTGAATCAGTCGCAGGAAAAGATGAAATACTTATCTCGGAAAATATCGCAAAGAATGAAAAGGTAAGGTACAGTTATCTCCTTAAGCCCAGGGGTGAGCTGAAACTTAAGGGTAAAGAAGTTGCCATAAATACATATCTTGTTACAGACAGGAAGAGTTAACCTTTACCTGACGATCATGTAAAATACAAACATGCCGAGGGCTGCGAGCGCAATAAGCATCAGCCCGCGGATAAATTTGCCTCTTCTTTCATGGAGATGCTGGCGGTAGACCTTTATCCCGGTATTGGTGAGAGGGTAACCCCCTTTGTAGAATACTCCTGTAATATCCCTGCGCTGTTTCTTGATTATAAACGCGTCCTTATTAATATAGCCGAGATCTATCAGTTCCATAACTATGGCAATCTGGCTTAAATCTGTCATTTCTATGGGAAGATCTTTTCTCGAGGTTTTTCTCTCTACATAAAGAAGCATTTCTATCAGCGGAAAATATTTCGCCCGGTTTTCTTTCAGTTCGTTCATTTTGGATTTATATTTTACATCTGTTTTCTTCTGCATGTTAACTACCTGTCATCCGATTATTCCGGGTTATCTCCGATTTTCCGATATGGTATTTTTACTGCCGGAATAATGTCAAATAAATTATACGGGTAAACTATTGCGGTTCACGATTGAATAATTACTTATAGAAAGCGAATTGAAGAGATTTCAAAACTCACGGTTTAATATATCTGTCTTTTTAATCAATACAAATCATTTTTAACTGTATCAATTTCACTCCTGGAAAAACTGAAAAAAACTTTATACCATACAAAAATATACTAAACATATATATGCTTATCCCGATATTATTATTATAAAATTGTTAAAGAGGTGATACAGGATGAAGATTACTAATTTAAATACAGGTTTTCGTGATAATAATCAGTACGGGAAAAAAGCCGGAGTATCAGAACCGGCACCGAAGTATACACCGGCATACAGGAAAGCAAGCGGAGGAGAGGATTTTCTGGAAATTTCCGATGAGGCTGTAAAGCGTCACAGAGAAGCCAGAATTCTGAGTTTTGAGGATGGACGGCGTAGAAAAGAGGCCATGAACTCAGAGATATCAGCAGATAATACGAATCTCCCGGATATGGCTAAAGCCGGCAGAATTAAAGATATGGTTATTAATAATAAATATGATTTCAATGATGCGGAAATTCTTGCTGAAACTGCGGAGAGGGTTATTGGATTCTTCAGGTGAAATTGATATGCTCTCACCCGCACGCTGCTTTCGCTTGTGCACCCTCTCCCGGCCTTCAGGCGGGCGGGGGTTTCTTATACA
>DAONFJ010000056.1:0-23061 GCA_035403545.1 Spirochaetota bacterium
TTGTTGTTGACAGTACAGATCCGGAACTTGTACGTATAATTCTTGAAACAGATATCGATAATATGGCTAACCGCCATGACACGAATAAGAAGATTTTTGACGACTTTGCCGGTCTTGCTCCTTCCTTCGGTATGATTGGAACACTGATGGGTCTTGTGCTTATGCTTGTAAACCTTAACGATAAGGCTATGGTTGGACCTTATCTTGCCGTTGCTATTATTACAACGTTTTACGGAGCTGTTATGGCATATCTGGTGCTGACTCCGATTGCAGCAAATCTTGATTCACTTACCGGAGAAGAGGTTCTTTTTAAGTCTATAGCTGTTATGGGTGTGCTTTCCATACAGACCGGTGATAATCCCCGAATTCTGAAAGAGAAACTAGTATCGTTTCTTCCCCCTAATATGAGAGCGGATCTTATGGATGAAAAGGGTGAGTAAAAATGGGCGAGAAAAAAAAGAGAAAAAAAAATGAGGTAAAAGGCCCGCCTGCCTGGATGGTTACCATGGGCGATATGAATAATCTCCTCATGTGTTTTTTCATTATTATGATGGGTGATACAACAGTAAGTACAGGCGATGATTTTAAAATGATAATAAACTCATTCAGAGGAAATCTCGGTTTTATGGAAGGTGGAAGATCTTTATCAAAAGGATCTCTTGCAGAGATGGGTCAGACTATGATGAGCCTTCCTTCTAATGAAAAAGGGAAGTCCCTCGGGAAAGCTCTCAGCAGGGCAATGGAATTGATGAAGCCGGAGATCCAGGCGAAAGCTGTGCGTGTTACCGAAGATGAAAGAGGGCTTATTATAAGTCTTGCTTCTGATTTCTTTTTTGATCCCGGTTCTGCAAAATTAAAACCTGAAATGCGTCCTATATTAGCAAAAATTTCAAATATAGTCAGGAACGTTCCAAACTTCACCAGGGTTGAAGGTCATACAGACAGCAGTACAATATCACAAACTCAGATAAGAGAAGGATTTAAAACAAACTGGGAGCTCTCATCATCCAGAAGTCTTGCAGTTCTTCAGTACCTTACTGAAGAAGAATCAGTGAATCCCAGGCAGCTCTCATCTGTTGCGTTTGGAGAATACCGTCCTATTGATGACAACAACACTCCCGAGGGTAGAGCTTATAACCGCAGAGTTGATATTGTTATACTCAAAGAAAAATTTATTGAGGAATCTAAAGACGCCCGCATAACAAGGCCATTACCTGATGAAGAGTGGCGTTAGCCGGAATTTCTGATAGTTTAAATTTACCTCATTGATAATTCGGACATTATCCTTGTGATGTTATTACTACACTCTATTTTATAATCATTGATAATCCCGGATGGCGGGAGCTTTTCAAGATCTGCAGCAAGTTCCTGGTAAATCGCCAGGGCTTTTTCTTTATTCCCCAGCTCATAGTTAAATCTTCCGTTTGTAAATCTTGCAGGATAATGTGCGCGGTTTTTTGCCAGGATTTCGTTGATTAGGGCCTGAGCCTCTTCTTTCCCGTTTTCCCTGTAGTAAAAGAGAAGTATTGAAAGTGCATATTTAGCATCTGGACGGCTGCTGTTGATTTCAATTGCTTTACGGTAATTATATTCAGCTTTATTTATATCATCCGCAGTGTTTTTTTCCGCACCCCTGTTCGCGTAAGCTACACCAAGCGAGTAAAAGGCGTTTTCATTTTTATTCCCATACTTAATTGAATTGTTAAACGCATCAATAGCCATGTCCCAGAGACGTTTCTCAAGATAAAAAGTCCCGATAAGGTTATACTGCTCAGCAAGTCGCTGCACGGTGACAGGATCTTTTATTTCTTCCTTTTCAAGTTTTAAAATTTTGTCTTTTACATCCTGAAAAAATTTATCATTAACACCTTTATAATCTTTTCTTGGATTGCAGTGAATTATATCAAAAATTGAATTAAGTATGAGAAGTGATGCAGTTAAGACAAGTATCAAAGTGATATAAACTTTTTTCATTACGCCCATTTTCTGATGCATGCACAACCGCCAGAATTAATATTTTTAAAGATACTATTTAAATTCACTTATAAGTTTGAATTTATCACTAAAAAAATCAACCACATAATTAATGCATGTCCGCCGGGAATTCGTCATCATACATTTTCTGCAGAGATTAATATAAATAGAGTAATCACTCAGCCACCAGCTGATTATAAAAAGAGAAAGGCTTAAGCTATTTGTTGCCAAATTTATCTTTATGTGTAAACTCTGATATTTCCCGTCTCTTTGGCCCTTCTTTCTTCAGCTCAATCGGCTTTCCTATAGGCAGAATCCCGAGAAGTTCATACGGAGGAGTAATATTGAGCAGCTCCGCGCACTTTGCATGGTTCATTAAACCGACTACAACACTCCCGAGTCCGATATCATGAGCTGTGAGCAGCATATTCTGTACTGCAATTCCAAGATCGAACATGTACCACGAATCAAATTTAGTTTTCTTTACGCCTTCTCTGAATCCCGGAAGATTACTTTTCCCGCAGAACGCGATAAGTACTGTTGCTGACTCTGAACATCTTCTTGCAGGATTAGTATCGGAATAGGTTTCAACTACCTGTTTTATAAGCTCCCTGTCCCTGATGACAATAAACTCCCAGCATTGGGTATTTGACCACGAAGGAGCCCATTGAGCCGCTTCGAGTATTTTATTTATCTCCTCATCAGTTACATAGTAATCAGTAAATTTTCTGACTGACCGTCTTGTCATAATAGCATCATGCAGTTCCATTGGTTACCTCTCATTAAATTAAATAATTTTCCGGATATATTCTAAAACCAGCCTTCAGTCATTCCAGCTGCAGCATAACGGAATGCCGGAATCTAATATACCCGGATTCAATCAGGATATTCCGGTATTCGCTTGTGTGGAAGATGCATCACCGGAATGGCAGATTGAAAAACATCAGATTTTATTTTGTACTATCCGTCCTTAATTTTTTGTAAAACGACCCTATAATTTATTACAGATATTATCTATATAATCTATAAAATTTTCTGTGCATTTATTAATTTTTTTTAATATATCGGACGGAGAAAAATTTTTATCATTCGCGCTTTTTAATTCGTGCCGGATTATGTCCTTCAGATTATCCGGTGAAAATTGACTGTACTCAGATAAGTATATTATCCTTAAATCCTGACGGACCATGTCAGTGAGCGAGCTGTGATAGGATGTGGGATTGAGTGCTGCAATTTTGCATCCGCAGGCATCTGCTTCGAACATCGTCAGCCCGAAGTGTGTAATTATTATTTTTGACCTTGAAATAATCTCCGCGTATGGAATTTCCTGCTGAATTATTTCACCTGTAAAATTTATAGCTTTACCGCCTTTCAGTAAAACAGAGCTGGCTGAACCGGGAATTGATTTTTTTATTGAAGATATAAGTTCAGACGACGGATCATATCCTGCATAAACTGTAATATCTATATCACGTTTTAAGGAATTTTTTTCTTTAAGATTATTAATTCCTTCAGCAAAATTATATCCGTAAAGAAAGAGTGAAGGGTCCGGTATAATATTTTTTTTATCGTCTGACGGTACAGGGAGAAGGTTGAGAGAATAAGCAGCGGATATTCTTCCTGCTCCGGAATCATCAATTGCAAGAACCGGCGCTGCCTGTTTCAGCATCTGAATCTCTTCGACGGAGGAATCGCGCATGTCCCGTATTATAAGTCCCGTATCCTGCGGAATTGAATCTGTCAGCATGTATGCGAATTTTCGTTCTAAAGGATGATCTTCCTGTTTAAGATATATTAATGCTGAAAAAATATCTGTGCGGTTTAGATGCACTGCAAGGTTAAGCATCCTCTGAATATGCCCTGTCCCGAGGATGCCGCCGGTTCCCGTCACTATAACAATCTTAATTTTATCCATGGCTGTGATGTGTCATAGGCCTCTGTTCAACGCCGCTGTTGATAAAGCGCAGCTCAGGTTTATCTGATATGAAGTTTATAACGTCGATAAGTTCAACAGGGTACCCGTGATATAGTTCCTTGTATAGTATCTCTATAAGTTTAAAATCTTCAGCCGTATCAACAGTGAGCCTTAGGTCCGGATACGGGTTTAGTAGAGGGGACTGGAACCGGGCTATTTTAAATAGTTCAGGATTTTCTTTTATATAAGGAGTGACATGCTCTCTGTGATGCGGCTCTTTCCCGTTTTCATAAGCTTTTTTCAGGGCAGATTTTTTTATAACTTCAACTCCCGTACCAATGGGAATTCCGGCAGTTGTGCAGTGGTCTGAGTCATGTTCATAGGCGAATCTAAGTGCTTGTGAAGCTGATTGATGGTCAGTGAATGGATTATCTCCGGTTATGCGTATAACATAATCGCAATCAAGATTTTCCGAAGCCAGATAGTATCTTCCCAGCACATCATCTTCCGGGCCGGCGTATGAATTAATCCCGCACTCTGAAGCTATTTTAATGAGTGGGATGTTTTCATCACCTTTGCCTGTGGCGAGAATTACAGACGAGACACCTTGTATAACCTTTGCGCGTTCAATGACATGAAATATCATCGGTCTGCCGCAGAGATCGAGCATGGCTTTGGAGGGGAGCCTTGTTGATGAAATACGTGCCTGTATTATTGCAGCTGCTTTCATATTATAAATATTTTCAGAAATTAAAAGTATACCATTCGTCACAATTTTTACAGTCCGGTTTTGACGGGAAGCGGCCGCAATAATCTTCCATAAAATATTTTTTCTGGCTGTCCCATAATTCATTCAGCGGAACAGCTTTCACATTTCCGCAGGAGTTTTCTCCGTCTATATCCTGTTTGCAGAACGAAACCGTTCCGTCGGAGAGAATATAAATATCTCTCTGCAGATGCCAGCATGGAGTTCTTTTAACAGGGGAAAGGTCGGAGTATCTTCTGTCAGGAATCCGTCCGAAATATACATTCTGTTTCTGGAGTATAATCGGAACCTTCAGTCCCTCCCAGAAATCATAGTATTTATCAAGATACGATTTTATATCATTCTCTTTCGAGAACTCATCTGTTTCATTAATTTTCATTATCTGAATATAGATCCGCTCGACGCCTGCATTCAGCTCCGCGAGAGACTTAATATTTTTAAGTACGGTATCAAAAGCATCCGCATTGTGAAACCTCTGGTAGGATGCTTTATCGAGCCCGTTATTGTTAACAATAACCTTTACCTTGGAGTTCTCAGGTTTTGATATAAAACTTTTAAAATTCGCGTCAGCTTGTATACCATTTGTTTCAATGATCAGCTGCTCCACAAGATTCTCTTTAACAGCGGCTTCCATTAAAAAATAAAATTCCGGGTGCTCCATCGGTTCACCTGAACCTGTAAAGCAGAGAGTATAGGGAAGAGCTATGTTCCTCATCCCCTCAAAAATTGCATGGAGAGTTTCAGACTTCATATGCCCATGCTCGCCGGAAGTTAGAGATTTTCTGTAGCAGAAAAGGCAGTCGAGGGAACATTTGCCTGTCAGTTCAAGTTCAACATACGACGGCCCGGTAAAAAGAGCAGCAGGATTCGATTCTATAAGTTCTTTAACGCCGGCATACGCGGGAATGGAATTTTTTAAAGCAAAAAGGTTTTCCATTATTCTGCGTTCCCGGATATTGTTGAGGCGGAATGAAATTCTTTTGCTCCGGATATCCGGTTCTTTATAAAAAAGTTCAACATCAAATTTATTTATATTTGAACGTATTACTTTTCCAAGAGGGAGAGTCTTTTCGTTTGTATAAGGAATCTGGTTTATAAGTTCGCGGGAAATTATTTCACATGCAAATCCTTCAGGCAGATTTTCAGAGAAGGTGAATTCTGCAAGATACTTTATGTGGATTTCAGACATCTCATTTAATAGTTCAGTATCGAAAAACGGTGAGTCACCGTTAATTACCGCTACATGATCGGATGGTACTGCGGCAAAAAATTTTTTCCAGAAAATAATATCGTCGGAATTTTCACGTTTGAATGCATTTGCTGAACCTGCAAGTTTTCCGTTGTAATCAGAGGATATTGAGTAATAAATTTTTATTTCGGGATTTGATGTTCTGATTCTCTGTTCAATCATTTCTGGAACAAATAAGTCATTAAAATACAGTTCTGTATCTTTTACATTATCATCAATATTTATTAATACATCAATATTCACTGTTGTCACCGGACACTAACCTTTTATATATCCTTCCATATAAATTTTTATGGAAGCGTTCTCTTTCTGCTGCTTAATCCATTTTTCAAACTGGACCTGGGCATTTTCGCTGTACAGTTTATACATAATCATCTTTTCAACTTTATCGTAAGTAACAGCTCTTCGCTCAAGATATTTTACAATGTGGTATCCGAAACCTGATTTAAATACACCGGAAATCTGGCCGCTTTTAGTGAGCTTAAATACATTTCCTGCAAAGTAAGGGTCAAGTTGTGCCAGCATCTGCCAGCCAAGGTCTCCGCCGTTTTTTGCGGAGCCCGGGTCCTGTGAATACTTGACAGCTAGTGACTCGAAAGATCCGGGATTTGATATTATCTGTTTTCTTATCTCTTCGGCCTTTGTATTAGCGCTTTTTTCATCAGCGAGAGAGCCGCTTTTTGGAATGATAAGTATATGTTTTGCATGCACTTCGTAACCGAGCTTGCCCCTGTTTGCGTTATACCATTTTTTGGCCTCTTCAGGAGATGGAGGAGTAACTCCTATCGCTGCAGACATAATCTGTTCACGGGCGATTTTTACTTTTATCTCATCAAAGAAAGAGAAGAAATCAATCTTTTCTTTCTTTTCAATAAATTCAATAAATTTTTTCAGATCAGGATCTGCTTTGAATTTTGTCTCAAATTTATTTTCCATGAATTTTTCCATGTTTTTTGAGACTCTCTCCACTGTATCCGTAAGTTCTTTCTGGCTGGATACTTTACCGCTGAAGAATTTTGTCATAGCTCCTTCCAGCTGATTTATTACTCTTTTATCAGAGAGAAGAATTGATTCGTTCTGTGCTGTTTCGAAAATGATTTCTGCTTCAATCATTTGGTCTAGGATGCGGCTTTTTTCGTAGTTAATTTTCGATGCAGAAATGTTTTTTATTGATTTAAGCCTTTCAAGTTTCTGGTTAACGTCGCTTTCCATAATGGCTCTGCTGTTGACAACAGCGAGAACTTTTTCATAGCTGTCCCACGAAAAGGATGATACCGGCATAAACAGAATTATGGAAAGGAATATTATATTGAATTTTAGTCTCATTATTTTTCCATCTATAAAATTTTTTAATATTTAACGGCAGAAGTTTAAATTGTGCAACTGTTTTTTATGAATCATTTTTTAAGAGCGGCAATAAAAACTTAGTTATTATAACCGGAGAGTCTGCTTCCGCAGATTCGACAGGCTCTTAGAACCTTTTCAGCGCCGGGAAGGAACTGTCATACTTGACCCGGTTGTTTTTTATCCTTCCTGTTTTTATAAAGCAGATATTCAATTCCGTCTACAAGAGCCATCCAGGACGCTTCAATCATATTTGTTGAAACACCGACAGTCCCCCAGCGGTCTGTTCCGTCAGACTGGTCAATAAGAACCCTGACGCTTGAAGCGGTTCCATTATTATCTTCAAGTACGCGTACTTTATAATCTGTTAAATACATCTGCGCAATTTCCGGATAGAACTTTGTAAGAGCTTTTCTCAATGCATTGTCAATAGCATCAACAGGGCCGTTTCCGTTTGCCGCGGTGTGTTCAAGCATACCGCCGACTTCAACTTTTATTGTGGCCTCACACTCAAGCTTATTGCTTTCATCCATTTCGGTGATCATTCTGAATCCGAGAAATTTAAAAAATGGAGTAAACTCGCCTGTCGCTTCCCTGATAATAAGTTCAAATGAACCTTCAGCGGCTTCGAACTGAAAACCTTGCTCTTCAAGATTTTTTATCTTCTCCAGAACTTTTTTTGAAAGATTAATATCGCCTTCAATATTTATTCCCAGCTCTTTCGCTTTAAATTCAATATTACTTTTACCCGAGAGTTCGGAGATCATTACTTTTCTTCTGTTGCCTGTCAGTTCAGGGTCTACATGTTCATAAGTTCTGGAATCTTTCTGCAGTGCGGATACATGAATTCCCCCTTTATGCGCGAATGAGTTATCACCGACATATGGGCGGTTTTCTACGTGAGGGAGATTCGCAATTTCACTTACAAACCTGCTCACCTCTGTAAGATGCTGCAGGGATGAGTTTGATGAACAGTCATATCCCATCTTCAGTACAAGGTTCGGTATTAATGTTGTGAGATCGCAGTTTCCGCATCTCTCTCCGTAGCCGTTGATGGTCCCCTGAACTGAAACGGCTCCGCCCTCCACTGCATACATCGAATTCGCCACTGCGACACCTGTATCATTATGGAAATGTCCGCCCGTCGGAGTTTTGATTGTTGATGTTACCGAAGAGGTTATTCTATAGACCTCTGAAGGGAGAGTTCCTCCATTTGTATCGCATAACACTATCATGTCTGCGCCTGCTTCACATGCTTTTTCAATACATCTTAATGAATAATCTTCGTTAGCTTTATTTCCGTCGAAAAAATGTTCGGCATCGAGGAATACTTCAAATCCGAGATCTTTCAGATATGCTACAGAATCATATATAAGCATCAGGTTCTCATCAAGCTCCATTCCGAGAGCTGTAGTTACCTGAAAATCCCATGTTTTAGCAACAATTGTCAGTACATCGGCCCTGGAATTTACCAGTGACTGCATTATTGCATCTTCACTGCATTTAAAACCCTTTCTTCTGGTGGAACCGAAAGCAGCTATTTTTGAGTGATTAATATCGAGAGATCTTACTTCTGAAAAAAAACTGTCATCTTTCGGATTTGATCCGGGCCATCCCCCTTCAATATAATCTACTTTAAGCCAGTTCAGAATTTTTGCAATATTAAGTTTGTCCTGAATGGAAAGAGATATTCCAACGGTTTGAGCTCCGTCCCTGAGAGTTGTGTCATAAATGCTTATTATTTTTTTAGTCATTATTTCCCTTGTTTTTCCGGAATATTCATATTTCATGCATACTTTTTCCAGTCATCTGATATTTCAAGTAATTTTTCTTTAAGAGGGTATTATCTACTTCATGTAACTTCCCGATATTTCTAATAACATATAATATAATAAATTTTTCAGATTATAGCTCGTTGTGAAGTACGGGGAGAAGAAGAGAAAAGAGCAGAAGTGTTTTCTTCTCAATCATCTCTTACGGTATACGCTGTGTGAATACATGCGATTGAATTCATAATCAGGCATAAACGTTTAGTTATGATATGAATAGATATAAAATGGTTTTAAAGTTTTATTCAATCTGAAATGAATGGTTTAAGATACTGGTCTTTACAGGATTTAAGTGGCAGCAGTCTTTAAATATCCGCAGAGTGACTTTTACGATTGCCGGAATCGGATTTTGCCGGTCAAAGGTAAGTAATAAATAGTTGACCATGTGCGTTACGGTTTAGTTTACTGATTCTGGTTAAAAAAATGAAAAATGGTTCCGGAATGAATATGAAAATCTTTAAAATACGAATAGCTCAATTAATAGTTTTTTCAGCAGTGTTTATAACTGCTTCATGCTCGAACTCTCCCGAGTCTGTTTATGAAAGAATGCTTGATAAATATGAAGCGGGGAAGGGTGGAAATATTACACTCATGGCTGAAAAGTTTCTCATGGCTTTTTCTGAAATTAAAATTAACTATGATGATCTGTTCTTCAATAAAAGTGTAATTCTTTCTGTGAAAGGGGATAATATCGAAATTATTTATCCTGACAGTATAAGCATTAAAGGGGACAAAAGTATAAGTGAGAATATCAGTTTTGCGGATATGAATGATGAAAATATAATCCTGGGTAATAGTAAAGGTTTCTGCGTTTTTGATAAAGATGGAGATCCCCATACAGTTTATAAATCTGAAAATAAAGAGAGAATAGATGCTGTTGCCCTTAAAAATAAAAATGTCATTTATCTTTCAGAAGGGAAAATGTTTGAACTGGCTTCCGGCGAAAAGAAAGTCAGGAGAATGGATTCAGGAGAGTATCATTCACCATATAAAAAATATTTCAGGTCATCAATGGTTGTATCGGATAAATTTATTACTCTGGTTACCGGGATAGCAGGTTCCTATTACATCAGTATCTTCGATGTCAGCAGCGGTACTTCATTAATGAAAAATATATCTGCCTCATCTTCTGAATTGAATATGAATGATAATAATCTTTCATATGTCAGAGGGGGGACGGGAAGCTGGTCTGTAGAAAAATATGAAATCCCTACAAAGAAGAGAAGCCAGGTCAGAGGGGTCGGGAAAATAAATAATATTTTTATCGCCAGGGACGGATTCATAACCGTGAGCGATAAAAAATATATAATAGAAAGTTTTAGCGGAGAAAAGGGTATAATGCCCCAGGATTGGAATATAATAGGTATATGCAGAAATGCGGCCTTAATAGAATATGGTAAAGTTGTGTATCTTATCGAGTTTCCTCTGCTTCTACAGAAGATCAAAGAACTTAATGAAAAAACCGGAGAAAAATTTTCTTAGCGTGCTTTGCTCCATGGATTGTATGGGGCATAGGTATCAACTATATCTGCTCCCTCCTGATAAGGATGAGGTTTTTTAGCGATTTTCATAAAGAAGAGGAGAGTAATCATTACAAGCAGGGAAAGTATTGCAACAATCATTATATTCAAAAGTTTATTATAATTAAAATACATTTGATCCTCCGGATATGTTTCTCAGCAGGCGCCTGTATCGGCAGGCTTAAGCTGTACACCGCTGTGGGGGTTTTCAGGGGGTTACTCTCCCTTGAGCCCTGTTAAATATAGTAGCTGAACATCTGCACATAATTACACAAAAAAAGGGGTAAAATTAGGATTTCTGCATATGCGGAAATGGCAGAAAGAATAATTATGCCCTTTCTTTTAATTGTTAAACATGCACATATGGTAATGTAACAAAAAAAGCTTGCATTGAACAGTTATTTTATAATCTTAATATAATAAAGCAAAGAAAAAATTTAAGGTGTATAAAAAAAAGATGAAAATACTCAGAAATGACCTCTGCTGGTGCGGAAGCGGCAAAAAATATAAGAAATGTCACATGGAGTCAGACGCATTGTCCGAAACTGCTCCTGTAAAAAATATAAAACCTCCAAGAGGGATTAAAATAAAAAATTCCGTTGAGATCGAAGGTATAACAAAATGCTGCAGGCTTACTGCTGATGTACTTGATATGGTAAGTTCGAAAATTAAAGCGGGAATAACTACTGATGAGATAAATACCTGGGTTCACGATTATACAGTGAGCAAAGGCGGAGTTCCGGCCCCGCTGGGTTATAACGGTTTTCCAAAAAGTGTATGTACATCCCTGAACAATGTTATCTGCCATGGGATTCCTGACAGTACAGTTATTAAAAACGGCGATATAATAAATGTAGATGTTACATGTATTTTAAACGGCTACTATGGTGATGCCAGCAGAATGTTTATGATCGGTGATGTTTCTCCTGAGGCTGCGAAACTTGTTGCTGTGTCAAAGGAATGTCTTGATATTGCAATTCAGCAGGTAAGGCCATATAATGATTTCGGGAAAATCGGCGAAGTAATCCAGAAATATGCTGAGAGTAACGGATTTTCGGTTGTCCGTGATTACGGCGGGCATGGGATCGGTATCAAGTTTCATGAAGAGCCGCATGTGCATCATTACAATGTCGGGCACAGAGGCCTGCCGATGTTCCCGGGAATGATTTTTACAATCGAACCTATGATTAATGCAGGGAAGTACCAGACAAAGCTTCTCAAGGATGACTGGACTGCTGTTACCATTGACGGCTCACTTTCCTCACAGTGGGAACATACAGTTTGCGTAACAGAAAGCGGCGTGGAGATACTCACTATCAGTGATAAGAAATAAGTATATTAAAGTATTGAATAAATAATTCTAGTCAGGTATTTTTTTGTTTTTCCCTTCCCTTGGCGGGAGGGGCGACGTGAGGATGAATATAGTTAATTTAATGGATTTGAAATTCCTGTATCAATAGTTCATATAATTTTTTTATTAGTATTAGTGAATTAAAGAACATAAGAAACAATCAATCCTTTATTTATTAACTATGTCACCCTTCCGCGGCCATCTCCCGGCAGGTATGGATGCCCTGGTACCGCGATTGCATGGATATAAAGGCGCGGAATCATGGAGGAAACTGTATGCATAAATTTCACCTGACTTCAGTAAATGATTAAGTGCATGATGGACTGTTGCGTTTTACTATCAAGGCCGTTTTAACCGTTTAAAAATTAATGGGGAAAATATGAATGAATTTATAAAAACAGATCATGAGAAAATTGAAGATAATCCATTTAAGCTGATCGGCAGAGACTGGATGCTGATAACAGCCGGAACAAAAGAGGACTTCAATACAATGACGGCATCGTGGGGCGGTTTCGGATTTTTATGGAATAAACCAATCTGTCATATTTACATAAGGCCTCAGAGGTTTACATACAATTTTATAGAGAAGTATGATTGTTTTACTCTTTCATTTTTTGAGGAGAAGTACAGGGAAGCCCTTAAAATATGCGGCTCGAAATCGGGCAGGGATATTGATAAAGTTAAGGAGGCCGGCCTTACACCTCTCGAGACCGAAGATGAAAATGTGTATTTCGGTGAGGCAAGGCTTGTTATTGAGTGCAGAAAAATATATCACCAGGATATCAATCCGGAATTTTTCCTTGATGATTCAATAAAATCGAATTATCCGAATAAAGACTATCACAGAATGTACATTGGTGAAGTAATCAATACATTAAGAAAAGAGAAGGTTTAAGAAAATATGAGAGGTTCAACTTTCGACAACTCCGGCAGCTGGGTAATGAAAATTATTTTTGCAAATATAATAATATACCTGCTTCAAAGTATATACTCACCTATGATGATTTATTATTTTGGTCTTACACCTGCTCTTGTTATTACAAAATACTATGCGTGGCAGTTAGGAACATACATGTTTCTTCATGGAAATTTTTTCCATATTTTCTTAAACATGTATGCGCTGATGCTTTTCGGTATCCCTGTTGAACAGCTGTGGGGAACAAAGAAATTTGTTATTTACTATTTCTTTACAGGTATAGGCGCGGGGATTACCATATTAATTATTAATCTTTTTATGGGCGGATCCGGAGCGTTTGTTCCGACAATCGGGGCCTCAGGCGCTGTATTTGGACTTCTATTGGCATTTGGAATTCTTTTTCCCGATGTTGAGCTTTTAATATTTTTCTTTATTCCAATGAAAGCAAAATTTCTTGTGATTCTATATGGCGGAATTGAATTTATGTCTCTGCTATCATCCGGTACAAATAGCAGTGTGTCTCATGTAGGGCATCTGGGAGGGATATTATTCGGATTAATATTTTTTCTTATTACAAGAAGAAAAGGGATACAATTTACAGCGAAAAAGTTAAAAGCAAAGATGGGGAAAGAGGTTAAAGAGAGAGAAAAAGTTATAAAGCTGGAGAATGAACTTTCAGTGGAGAAATTATCCGGCATACTTGAAAAACTTAAAAGCGGCGGTGCTGAGGCAATCACAGATGATGAATACCAGTTTATCAAACTTGCAGATATACTTTATATTGATAATGATGAAATCTGTGTTCAGGAAGACTTTAATCCGGAAGACGGGCACTGTAAAAAATGTGATACAATGGAAGCCTGCCTTATGCGGGAGATAAAAAAATATTTATGATAAAAGTAAAAGTCCAGCTGCTGGAAGGAGCTTCCCTTCCGGAATATCAGAGTAAGGGTTCTGCCGGTGCTGATCTTTGCGCTATGGTTGATCATCCCATCGAACTCCCACCCGGAAAAACAAAGCTGATACCCACGGGAATTTTTATTGAGATCCCTGACGGTTATGAAGCACAGATACGTCCGAGGAGCGGACTTGCACTTAAGCACGGGATAACTTTTTTAAACTCACCGGGAACAATAGATTCAGATTACAGGGGCGAGATTAAAATTATCATGACGAATTTCGGTGAAGAAATTTTTACAATAGAAAATGGCATGAGAATCGGGCAGATTGTTTTTGCACGTGTTTTCAGAGGCGAATTTATAAAAACAAACGAACTAAATAAAACAGAAAGAGACGAAGGAGGTTTCGGACATTCCGGAATATGAAGGAAAACAATACAAAGGACGTAAATAAGGTAAACATTATACCGCTTGGCGGTCTCGGGGCTATCGGTAAAAACATTACGCTTTTTTCACAAAATGATGAGATAATAATAGTTGATTGCGGAATAATGTTCCCGAGGGACGAAATGCCGGGAATCGACTATATTATTCCTGACTTTACTTATATCAAACACAACAAATCTAAAGTAAAAGCGATAGTTGTAACTCACGGGCATGAAGACCATATCGGCGCGATAGCATTCTTGCTCCAGGAAGTAAGGGTTCCTATTTATGCCACAAAACTTACAATAGGACTTATACAGAGCAGGCTTGAAGAGAAACCTCTTCCTTATACGCCGCAGTTTATTGAAGTAGTCCCGAGACAGATAGAAAACATCGGAAGTTTTACCATCGAGTTCATCGGAGTTAATCATTCTATAATCGGCAGTGTAGGCCTTGCTATTCAGACTGTTGCCGGTACAATAATTCACACTGGAGATTTCAAGATAGATTTTTCGCCGGTTGAAGGTGAGATGACTGACATCTACAGGTTTGCCCACTACGGGGAGAAAGGTGTTCTTCTTCTCCTGTCGGACAGTACTAACGCGGAAAAAGAAGGGTTTACTAAATCTGAATCAACAATTCTCGACAGGTTTTCCGATATATTTTCAGATTCGAAAGGAAGAATTATTGTTGCTTCATTTGCTTCCAACCTAGAGAGAATTCAGCAGGTGCTTGACACGGCACAGAAGTTCAACAGAAAGGTTGTTATCTCGGGATTATCCATGCAGAAGAATATTGAGATAGCCAACACTCTCGGTTTTCTCGATATAAAAGATGATCTCATAATTAAAATAGAAGACGCAGGGAAATATCCCAATAAAAAACTTGTAGTAATAGGTACAGGAACCCAGGGGGAGCCGATGTCGGCGCTTGCAAGAATGGCCTTCGGGACCCACCGTCACTTTACCGTGGAGAAGGGAGATACTGTAATCATAACAGCTTCGGTAATTCCGGGCAATGAAAGAATGGTAACCAATATTGTAAATTCACTCATGGAGATCGGAGCCGATGTTTATTATGACAAGGGTGAGAATATTCATGTTTCCGGTCATGGCGCTTCGAAAGAATTAAAGATGATGATGGCCATTACAAAACCTAAATTTTTTATGCCGGTACACGGAGAATACAAACAATTAAAAAAACATGCCCAGATCGCGGAATTACTGAATATAAAAGCATCTCATATTATAATCGCAAAAAACGGAGATGTACTTGAGCTTACTAAAAAAACGTTTAAGAAGGTGAGTAAAATTCCGCTTCTTGAGATGTACGTGGATGGTGCCGAGATCGGAGATATTGCAAGCGATGTAATAAAAGAGCGGCATCTCATGTCTACTGACGGCGTATTCTATGCGTCAATGGTAATCTCACAGGGAATGCTTTTGAGTAAACCTGAAGTTGTTACTAAAGGTTTTATAAGCAGCGAGAACACAAAAATTCACGGGCTGCTTCAGAAGGATATAGAAGAGAAACTGAACAGAATGCTCAGAGAACGGAAAACTGACGTCGAGATTGAAGACTTTCTTAAAAAAAGTCTCAAGAACTATATCTACAAGCTTACAAAAAGAAATCCTATTATCACTGTAAAAGTGATAGAAGTTTAGAATTATTATAAATGCGGTTGCCCTGAAATATTATTTTTATTTCAGGGCAAATGCTTAATTTTCACAATTTTCTTGATATGCCGACAATTTAGTTTGAGTTTGCAATGCTGCGAAGAACAACTGGAAAAATTTAGCTTTGCTGAGTTGAATCCGCATTTCCAGTATTAATTCAATAATTGACCAAACCGCCCGGTCCCCCGAATCCTCCGGAAGGCTAACATCTTCCCGCATCTTGGGAAATTTTAAAACCTTCAACAATGTCTTCATACTTTAGAAGGCCGGGCCGGGGGTTTGGCGGGCTGATTTGTATAAGTTATATTCTGATAGGTAGAAATGAAGTTTAATATATTATTTTCCGATTATTAAGTATTTATACACATTGAAGCTAATAAAATCTCTCCTGAAGACCGAAAATTATATGAGGCAGTTATTTCCTGATTTATTCTGCGGTATTTCTGCAGGAGCGTTTCGGGATCAGAATCTACTCATGAGTATTGTGTTACAGGACAGATAGTTAAGTTTCTGATTTAAGTTTGCAGTTTCAGAAACTTAATAATAGAACTGCGGAGGGAGCAGTGTTTAAGGATAAAAGATATAGAGAGATATCTGGGGTTCTATTATTCCTTGCTGGAATAATTTTTCTGCTTGGTATCGTAAGTTACGTTCAGACAGATTACAGGGCTCTTGTATTTAACAGGCCTGTGTCAAATTTAATAGGGCCGGTTGGCGCTCTGCTCGGTCATATATTCAGATCCGCATTCGGGCTTTCCTCATATCTTTTTATTATGATGCTGTTTCTTTCAGGATGGGCAATTTTTAAAAACGGGGATATCTCTTCAGTTTCGGATAAACTTTTTGCCCTGTTTTTTCTTACAATAAGCTTTTCATCGTTTCTTGCAATCGGGAGCGCGGAGATCTACCAGAACAGCGGCGGATTTATCGGTTTTTATATATATCATTTTTTCAAATCAACTGCCGGTTTAGTCGGAGCTTATCTTGTTATTGTTATAATGAATCTTGTGGGGCTTATACTTCTCGGTACTGTTTCACTGACTGCATTTTTTGAAAACGGCGGAGTGTCCGGCAGCGGGAAAAAATTAAAAAAAATTTTGGAATGGATCTCTGTAAAAAAATATGATGATCAGATTCCGCTGAATAATATCGGAGAGGACCTGTACTCCGGGAAAAAAGTTCCCTGGGTAACACGCAAAAAAATTATAATCGGAAAGAAAGAAAACGTAAAAGAAGATTCAGTGAAATATCTCGGCATGAATGTGTCAGCTGCGGCCAGTGAGCATATATTTAAAGGAGTAGATGAAAAGATCGGAAGTATACTCCGTGAGAGCGGTATCAGCCATGAGGAGAGGATGCTGAAGGAGGATGAGTTCGGTCTCGACGATGACCCCGATATTAACTACAATTCTGTAGAGGGAGATATACCTGTCGCAGTTAAAAGTGAACCGATAGTGGCGGAAAAATATTATAAAGATGGGAACTTCCATCATTATGATGATGAGTTTATAAAAAAACCTGAAGTTAAAAATAGCCGCAAACAGGCGGGTGAAGAATACTCAGTTAAGAAAAACAGGATTTTTGAAATAGATGAAGATATCCCTGAACCGCTGGAAGAGACTCCTGATGAGCCGGAAATTGAAACCGCAGAGATAAAAAAAAATGAAAAGATTTTTACCGATCCTGACCAGGCCGTTGTAGAGGAACAGGTCTTTAAACACCTGAAGATTAATAAAGAGTATATAATCCCCACATCATTTTTATACAATTCAGAACCTGTGGACACCGAAACCTGGGAGATAGAGATAAAGAAGAACTCGCAGCTCCTTGTCCGTACACTGGCGGACTTCGGAATTGAATCACGTGTCATCAACGTAAACCGCGGACCAGTAATTACATTATATGAAATGCAGATCGCCGCTGGTATTAAAATCACGCGGGTAGTAGGCCTTGCTGATGATATAGCCATGGCGCTTGCGGCGTACAGGGTGAGGATTGTAGCTCCGATTCCCGGAAAATCGGCAATAGGAGTTGAACTCCCGAACAGAAAAAGAGAGATGGTTACTCTCGGTGATATTATAAAATCAAAATCATACCAGGAACAGAAAGGGAGCCTTAAAGTAGCTCTTGGAAAAGATGTCCTCGGATTCCCAGTAATGCTCGACCTGAAAAAGCAGCCGCACATTCTCATTGCCGGGGCAACCGGTGCCGGTAAATCCGTATGTGTAAACTCAATAATAACAAGTATAGTATATAATTATGATCCGAACTACGTAAGATTTATTCTTGTCGATCCGAAGATGGTTGAACTGCAGTTTTATAATGGAACTCCGCATCTCCTTACTCCCGTAATTACAGAACCTCATCTTGCACCTGCAGTTTTGAAGTGGTCGATATTTGAGATGGAGCGGAGATACAGGCTTCTTGCTGCAATGAATACCAGGGATATCCTTTCATATAATGATAAAGTAGCTAAAGAAAGAAAGGGCGGAGAGAAAATTCCATTCATTATAATAATTATTGATGAGCTTGCTGATCTTATGATGGTAGCGTCAAAGGATATTGAGGGATATATTACACGTCTTGCTCAGAAGGCAAGGGCGGTCGGTATACACCTTGTTCTTGCTACACAGAGACCGTCAGTTGATGTTATTACAGGTGTAATCAAGGCAAACTTTCCGGCGCGTATAGCTTTCCAGGTGTCACAGAAAACCGACTCGAGAACAATCATCGATCAGAACGGTGCTGAAAAACTTTTAGGAAAAGGGGATATGCTTTATCAGTCACCGATGAGTTCATATCCTGTAAGGATTCAGGGAGCATTTATCTCTGAAGATGAAATTATGGAGATCGTGACTCACCTGAGGACACTTGGAACGCCTGACTACATAGACTTTGAGGCTTCAATCTTCCAGGATGAGGATGGCGAGATCAACGATGAAAATGATGAACTGTTTGTGGAAGCTCTGAAAATCATTGAGGAGACAAGAAAAGCATCTGCATCGTATCTCCAGAGAAGACTGAGTATTGGATATAACCGTGCTGCGCGCATGATCGAGAAGATGGAGGAGCTTGGTTATATCGGCCCGCAGCAGGGAAGCAAACCGCGGGATATCTTTATCTGATTTCATTCAGTTTAATGAATGATAAATTGTTTAAGTGAAGGATGATACTGCAACAGCCAACTGATTAATTTATTGTGCCTTTTAGCATGCTTATTGCGTTTTCCTTTATAATTAAAATAAGGCAGGAAATATGGAACTGACAGAAAAGCAGATGATAGAAATCTCACAGTATTCCTTTACACGTATGGACGGTGCGTGGTTTATGGCGCTTGCTAAAAAGTTCGGAATACAGACTGCATGGGAGATGGATGTTGAAGCGTGGAAACAGTTCTCTTATGTTTTCGGTAAAAATCTCAGGAAAAACTATATCCAGATTCCGGTATGGCCAGAGAGCTTTATCGATGCCATAGATATTTTCAGCAAAGTGCTGAAAATAGAAGGAAGGCAGGTTTCAATGGATGGGGATCGTATTACAGTTCGAGTTACGGACTGTGAGACACAAAAAGCCATTGCAAAAGCGGGTGTGGCTGACTGCGGGATTGTAACGGTCCATACATACGAAGGTATAAGCAGGGGACTTTTCGGTACTGAACTGAATATTAATGTAATGCATACAAAGAATTTAAATCACGGTGAGGAGTGTTGTGAAGTGATTGTTGTAAAGAAGTAACAGGAGAAAATTTCAGGTAATTTTGTATAATATTGGCTGGAGTGCAATATATCCCGTTTAACTCAGAGTGTTGAGCCTTGGCACTCTGAGTTAAACAATAGTTTTATAAAAAAATTTAGATTTATATAAGAGAACTACCTGCCGGTGAATTCAGGTTTTCTTTTTTTGAATACTGCATCGGCACCTTCAGCAAAATCCGCACTGGCTCCCCCTGCCATGATACTCTGTCTTTCATTTTCCATCTGGCATTCAAGTTCACGGAGCAATGATCTGTTTATCAGCTGTTTACCCCGGGCAAATGCCATGGTTGGCCCCGCTGCAAGTTTCATCGCCAGCTTCTCAGTTTCTTCAAGAAATGATTCCGCAGTAACAACCATAGATACCATGCCAAGCCTTAATGCTTCTTCGGCTTTTACAGGTGTGTCGAGAAGCAGCATCTCCATTGCTTTTGAAAGCCCGATAATCCGGGGTACTGTAAGAGACCATGCACCATCCGGACTTAGTCCCACAGATGTATATGACTGTACAAAAGATGCCCTGTCCGAAGCAATTCGGAGATCACATGCCATTGCAACACTCATCCCTACACCCATTGCCGGCCCATTTACTGCGGCGATTACAGGCTTTGGCAGCGAACGTATGGCGCTTATGACAACGGCGAGTTTTTTAGGAACCTGCTGAAGCCACTTCGGTGCTCCCATTTCAAGCATTCCCTGCAGATCGCCACCTGCACAGAAAGCCTTGCCGCTTCCGGTCAAAACCACCGCGCGTATGCTTTCATCAAAGCAATCCTCGAACGCCTCTTCAAGACACGTGGTAAGGTTTTCGCTCAGGGCATTTAGTGTTTTCGGTGAATTCATCGTTATTGTACAAATGCCGTCTTTTTTTATCCATGATGCCTGTTTCTCTTCCATCTTCTCCCCCAGGAAAAATTTAATTTAAGAGTGGCGTGGTGAATACATTTTGTCAAGAATGATACTGAATCGTTCTACATATAAACAGCAGCATGGCCAGTTAACCTAAGAGTGTTGATTTTAAATTATCTGAGGTTTAATAAATTTTTTATATGGGTATAAATATTTTTATCATAACAAATGATGTGTTGAAATTACGAAAGGGATGGCAGATTTAAATGTTATGAAGTTTGTTATAATGTATGCAATTGAATTATAGCAACATACAATATATACTTTCCCGAAGTGTCGTTATAGTTATTATAAATTCACCTTGCAATTTCAATCGCGATTTGATAATTCAATTATTAATCCGGCATCCTTAATCAGGAGATTTACATGAGAACTAACAGAAATTTTCTTACAACAATAAAAGTCTTAACCATCATTGCCGCGCTGGTATTTCAAGCGCAGTGCGGGAAAAAAGAAACAATCAAAAACGGGATTAAGGCAAATATTCTTTTTTCAATCGGGAGTGTGGAGGTCCAACGAGAAGGGATCAACGTTACCAATCTCAATCCTGGTGATATCATTAAGGAAGGAGATATAATAATGACCGGTGATAAATCGCAAGTAACGATTCAGGTTGGTGATAGAGGATGCGTCAGGATTGTACAAAATACTGAAGTTAAAATTAGTAAACTGTTTCTGAACAATGCGACAGACATATTTTTACATAATGGGGAGATCATCTCAAATATTTCCCGACTCCGAAAAGATGAAAATTATACTATAACAACTAAAACAATAAAAGCAGCTATTCGTGGAACGGCATTCAGCGTCAGCATATTTAAAGATGAAGAACATGTTGCTGTTTTAAAAGGGAAAGTTGCGGTCACAATAAATGAAAATATATCAAAAGGCCCGATAAAAGAAACCAATGTTAAAGATGGAGAAATGGCTGCTGTACAAACGGCAGATACTAAAACTAATTTGAAAGAAGTTAAAATTCAGATCATGCCCATCGATAAAACCATGTCGATCGTAATAGAAAAAGTAGCGATGATAGAAATTGTGCCTGATATAGAAAATGTAAAAATTGAGGAATTAAACAAAAGACAGCAGGAAATGATTAAAAAAGAAGAAGAACTTGATAGGAATTCCGGCACAGAGAAATTAGAAACCGGAACTACATCAAAAATAAAGGCAGCCGGAATAGAAAAACTGATTAAACAGAAAACGAGAACACTTGATGAAATTAAAAAAGTAACTGGAAGGATAGATGAGATAACCCTTAACTCGGGAGAGATTATAAAAGGCGCGATTATCAGCAGAGGTAAGATATATTCTGTACTTACAACTAATGGAGTAATAAATGTGTCTAAAGAAGATATACGTACGTTAAGCGTTATAAAATAGAATGAATGAAAAATCTTATTTTTGTAAATATATTGAACTCCGGAATTATCTATAATTCAGGTGATAAATGTTAAAGAATTTTAAAAAATATACAGCCTGGTTGCCGTTTGGAGATTTCTAAATGATAATAATGCTGCAACTCCAAACGGTGGGAATTTATTAATTATTGATAAACTGTTTATCTTGAAAATATATTGACTTTTTGATTTATTATATCTATAAAAATAATAATTATTTTTTATATTATTACTATAAGTGAGGATTTAATGAAAAAAAGCATTATAACAACCGTTGTATTATCAGCATTGATCTCTCTTCTTTCAGCATGTGCTTCAACACCTGTTACGTCATTTTCCGGGGATCCAAGGGATGCCAAAGATATAGCATCATTGACGTTTGACCAGGGGGCTTTTTTAAAACTTGGATTATTTAAGGTTGATGGGAAAGTATCGGATAGTTCAAATCTTCTATATAATTCAGGTAGATCACTTGATATAGACCTGCAGCTTCTACCCGGAAAACATGAACTGGAAATATGTCTTGGCCGGATACATGAAGTTAAAATACTTACATATGACTTCAAAGCAGGCAGTAGATACGAATTATTATTTGACGATAAGCAACTTTCATTAGTTGAAAACATAAACGGGAAACAGGTACCCGTGGTTTTTCAACTGCGGGATCTCCCGGAATATAAAGAACCTGGCGAAAAAGAACCTCACGCAATAATCCTGGAAGAAGGGATTACAAATGCTTTTGGAGCTATGTTCCCGGGATTGGCCGATGCAGCCAAGGGAGGAATTGCAGTTCTTTACAGAATTGACGGTGTTCGTGGTAATAAATGGGATTTTCTAAATGTTAAATTCGGGGAGTCCGGTTTAAGCGAAACATTCAGCGTTCGTTTAAAACCTGGGATACATACTCTTGAGTTATATTTTCATATTGGTAATAAATACACAAAGGTGCAGTCTGTACAATTTAATTTTGAAGCAGGTAAAAAGTATACACCTTATCTTGAAGAATTAAAGAATATGAAAGATCTGGGACTTTGCAAAATTGTTGAGGTTAAATAATTAATTCTCTTCAACCATTTTTCAGTATATATAATTTTCAGGATTAACCGTAAATTTAAATAACAAAAAGCCTCTT
>DAONFJ010000056.1:23161-24296 GCA_035403545.1 Spirochaetota bacterium
CCCTCAAGGACGATACTGTAGCTGTTGGAATGTTCGGTTGCGGATATTGTCATTTTACCTGTTCCGGTTTTAACTCCTTTCTTCCATTGCCCTTCATAAACATAGCCTTTTTTGTCATTCGTTTCATATCTTCCGAATCCGTCATAATATCCGTTTTTAAATTCACCAGTATATACCGCTCCATATATAGCGCCGCCGGAAGTGATAAGAATTCCTTTGCCGTTTCTCATCCCGTCTTTAAATTCACCGGTATACTTACTTCCGTTTCTCCAAGTGAATTCCCCTTTCCCGTTCATCAGGTTACCCTTGTAATCTCCGATATATTTATTACCGTTCGGGAAAAGGAATGTATTATCTCCGCGCTTTATACCCTTCATGATTTTGTAAACAGTTAAGTCTTTACTGACCTGGAAGACGAGAAATCTTGTGCCGCCAATCATTTTACAACGGGATACATTCACCGTAGAGGAAACAACCTTCAGTGCACACATGGTGCCGTTAACCTCAACAAATAGCCTGTCTCCGATTTTTAATTCTCCGGCATCTGCAATGGTAACTTCAAAGTCAGACGGTTTAACATCAACAATCTTACTCACGGCAACTTTTTCATTATCCCCTGCTTCCGGGAGCCGTATCTGTCCAGTGAAGAGATGTTCAGCAAAAAATCCCTTTTCAACTGAACCGTCAGCGTAGGTATATTTACCTTTTCCATAAGGGACATTGTCGAAAAACTCACCCTCGTATTCATCTCCGTCAGAATAAAAAAGAATGCCAAGACCTTCTCTGCTGTCATCTTTCCAGTGTCCTGTGTAGATGTCTCCGTTTGTATACTTTGTTGTTCCAGCACCGTTCATTTTTTCATTTTTGAAATCGCCTGTATAAGTATCTCCGCTTAGAAATATGTAAGTACCGTTTCCATTGCCGCAATCGCCTTTAACGCATCCTGTTTTGTTCTGATCTCTGGTTGATGCTGTTCCGCATGAAAACAGAATCACAGCTGAAAGAAATAGAAAGGCTGACTTTTTCATGAAATACTCCAATATTTTTTAAGGTTCAATGTCCTCTGTTGTTTTCAGCGAATGGAGTTAAACATCAGAGAGTTTTATTTCATCGCATAAATTTCAATAGTATCAGA
>DAONFJ010000057.1:0-24145 GCA_035403545.1 Spirochaetota bacterium
TGCTTTTGCCGCGGATATGGCAACAAAAAATCTGGCGCTTAAACACCTCGGTTTTTACAACAGGTTTGATTTTTTCGGAGGATTCCTCAGATTTGACCTTACTTATAACCAGGGTGGAGTTTTCGGTATAATGCAGGGATACAAAAACTTTTTTCTTACAGTATCAGTTATTGTTCTTTTAATAATGGTTGTGTACTATTTTTACGAAAAGCATATGCCGGGACTATTCCGGATCGCCATGGCACTCATAATCGGAGGGGCAGCCGGAAATATTTTTGACAGGCTTATCCCCGGAAGGCCGGGAGTTGTCGATTTCATTTCTGTCGGAGTAGACGGAGTTTACAGATGGCCCACATTCAACATAGCGGATTCAGTAATAATTGCAGGAGCTCTGCTCCTTGTGGTAGTAGTATATATGGAAGATAAAAAGAAAACGGCTGAAACAGAAAAGTAATCATCTCAAAAAAAGCCCCCGCACCCACGGAGGGGGCAAAAAAAGAAAGTAAAATATGATTTTAAAAATGATTTCGTCTGAAACCAGCATTATGAAGTCACACCTCGTAGTGCCTTGCCCCCTCCGTGAGTGCGGGGGCTGAAAGGTTTGGTCAGACATTTAATCGCTAATTGAGATGCGGGAAACTGTTAGCCTCAGGGTAATTTAGGCGGCTTACCATTATCTTAAAATTATTTGCATAACACAATAAATCTAATAAATATCAGTTACTTCGATTGCCCCTTCCGCGAGTTTA
This sequence comes from Spirochaetota bacterium, assembly GCA_035403545.1. Lineage (GTDB taxonomy): Bacteria > Spirochaetota > UBA4802 > UBA4802 > UBA5550 > WRGT01. The sequence goes on from DAONFJ010000057.1 coordinate 750, forward strand.
TCATTATCCCTGAAAAGTTCGACTACATACTTACCGCTGTTATAAAATGACAGAGGTGTACTGGCAGTCTTCTTATCCCTCTCAACCGGCAGATGAATGGTCTTCTCAACAATTTTTGAATTCTTTTCAATGCGGGTAATCTTTACCTCCAGCATTTCAGTTTCGAAAGGCTTGCTCTGTTTAATAACACCAGTTAGATCACCTGTAGTAAATTTTTTACCGCAGTTAACCCCCTTGCCCTCCATATCTACACCCTCGCAGAACTGTATGGCGTCATTTTTTGAACACCCGATCATTGTTAAACAAATCAGTGAGCTAATAAATATTTTTTTCATTCTGTTCTCCATGATAGAGACTTTTTAAATTTTATCGAAACTATTATATTAACGATCCCTGCAGATCATCTTCATCTTCGATCTCGCCTGTGTCAGGTTTCACAGCTACACGGCCCGGTTTAACCTCACCATCGGCTCCTTTCTGAAGAATCTCTATTTTTCTCTCTGCCTCTTCGAGTTTCTGCTGGCAATACCTGGCTAGTTTTATCCCTTTTTCAAATTCCTTTATGGAATCGTCAAGTCCAAGCTCGCCCCCTTCAAGTTTATTTGCCACATCTTCCAGATCCTGGAGTGCGTCTTCAAAGCTTGTTTTTGGTGAAAGTTTTTTATCCTTTTCCACTTAGTTCTCCTTTTTGACTGAATTAACTGCAGCGACAGCACTTCCGTCGGAAAATCTGATTTCAACAGTATCACCCTGATTTATTTTTTCAACTGATTTTATTACCGACCTGTTCCTGTCCAGTACAATTGAATATCCTCTGCTCATAATATTCAATGGTGAGAGGTTATTAAGATTCTGAATCAGCAGTTCCATATCATGTTTTTTCTGAACCAGAAGCCTTTTCTGAAGCCTGTAAATATCAGGCAGCCTTAAAAGTTTTTCTCTCTCTGATGAAACTCTATGTTTCATCAGATTAACCATCCTGCCTTCAGTATCAGTAAGCATCATCTGCCTGGAATTTAATATCTCGTACGGATCCCTGAAGATCTTTTTTGAGGTAAGATTCTTAAGCGATGTTTTATAGTTTAAATAATTATTTGAAAGGGAATTGGTCATCCTGGTTTTAAGGTATTCAATTTCATCAATAAAATCAGATTTCAAAGGTATAGCGATCTCAGCCGCGGCAGATGGTGTCGGCGCTGCAGCATCGGCAGCATCATCACTTAATGGATGGTCGATCTGGTGCCCCACTGCAGATATAATCGGAACCGCTGACTCTGCGAAAGCTCTTATAACAATCTCTTCATTAAAAGGCATAAGGTCTTCAAAAGAACCTCCCCCCCGCCCGGCGATGATTACATCTATATTCCACCGGGGTTTGTTCAGTTCTCTTATTGCAGCGGCTATTGACGCGGCCGCATCATCCCCCTGAACTTTTGCAGGAGCTATAATTATTTCAATATTGGAATATCTTCTTAAAGCGACTTTTATAATATCTCTGACTGCCGCGCCGGTTGGCGATGTCACAATTCCAAGCCTTGCCGGAAGGAAAGGAAGCTCCTTTTTTCTCAACTGGTCAAACAGCCCCTCTTCAGAAAGTTTTTTCTTAAGCTGTTCTATTCTTTTCTGAAGCTCTCCCGCGCCTTCAGGCCTTGCCTGAAGCACATTTAGCTGGTAACTCCCTCTTTTTTCAAAAACTGTAATTCCGCCGGACACCAGAACTTTCATTCCATCTTCAAGCCTGAATTTTAAGTTTTTATTCGCGTACTTAAAAAATACTGCAGATATTGAAGCGCTGTCGTCTTTAAGTGTAAAATAAATATGCCCTGATGAATGGTACGTAAGATTATAAATCTCGCCCTTAACCCAGACATTGCTCAGGTAAGGATTATTTTCCATCTCGGACTTGATCAGTCCATTAATTTCGGCGACTGTATAAAAACGCGGTTTTACCTCATACTCCATGAAAAATCCTATTGTTATTTTGATGTGATAATTTCAATCATCCTGTTGTGCAGGAGGCCGTTGGATGCAAGTATCTGCGGATATTCAGGATCATACTCCGACCCGTCATACCTGGTAACTGTGCCGCCCGCTTCCTGGACTATAAGGCTCCCGGCGGCAGTATCCCACGATTTAAGAAGAGGCTCCCAGAACCCGTCTACTCTCCCTGATGCAACATAACATAAATCAAGCGCGGCGGACCCGAGTCTCCTGATACACTGTATCCCGGGAAGAAACCTGCTGAACTCCTTTAGATTATTTCTTTCCATATCATCCTTCGCGTATGGAAAACCTGTCGCAAGGAGCGCGATGCCAAGGTCGGAGATGCCGGACACTTTTACCGGCAGGCCGTTGCAGAAGGCACCCTTCCCTTTTTCAGCATGGAACATCTCATTGTGACACGGATCAAACACTGCGCCGCAGACAATCCCCTTCTCCACCCTGGAGTAAACTCCAATTGACACACAGAAAAAAGGAATGCCGTGAGCATAATTGTTTGTAGCATCCAGAGGATCAACATACCAGATAAACTCGCTGTCTGTCTCCTTCCCGCTGCCCTCTTCAGCGACTATGGAATGCCCGCTGAATTTACTTCGTATTGCGGAGACTATATATTCTTCCGATTCTTTATCTTTGTTTGTAACAAGATCTGTCCTGCTTTTATAACTGACTACTGTTGTTTCTGACCTGAAACCGGATAGAAGAATAGCACCGGCATTTCTGGAGATTTCCACAGCTGCGTTAAGCATACTTTCTGTAATCTGCATTTTTAAAATGATCCTTTAATAACAAGTGACTTCATTGCATTTATCACTTCTGATATTTCATTTTTCAGTGTATTTAATTTATCTGCAGCGTTTTCTAATAATTTATCTTTCCCGGCAATTTCAAGTTCATAAGCCGCATCATACGCCCTCTGTGCAGAAAAATTCGAAACAGCTCCCTTTAATGTGTGGGCCGATTTTCTTAATGCTTCTGAATCACTATTTTTTATTGAATCTTCTATCTTGTTAAGAAGCGACGATGAGTCTTCAAAAAACAGCTCGGAAAGTTCAACGAATAATTCAAAGTCACCATCCAGCCGTTCTACAAGCTCAGGTATGTTTAATATATTACTGCTATCCATCCAGCTACCTCTCATAAACACTATTTATAATTATTTCAATAGATCAGTCAATTACATAAAAGATACTTTGAAACTGCTCAATTAAAAATATTTCTAATTTACTGCTTAACTGTTTTTATCAGAAAATAATGCTTCAGAACTATCCCATAACCGCAATATCTGATTTAGTAATTCCGGTTTGGAGTCTCCCGGGCCTGCCGATACCGGAATCTCCGGAAGAATTGGACCCATGAGATACCGGCGTTCTGTTATGCGTCAGCCGGTATGAAATCGGATTAACGTTCCGCATAATTTCAAAGTTAATAAATTTTCATCTGCAATAGAAAACCACAAGTAATTATCAAAAAATATAAGCATTATCCGAATAAATTGCATTAAAAAATTTTATTCCGGAACTATAATTTACTGCTTCGTTTACTATTTTAAAAACGTCTTCCCTGAAACTTTTATCCAGTTTCAGCTGAAAGAGTATTGAGCCTGCTTCCTCACGGACATCAGTGATGGTATGTTTTCTCTCCTCATAAATATTTACTGTTCTCCAGTTTACAGAGAGTTCATTTAATGTGAGTATAATTTCACTGTTAAGATCACGGTTTGAATTAACTCCAAGTTTCTGCCTTACCATTCCCGGTAAGGTTTTCATACATGCGGAATCCCTTACAATTAAAATTTTCTTTTCAGCGGATTCATTAATTAATGTAACAGCTTTTTTAATATCCGGCATAGGATAAAGTGAGTGAACACAAATAGCTGCCTCATGCAGGTTCCCTTTCCAGTTTTCCCACGGCATCCTGCATATTTCTATTGAAGATAAAATTTCATTCGATGCATTCTTTTCCATTATATTTATCATTTGCGCTGAAGGTTCCACCGCGGTCACTCTATGGCCTGCCATCGCAAGAGGAATTGAAAAAAAGCCTGTCCCTGAACCTATATCAATAACTGTTGATAAACCTTCAAGCTCTTTAAGCACAAAGGGTAGCAGCTTCCCGGGATATCCACCTTCGATCATCTGTTTGTGATAATACTCAGCATATTCAGCCTGCTCAAATCTCATTCTTCCTACCTGCACCTTACTGATTAAAAACTAAAGCAATCATTATACATTATTACGCATGCAATAACTCTTTAAGTTACCGCTCATTAATTGGACAGTCTTTAAATGTAACAACTCCATATCAGGGAACACAACAACAGTATAGCTGTTAAAAGCACTCTATCTATTTAATGAGATAAGCGCGGCAAACATAATAAATCCATCCGGGAATTTTTCAGATACTTAACACAATCTTTTACGGGATTAAGCAGTGTCAGCCCTTTAGAACTCCCTCCGCAGCAATGCACTGGGCCTGTCGAAGCGGGGCTTCTGCGGTTCCAGAAAATTTATTACCAATTAGTGAATAAAATAAAATAAAAATTCAACCAATTTATTATTGAATTTTATTTAGTTTAAAGAATTATCAGTTCAGGTGAAAAAATGCAGATAATTAAAGAACAGCTTGGAAGAGTAAACCATTTCCTTCTGATTATGATACCGCTTTTTATAGTTAACGCCGTCTTCAACCTGAAATATGACTGGGGCGGTGTTTCAGTCATTGCAAGAATATACATAATGGTTCTGTCTTTTTATATAATTTTCATTTTTTCCCAGATCAAAACAGATGAGTACCGTTCTGAATATACTGCACGGTACGGATGGATAGGAACGTATTACCTTTTCTCTGTACTGAGAATCTTCCCGTTTCTGTTTATATATTTTCTTACAATAGTTTTCACTCTGATAAACTATATTAACACACCTGATTGGCCTTTGGAGCCGATCTACAGGCTGCTTGACGGACGGTATTCCAATACTGTTATTTACGCTCTTATCCTGTTTGTTGTCCTCAGGCAGAAAAAAAGACCGGGGATTTCAATTCCATTATTTATTATCTGTTCAATTCTTTATTTTGCCGCGGACAAAATACTTTATTCAATCTTCAATCCCGGCCCAGGCGTAAGTATTATTAAAATGTCTAAATATTTTATTTTCATTTTTGTTCTGGTTTACGGCTATTCAAAAAGCAGATGGAAAATATTGGAGTCTGTGGTGCTGCCTCTTTTTGCCGGTTCTTTTATGTTCGCCGCTGTCGCTTTCTTTTTTACAATTTCATTTTTTATGTCACCCCCGGGGAGCTCCTCTCTCGCTATTTCCGGAAGTATTCTGCTGAAATCCGGATTTATGTTCCCGCTGAATGAATTAGAAAAAATTGTTCTCGAAAATGGTACCCCTCAGGAAACTAAGGATCTCTTTGATTTCATAGAAAAATACGGTAAAGAGACAGGTTATTCCGCTCAGGAGTGGGAAAAAATAATTCTGAGAAACAGAATTGAAAATAACGAATATATTTTCAGGCATATTAACAAAAGAAATATAAAACTTAATTTTGAAACATTAAAAAATTATATGGTATCACAACTATCTGTTTCTCCCCCTTACTACTCTGATATGGGACATTTTGCCCGGCATTTAGGATCATATTATAAAGATAATAAAAAGGAATTTTATGAACTTTATCAATCGGGTAATGAGCCGTTAAAAATAATAATTTTAAAATCGCTGGCATATACTGATGATATTGATGCTGTAGATTTCTTAATTGATAAAATTACAAGTGTAGAAAGGTTACGGTCAGAAACAGCTTACAGCTCCCTTAAAACAATAACCGGAAAAGACCCAGCTGCTGTTTTAAATAAAGAGAGATATGATATTGATGTTATACTTTTCTTCAGGGATTATTCTGCGGAGAGAAAAAAATAAGTTCCCTCTGCTGCCCGGGCGGAGGCTATTTTTAAAATTTCTTTTAAATTCTGTAATGCGGTATTTTACAAATATTATATTGCTGTATTCTCTTTATAATAATTACATTGTTTTGAAACAGGGCAGATACCGCATTCCGGATGCCTTGCTTTGCAGATGATCCTTCCGTGCTTTATAAACAGAAGATGCGTCTTTTTCCAGTCTGAAGGATTTATTATACTGCATAAATCTTTTTCAATCACATCGGGAGATTTGCTGCTGCTGTATCCCAGTCTGTTTGCTATCCGTGAAACATGAGTATCTACTGCAAGCCCCGGTTTATCATATCCGATTGAGATTATTACATTAGCCGATTTTCTTCCAACACCGGGCAGTTCAATAAGGCTTTCCATGTTATCCGGTAATTCTCCTCCGAACTTCGAAAAAACCATCCGTGACAGTGCAATTATATTCTTTGTCTTGGTTCTGAAAAAACCTGTACTCTTCACAATTTTTTCAACTTCAGAATAATCCGCTTCACTCAGGCTCAGGAAGTCCGGATACTTTTCAAAAAGCTGTTTAGTTACGCCATTCACCTGTTTGTCAGTTGTCTGCGCAGAAAGAACTACAGAAATTGTCAGCTCGTAAATATTTCTGAAATTAAGGTCGGGCACGGTATCTCCGTAATAACCGTACAGCAGTGATAAAATTTTATCAGAGCGCCCTTTTGTCATTTTATACGGCATAATTAATTCCTGAAAATATTTTATAAGCAGACTCTAATGCTTTTGCCCTATGGCTGATCCTGTTTTTTTCATCAAGATTTATTTCAGCCATTGTTGATTTTAGTTCCGGAATATAAAATACAGGATCGTATCCGAAACCATTGGCCCCGCACGGTTCATATGTAATCAAACCCTCGCACGCGCCTTCAGTAACAAATTCTCTTCCGTCAGGCAACGCCATGGCTATCGCACAGATAAATCTTGCAGTCCGTTTTTCCTCTTCGACTCCTCGCATTTTTTCAAGAACAAGTTTATACCTGTCAATATCTGACGCTTTTTCGCCGCCATATCTTGCAGAATATACTCCGGGTTCTCCATTAAGTGCATCTACAACAAGTCCTGAATCATCCGCAAGTGATATCTCCCCGGTAAAATCTCTTATTATTTTTGCTTTTTTCAGAGCATTCCCTTTAAAAGTATCAGCGTCCTCAACAATTTGAGGAATATCTTTATACTCTGACAGCGGTATTATTTCCAATCCTTCAATTGATGAAAATTTATCCTTAATCTCCAGGATTTTATTTTTATTAGATGATGCTATTACTATTTTCATTTTATCCTTCAGTTAACTTATTTTAGCCTGTTCAGGATTAATATTGATTTCGCGCTGATATTTTTATATACTTATATTATCAGTCCATCATTAATATAAAAACAGCGAGAAGTTGGTTGTAATTACATAAACCGTCAGCAGAATGTATCTTCGCTGCATTCTGCGCGGCAAAGAACAGAATACCACACGGATTAAGTGGTTACAGTCTACTCTATAAATATGGTGTAATATGTTCAATATAAAAAATCAGAATGCAAGAAACGTTTTATACTGGATAATGAAAATTTTCATTCCGAATCTTATCTTTGCAGTATTCATTTTCGGACTGCTTGCCTACGCTGAAGATATAAAAAAATCAACATATTACACGCTTCTTGCCGGAATGCTGATATATTTTTTCTCACGTTTATATTTTTATTATTACAGAGTCGGATTTTTTCTCTGGAACAATTTAAAAAACCTCCGGCAGATTATAAACGAATTTAAAAAAGGGAAATTTATACTCACGGAATCGGATATTAATGTAACAGATAATATTTCCCAGGTGCTGAAAGAACTTCTGACTGTCGGAAAACAGTTCGAATCGATAGTATCATCCCAGAGTGACGAACTTAAAAAGTTTCATGAAATATACAGCCATATTATCTGTTCAATTAATTCACACTTTATTGTAATAGATAAAACCGAAAAAATCCTCTATGTAAATGAGAGTTTCTGCAAAAAATTTAATATTGAGGGCGATAAAGTAATCGGTAAAGGCCTAAGCAGTGTTTTTTATTTTGTTAATACCAGGCTTAAAATGGGAATAAACCAGCTGATAAAAAACAGGGAGTCCGATTCTGTAGTACTGAAGAATCTGCACTTAATGTCGGTAAACAGAAAATCAATTATCTCCGATCTTAAAATATCAAGCATGAATCTCAATGGAGAAGAGCAGATTGTAATAATCATAGACGATATCACCGACAGGTTCAGCAAAGATTATCACGCGTCAATTCTAAGTCACCTGTCGGAAACAATGGGTGTTGAAAATGAAACTGAAACAACATTCTACAACATACTTGCCGGAGTAACGTCAGGGTCCGGACTCGGCTTTAACAGAGCGATGCTTTTCATGGTAGAAAATGATATGCTTCAGGGGAAGATGGCGGTAGGCCCGGACTCATTCGAAGAGGCGATTGAAATATGGAACTCTCTCTCTTCCTCTGATGTGGACGTTACAGTCCAGTATCCGATTGAGATTAAAAGAGGCGCACTCTTAAAAAAAGTTCAGGCTTACAGAGTCAGTTTATCCGAGGATAATGTATTTACCCAGGCAGTTAAAAATATGGAAAGGATTCATATTCATGGCGCAAGTTCAGATCCCAGGGTGAGTGAAGAAATAAGAAATTTTCTGGAAGTTGATGAATTCTTAATAATGCCGATGATTTCTTTTCAAAAAGTAATCGGTATAATAATAGCGGACAATAAATATAACATGACAGGAATTTCCATGCAGAGTGTAGATTTACTTTCCATTTTCTCATTCCAGTCAGCGTTTCTGATAGAAAGTTATCTCAACCTTATTGAAGTAAGAAAAGAGATGAAAAAAATTGAGGAGAGGCAGGAAGCAATTATTGAATCTGAAAAAATGGCAGCAGTGGGAAGAATCGCTTCTCATATTGCTCATGAAATAAGAAATCCCCTTGTAACAATGGGAGGATACTCCAAACGTATTCTGAAATATACTTCTGAAAATATGCTTGATATAAAAAAAGTTATAAAATCTGCAGATATTATTCTTAAAGAATCCGAGCGCCTTGAAAAAATTCTATCCAATGTAATGGATTTCACGAAGCCTTCCAAATACATTAAAGAATTCAACGACGTAAATCATATTATTAGAGACACTTACAGACTTCTTAAAAACGTTCTTCTGGAAAAAAATATAAAAATTACCATGACTCTTTCGGAAAATCTTCCGAATGTTAAATCTGATTTTAACCAGATGAAGCAGGTTTTTTTGAATCTTTTTCAGAATGCAATTGAAGCGACACCCTCGGGCGGAAGCCTGACCATAATCACAGAGCCGGAAGAGTTGTATGTTACAATCAGGATTATAGACAGCGGAAGCGGCATTAAAGCGGAAGATCCTGAAATTATCTTTGAACCGTTTTTTACTACGAAAGTAACAGGCGTCGGCCTTGGGCTTGCAAATGTTAAAAAAATAATCAAAGACCACAGAGGGAAAATAACAGCATTCAATAATGAAGAAGGAGGAGCGGAATTTGTTATCAAACTCCCGATACCTTCATCGGAACAAAAAAATCCTGATAATGAAATTTTTATTCAATAATATTTGATTATGATCTCAAATTAATATATTTTGTCTCTATAATTGAAAAACTTATACAGCAGTTAATGTTTTGCATATTTCAGACTGTCATTTTTAAGGAGCTGATAGAAAAGGTTCCATTCAACATTATCAGCCGCGGGTAGGAAATCTTTTTTTGTTACAATAAACAGATTTCTCAACCTGAAAATTGAAGCTGGTTCGAAATGCGATGTATTGAGCTTGTCGAGATGATATACTTTTCACGATTTAATTAACTGCTGCCGCGTATTAAATTAAATTTAAACGGGTGAAAGCAATGCCAAAATTACTGATTGTTGAAGATGAACAGAATCTGCGTGATCTTTATGAAGAGGATCTCGTCGATGCGGGATATGAAGTCGCAAAAGCCTCAAACGGAAAAGAGGCTATTGAACTTGTTAGAAACGGCAGTTTTGATCTGATAATAATGGATATAAGAATGCCCGAAATGGACGGAATAGAAACACTTGGTAAAGTAATTACAATGGAGAAAAAAATTCCTGTAATTATTTATACAGCATACTCAAACTACAAAAGCAATTTTATGACATGGACCGCAGACGCGTACCTGACAAAATCATCAAATCTTGATGAGCTTAAAAAAAAGATCAGTGAACTTCTCTCTTAGTTAATACTCTCTGGAGATAAAATGTGCATCTTGATGTGTCAGATTCCCATACGGTTACTGACTCAACCAGTAATTCAGGATTAATTTCATTGATCTCTTTTTGAGCTTCAAGAGCGATATACTCTGCAATATTTTCAGAACTTGGATTTATTACGTTAAACGGTTCAACCTCATTCAGATTCCTGTGATCAAGATAGTTTATGATTTTTTTCATGATATCCTTAAGGTCATGGAAGTCTATGAGCAGGCCGATCTCATTCAGTTTTTCACCCTGAACATTCAGCACAACTTTCCAGTTATGACCGTGAATATTCTCACACTTGCCCCTGTAGCCTCTAAGCTGATGAGCTGAAGCAAAATGGTCTTCTATTGTTAATACGTACATTATTTTCTCCTTAGGATCATATCTTACTGAATCAATATTTACTGCGTGCTATATAATTTTAAAATATTACAATCCTCTTTAAGCCCCCGTACCCCCGGAGTAGACAAGAATTTATACATAGTCCCCTCCGGAGTGCAGAAGCTACGCGGGATATTTCATTTTTTATTTCAAAAGTTCTGTATTAAAAACCGATCCGCTGTTACAACTTATCAGATGAATGCTCCAAGCGCTTTTGATATTTTATCAATCTCTTTTTTTGTCAGAGTCGGGTACAACGGGATCGAATGAAGCTTCTTTGAAAGTCTGTCAGCATTAGGATAATCAAAACCTTTAAGTCCTGATATTACATGAAGCGGTGAAGGGAGCACCCTCGCTGCTTCAATACCGCATTTTTTCCAGTATTTGTCCACACGGTCTGCCGGAGCATCAAAAATTACAGGAAAACTCTGGTAGCTGAATGCATCATTATACGGGAAGAGCGGTTTGTGTGATGTGATCCTTATAGATTCATAATATTTTTTTGCGATTTCACGCCTTCGTTTAAGAAAATCTTTAAGCTTCATAATCTGGGTTATACCCATGGCGCCCTGAAGATCTGTCATTGTGAGATCAAAGTTGATTGCCTCGTCACTGTATCCTCGGAGATCTCTCATCACGGAGAAATGCCGCGAATTATTAGTCAGCACCATTCCGCCGTTTCCAGTAGTGATAATCATTGATGGAGCAAACGATGCCACAGCAAATGTTCCCCATGAACCTGCAGGTTTCTCATTAAATTCTGTACCCGCCGAATGTGAAATTTCCGCGATTAAAGGAATATTAAGATCTTTGAGTTCCTCTCCGTCAAAATGAAAACCGAAAGTGTCTCCCGCTATAATAACTTTTGTTTTCTCTGTAATTTTATCTTTTATCTGTTCTGTTGAAGGATAAATTGAATTTACGTCAGAGTCCACAATTACAGGCACTCCGCCCGTAAGTTTAAGGGCGCTGAGTGCAGCATTATTGAAAAAGGAGGGAATGATTACTTCATCATCCCCGCTTATCTCAAGTGCTTTAAAAATCAGCAGATAAGCTGAAACAAGAGAGTTCAATGCCAGAGGATATTTAAAACCGGAAATTTCAGACACAGTTGTTTCAAAAGTTTTTACGGCACTTCCCGTGTTAAGCTCATCATGTATAAGGCAGTCAAGCACGCCTTCGAGCTCTTTTCTGGTTATTGTAGGTTTGCTTGATAATATTTTCATCTTTTTCTTCTCTATTTTTAATTTTTACCCTTCGGCTATGCTCAGGGAACAGACTTTTCCGCTTACTATAACTCAGGAATAAGACTTTCCTGCCAGTTAAGCCCTATATTCATTTTTTTCGCCGGCTGAACGGAGCCGAAGCCTCAAACTGGCTCCATTCTCTGATTATACCATCCTCAAAAGAGGTCAAGGATTTTTGCGACATAAAATTAAATTATGATTAAGGATAGAATATCGGTTTCCGATAAGATAAACAGGTGTTTATATATTCGGAGGTACTAACATGAATAAATTGCTGAAAAGCATATCAATAACTCTTACCGGTGCGATGGTTATTATGCTTTATATAGGATGCACCCCGGGGAAAGCTCAAACCAGAGGTAATGACTACAAAGGGAGCTTTCAGAATGAAGAATTTGAGGCATTTGACAGAGACAGCAGTTCAAATGATGATGAAATTCCATCGCTGGATAAAGGCAGGGAATCCTATTCCGGCGGTAAATACGCAAATAACAGCAATAATAATAAAATGCACGTAAAATCCGATGCTGAAAACAACGGGCAGAGCAGTAAAAGCTACAAAGAAGTTAAAGGGAAATATTCCGATTCAGAAAATTATGACGATGAATCCGATAACAGAATCAGCAGTAAAAAAAACAGTTATGAAGATGATACTGAACAAGGAGAAACAGTTCAGGAGAAATTCTATCAGAAAGGTTTAGCTTCATGGTATGGAAGAGAATTCCACGGTAAAACAACTGCTTCCGGCGAAAAATTCGATATGAATGAGATGACTGCTGCGCACAAAACTCTCCCTTTCGGAACAATAGTGGAAGTAAAAAATCTGGAGAATGGAAAATCAGTAAGGCTCAAAATAAATGATAGAGGCCCATATCGCGGAAACCGCATAATAGACCTCTCATTCGGCGGTGCTAAAGAAATCGGCATTGTTAAAACCGGAGAAGCCAATGTTGGAATCAAGGTTTTGAAGATGGGAGATAGCGGTTCAGCTGTAAATGAAAATAATGATAAAAGATACGTAGAACCGGTTGCTGATGATGAAACATATACGAATGTTAAAAGTGAAAGACAGAATGATTATAATGACAGCATCAAACTTCAGGCGGGAGCATTCTACTCAAAAAGAAATGCTGAAAATTTAAAAAACAAAATTGAAGGTATGACTGACCGCCCTGTGAAAGTGGTTCAGGATGGAGATTTTTTTAAAGTCCGTGTAGAAGGGCTGAGAGATAAAAAAGAAATGAATAAGCTGAAGGGTATGCTCAGTGAAGACAGCATCTCTTCGTTTGCTGTGGAATAAGAATAAATTTCATAATCACGATATTTACATTAAACACAGAACAAGGGGCTTAAGCCCCTTGTTGCCGTTTGGCTTGGAACAAGTTCACTATATAAATCCCTTGCTGTATAAAAACCCGCTGCTCATATATTAAACTTACTACTGTTTTATATTTTCCCGCAGCTTAACAAGAAATTTTTTCATCTCATCATAATCTCTGCCTTTAATAATGTGAGTCAGGTATGACAACTGTGAATTTATACTCTCTATCTGCTTAAGAGTATACGGATTAAAAAGAATTTCAGATAACAGGTAATCATCTTCGGAGAGTAAACCTCTTGCAATCTCCATATGCTTTTTGAATGTTGTTCCCGGTGCATCAATTTTTTTCATGCATGCTGCAAAAACAAGTGATGAGGCAAATGGAGTGGAAAGCGAGTACGCTGTGATCTCATCGTGTTCCTTAAATGAATATTCGTAAATATTAAGCTTCAGGCTTTTAAAAAGATCAAGGAAAAACTTTTTCCCGGTCTCGTCAGATTCACTTATAATAATTGCGCTTTCAGTGCTCAGATTTCTTACATTCCCGAATGTCGGGCCGAACATCGGGTGGGTTGAAACAAAACGTTTACCTGTTTTTTTATAGTAATCATAAAGTCCGTTTTTAACGGATGTTATATCTGAAAGAATACAATCCTCCGGAACAAGAGGAAGCACGGTGTCAAATACCTCTTCAGTTTTATGGAGGCTTACACAGTTTATGACAAGTTCGGGTTTAAAATCCTTAACCTCATCAAGCGACATATATCTATGCACATTGATAAAGTATTTCAGCATTCTCGGATCTTTATCAAATACCGCCACATCATGATCATGGCACAGTTCTTCTGTAAGCCAGCTCCCCATGTGGCCGGCTCCTATTATGAATATTTTCATTCTTCCTCTCCCTTAATAGTCTTATCATCAATAAATTTTTCGATATAACATCCAAGCAGTTTAAGATCTACAGTTGAATTCCCGGCTTTTTCAAGAGCTGCAATTACCGCCGGATCTTTATCCGATCCGTCAAAATCAAGAAAGAATGAATAGCTTCCCGGTTCTGTAGGAATAGATTCAATCCTTGTAAGATTTATTCCGGCTTTTGCGAATATCTCCAGTACACCGAAGAGTGTTCCTGATTTATGAGCAGTTGTAAATGTAATGGAACATTTAGTCCCGTTGCTGTCATTTTTTTCTTTTGCAAGGATCAGAAACCTGGTTCTGTTTACATCTGAATCCTGAATATTATCTTTAAGTATTTCAAGGCTGTAAAGTTCAGCTGCGAGTTTTCCGGCTATACAGGCCGCGGCTCTTGGTTTAGTCTCAGTGAGCATTCTTGCGGCCCCTGCTGTATCGAAAAACGGTACTGGTGTGAGATTGTTTCTGGACAGAAATCTCCTGCACTGCGACAAGGCCTGGGTGTGCGAGTATACTTCACGTATCTCCCTGTGATCAGTTCCCGGCAGCATCAGGAGATTATGGTGTATCGGCATGTCCACTGCCCCGACTATAAAGAGTTCAGTATTAATGAGAAGTTCATTTACAGGCCCGACAATTCCGCCAAGAGTGTTTTCAACAGGCACTACACCAAAGTCGAACATTCCGGAATTCACACCTTCGAATACTCCGTTAAATGTAATACACGGGATGGTGAGAAGTTCTTTGTTCCATCTTCTCGCTGCATCTTCGCTGTAGGCTCCATGCTCTCCCTGAAAACCTATTACCTGGCAGTCCTTTGCCTGAAGCTTTTTGCTCCATGATATAATGAGCCTGTAAATCGATTCGGTCAGGTCCTGATCAAGGAGCGGATTGGGAGTATGCTTCAGTTTCTCCATGATATCTTTTTCGCGTTCAGGGTCCTCAATCGAATTCTTGAATTTTTTCGCAAGAAGCGCCTGTTCCATTCTGTCATTGAGAAGCTTCAATATTTTAGAATCGATCTGGTCTATGTTTGTTCTAATCTCGTCAAGTTTCATCGTATATGCTCCATTTATAATTTTTCTTTTATGCTCCGCTTTCAGCAGCGGAAATCAGCTCTGACTTTTATTAATAAGGTACAGGTCTGCTGCAGCAATTGCCGCGCACGATTCAAATACTACCTGTGCACGAAGTGCTATGCAGGCATCATGTCTCCCCTCTATAATTAAGCTTTCAGTTTTTCCTGTTTCGAGATTAACTGTATGCTGTTCCCGTTTTATGCTTGGTGTAGGTTTTACCGCCACTCTGAATATAACTTCATTACCGTTGCTTATTCCCCCGTTTATGCCGCCGGCATTATTGGTCGCGGTTTTTCCATCGGTGGAAATTATCAGATCGTTATGTTCACTTCCCCTCATTCTTGCAGACTGAAAACCTGAACCGAATTCTATTCCTTTAACAGCCGGGACAGAAAAAACAATGTGGCTTACACATGATTCAAATGAGTTGAAAAAAGGTTCCCCCAAACCGGCGGGTACTCCGGACATTCGCACTTCAATTATTCCGCCCGCCGAGTCTCCTGCAGCAATTACTTCATCAAGTGTATCCGGATAATCTGTTTTACCTGCTATTTCCACCATCCGCGATTCAATAACTATGCCGTTTAAAACTTTTTTTGCCAGTGCCCCTGCAGCCACAAGAGGGAGAGTAATCCTACCGGAAAAATGCCCTCCGCCTCGCGGGTCATTAAATCCTTTATACTTCTGCATTGCCGTAAGATCGGCATGTCCCGGTCTTGGCATACTCCGTAATTTATCGTAGTCGGCTGATTTTGTATTGCTGTTTTTAAAAATCACAGTAACAGGCGCACCGGTTGTCTTTCCGTTGTATGTACCGCTCAGAATTTCAGGAATGTCCGCCTCTTTTCTCGGAGTAGTTCCCGCAGCACCGGGCATTCTCCTTTTTATATCAGGCTCCATGTCAGATTCAGTGAAATCAATTCCCGGAGGGCAGCCGTCGATAGTTATCCCGATCGCCGGTCCATGTGATTCACCGAAAATAGACACTCTGAAAATATTTCCAAAACTGTTCATTTTATTTCAGCCCCCAGTTTTATCATATGGTCATAAAATTCATTATAAGATTTATTAATACACTCCGCGTTAGTAATCTCCACTGCTCCGGAACACCCCATTGCGGCGACCGTGCAGGCCATAGCCATCCGGTGGTCACCATGAGGATCTATTACTGCTCCCGAAAGAGAAGAACCCCGTATGATCATGCAGTCCTTCTCTATTTTGACCAAACCGCCCATTTTTTTAAACTCAGATATTATTGCAGTTCCCCTGTCGCTTTCTTTATGTTTAAGCCTTCCGGCTCCCCATATTACGCTTTCGCCTTTACAGTAAAGAGCAAGAGCCGCAAGCGGAGGAAAAAGGTCAGGACACTCGGTTGCGTCAAACTCAAATCCGTGGAGATTTTGGGATTTTATATGTATCACAGTTTTATCCGCTATTACTTCAGCTCCGCTTTTTCTCAGTGCAGTAATGATCGCTCTGTCAGGCTGATAAGATTCAGGATTTAAACCTGTTACACTGACGCTTCCGGCGACCGCACCTGCGCAGAGCAGAAAGGCCGCACCGCTCCAGTCCCCCTCAATATCTATTTTAGCAGGAGTAAACTTCTGCCCTCCATGTATTCTGAACTCGTTGTATTTGCGATTTTCCACTTTAATACCGAACTTCTTTAATACATCAACAGTGATATCAATATACTCTCTGCTTTTTAAGTTATTCACCTTAATAACACTATCCTTCTCTGCGGCAGGCAGAGCCATAAGCAGCCCTGTGAGGAACTGTGAACTTACACTGCCGTCAATCTCCGCGGACCCGCCTCTCAGTATGGAGGAAACTTCTACAGGCAGCAAACCGTTATTCGACTTCACCAAAACTCCAAGCCTGCCAAGAGCATCTTCGATTCCGGAAACCGGCCTCCCGAGGAGAGAACCTTCGCCTGTAAGAACCATCCTCTTCCCCGTAAGCGCGGCAATGGGAGTAAACATTCTTATGCACAAACCCGATTCGCCGCAATTCAGCGTGTCAGATGCCGGATTAATACCACCGCGGATAATAACCTCATCAGACTTTCTTTCGACTGACGCGCCAAGTCCCTCTGCAACGCGCATTGCCGCCTGCGAATCATCACAAAATGAAGGGTGAGAAAGAACGCTCTCGCCATCCGCCATGAGCGACGCCGCGATAGCCCGCTGCATTACGCTCTTTGAAGCAGGCGCGGCTATCGTTCCGCTGATCTCAGAAGGATAAACGTATTTCTTCATTAATTAACTCCGCTGTTTTTTCAGGAGAAGATTCTGTTAATACAATTGATTCGCACGATGAAGCATAATATTTTTTTCTGGCATTGAAAAGATCCGCCGCTTCAAGCGGATTTTTCATAGCGTTTATAAGAGGCCTTGTTCCGCCGGTCACCCTCTTTATCATTGTATCCATACCGCAATACAGCCAGATGCATTCCGTTTGATTCCTGAGAAATTCCCTGTTTGCCGGATTAAGGACAACTCCCCCTCCGCATGAGAGAACAATATTTTTCTTATCCTTAAATGAGTGAAGCATATCCGATTCGATCTCCCGGAATTTTTCTTCACCGGCTGTTCTGAATATTTCGTTAATTGTTTTTGACATTTTCCGTTCAATGAGTTCATCAATATCTATAAAATCCATTTTACGGATTTTGGCGAGTTCTCTTCCGGCTGAAGTTTTCCCCGATCCCATAAATCCGATTAGCGAAATAATTTCTTTCTTACTGCGGGGTTCACTGATTCCGGCAGAAGCAGTTTCAGCAGACGGAGTAAAATCAAGAAAATGCCCGCATGCAGGAATTGCCTGATATATGAGCCATTCTTCGCCTGGAATAAATTTTATTCCGTTTTTTTCTGCCGGTTCCCTGTAATGAGATTTTTTATATGATGCATCCATGATAATAGATCCGCTCTTCATTGATGATACGTCAAGCTGATCCGCTTCGTATGGAAGTGTTGATATAAAAATATCTGTATCCGAAATATATTGTTTTATGTTTGAGAGGAGGTCATATCCGCAGCCGAATTTATCTCCCGCGTTTTTTGCTTCCTTTATCGTTATATTTAATACCGTAACATGACATCCTGCACGGGTAAGCCCGAATGCTGCGGATACTCCGGCACCTCCTGCCCCTGCAACAACAGCTTTTTTATTCTTCAAAGATCCGCATCTGCCTTCAAGTGGTGATGTTACACCGTAATGATCAGTATTAAATCCTTTCAGCTTCCCATCCCTGTTTACGACAGTGTTGACACTCTGCATTTTATCCGCGTCTTCCGATATACTGTCGAGATGAGAAATGATACTGTTCTTAAACGGAGCAGTAATATTCATCCCCCGGAAATTCAGATCGCGGCAGATCCGCACAGCTTCATCAGCCCACTGTACTGCGATCCTTATATAAGAAGCATCCATCCCGTTTTCTTTGAAAATCGATCTGAAAATGAGAGGGCTTTTACTATGGAAAACAGGCGATCCTGCCACACCAAGAAGTATATGCTTATCATCTTCCATTTATGAATTCCTGATCATGTCTATAATTGTTTTTAATTTCACGGAATCAAACTGGCCCGGAGCAGTCTGCTTACTGTCATCTATCGATGCATAGGTAAATGGTGCCCCCAGAAGGGTTGCCGCGATTCGTGTTATTTTACCATCATCTCCCATCCCTATGGCAATTATCGGGTTTCCGTAACTATATAGAGATAGAAGCCTTGAACATCCCTCGTTGGAGTCAACGTGACATGCGATCTTTGCAATGTCGCACCTGCTTTCAAAACACCATCGCATAATCTGCTCCAACTCACGGATTACAGGTGTTTTGGTATAATTATGATATGAAACAATTGTTTTGCAGTTTTTTAATTTTGCAGCTTCGATAATTTCATTTTTAAAATCATCATCATTCTCAACTTCGATATCAACATATGACGCGCCGGCGTTTACTGCTTCGATCAGTATTTTTTTCCTTTCACTGTCGCTTACTGATTCAACAGGCCTGTAAGTTGCGATTGTCTTATTTTTTGTTAAAAATAATTTTTCAATATCACCAGCGCCGAACTTTATTCTGTCAAGCCGCACTTCCGAGAGTTCGTTACTCTCAATAATTTTTATAGCTTCAGATACCGGGAGATCTGCTATACTTACACATATCATAAATTAATTTCCTTTTTTGCTATAGTTGGATATATATTTCATAAGTTCTTCACTTTTTATGTTTTGAATAAGGCTCTTTCCGATACCTTCAAGCATAACAAACTTTATTGTATCTCCCCCTTTTTTCTTGTCACTTTCCACCGCATTAAGAATTCCGGGAATATCATTCTGACCTGTTACTTCATTAAGTCCGCCCGGAAGGCCGAAATACCGGAGCAGATCTTTAACTTCATTTTCAAGAGACGAATCTATAAGCCCGTAACTTTTTGAAAACTCCAGTGCAAAACCGATACCTGCGCTTACTGCAAAACCATGCTTTGTTCCTTTAACTTTTTCTACAGCATGGCCGATGGTGTGCCCGAGATTGAGTATCCGTCTTACACTTTCCTCTCTCTCATCCTCCTCCACTATCTTTGCTTTAAACTTCACAGACCTGTAGACTGCTTCCGACACAACACCGCTATCCCGGCTCAAAAGTTTTTCCCTGTTTTCAGAAATGAATCCGAAGAGTCCTTCATTTTCTAAACACGCGGTCTTCACAAGTTCCGCAATACCATTTATGTATTCATCATCAGGAAGAGTAGCAAGCATATCATGGTCACATATCACAAAATCAGGCTGGCTGATAACTCCGGCCATATTCTTTAAACCGTCGATGTTCACACCGTTTTTCCCGCCCACGCTCGCGTCAACCTGTGACAGAAGAGATGTGGATACAAATCCGAAAGGTATACCTCTCATGTATATCGAAGCGGCGAATCCGGATATGTCGCAGACGATTCCTCCCCCTATTCCAAGAAGGAAAGTTTTTCTATGCGCCCTTAGTTCAATGAGCTTTCTTATAATTATTTCAACAGTAGTAAGAGTTTTAATTCCCTCACCGGTTCCGATAATAATTACAGGGTAATCAGAAAACAGCGGAGAATAATGTTTATAAAGATTCTCATCAGTAACGATAATCGTATTGCCCGGAGAAATATAATCCCCTATATTTTTTATCGATTCGCCGACACGGACCGTTGATGCATGATCACCAATATTTATTTTTATCTCTTTCACTATATCACCTGCTTTAATTCTAGAAAATTTCGGCATCCATAAATTTTTTGAGCTTAAGAACTTTTTCTGTTACTTCATAGAACTGTTCAGGTGTAAGCTGCTGATCTGCATCACTCTTTGCCTCTGCAGGATTTATATGAACTTCTATAAGAAGCCCGTCTGCACCGGCTGCAACAGCAGCAAGACACATCGGCCCGATGAGGCTCAGTTTCCCTGTTCCGTGAGACGGATCAACCATTATCGGAAGGTGTGTCAGCTCTTTCACTGCAGGGACAATGCTCAGATCGAGTGTATTTCTTGTGTATGTCTCAAAAGTCCTAATCCCTCTTTCGCAGAGAATTACTTCCGGGTTCCCCTCCGCCATAATATATTCAGCGCAATTCAGCCATTCACGGACAGTTGAGTACATTCCTCTCTTCAGAATCACAGGCTTTTTCGATTTACCCACTTCTTTAAGAAGAGAGTAGTTCTGCATATTTCTCGTACCGATCTGTAAAACATCCGCGTATTCACATACCCATGAAACATCCCTCGGGTCGATTACTTCGGTAACAATAGGAAGACCGGTTTTCTGTTTAGCCTTCTCGAGGATTTTAAGGCCTTTAAGTCCAAGTCCCTGGAAGTCGTATGGTGAGGTTCTCGGTTTAAAAGCTCCCCCTCTCAGCATATTGCCATGCCCTTTCTTAACAGCCTCTGCTGTTTTTATTGTCTGTTCTTCACTCTCAACTGAACATGGCCCGCCGATTATGACAAAATCCTTCCCTATGACCGAGTTGCCGATTTTGATTGTGCTCCTCAGATTTTCATCGTTGATTTTCACTAATTTAAGATTTTTCATCTAACTTCTCCATTTGCTGAAGGATTAACCTATAAAAAAAGCCCTTTGAGTGTTTATCAAAGGGCTTTTATAAGGTATATTCTTATGATAAAACTCGTTCAGTTCAATATGTCGCTTACGTAAAAATAAAAATAGAAAAAACCAAAGCCAAGAGACTTCAGTTCATTTACTGAATAACTTACGTTAAGAGACTGTTTTGCCAAAGATTTCATAAATGTTTAAAATCGTTTCCTTCTAATTTAATTTAAAACAATAATGTATTAGTTTCTCCAAGCAGAAACCTGTCAAATATTTTTTTTAAAAAACAGAAATTTTACTCTTTTTTTTATTTACCTGACCAAATAGTCGGAAACGATGCAGTAATAAATGCTTAAATATAACTGTCCGATGACAGAGGATTTTCACGAACATCTATTACACCCTGAACCGGGATTCCTGTAATTATAAGATTGACATGATATTACCTGCATTACTGTATTTTAAATTATCAAAATTAACTTATCCGATATATGGATTCAGATATTTTTAGAAGGAGACCTCTCTACCAAATGATCAGTTTTAACTTTATAGGGCATTTCAGATGCAACCGTGACTACAAAGATGAACAGCCGAGGCAGGGAATATTTTCCGATACCGGAGGTTATATTGAATTAGTCAAAGGAGAAAACTACGAGCAGGCCCTGAAGGATCTTGACGGCTTTGAGTATATCTGGGTGATATTTGTTTTCCATCACAACTCAACGTGGAAGCCTGTTACTAATCCCCCATACAGTGACGGCAACGGGAAAAAAGGAGTATTCGCAACAAGATCACCCTATCGTCCGAATCCGATCGGGATGAGTTGTGTAAAGCTGGAGAAAATTTCCGGAAACAGAATCTATATCATGGATTCCGATATACTCAACAACACACCGGTACTGGATATAAAACCATACATTTCTGATTACGACAGTTTTCCCGATGCATCCAGAGGATGGCTCGACAATATTCAAAAAGATAATTATTCTGTTAAGTATGCCGAAGAGGCGGAAAAAAAAATTATTTTTCTCAAAAAGCTTGATACCGATCTTACAGGAGCTATAAGAAGTCAGCTGGCGTATAATCCTTTTGACCGTACCAGAAAAAAATTTGAATCCAGTGAAGAAGGATTAATTTTCAGATTTAAAACATGGAAAATCAAATTCATGATTGATGAAGATATCATTACTATTCTGAATATCTATTCAGGTTATATTGATTATGAAATATTATCCGGTAATGACACCAAAGCGGATATGATAATTCACAAAAAGTTTAACGAGCATTTCAATTAAAAAATTATTGAACACCGGCTTATTCTTTCGGGAGCCGCATGGTAAACTGGTATGCGCCGAATTCGGCATAGGAATCATCATAACCGTCATAAAACAGTTCACCATTGTAGAATTTACGAATAGCATTATTTATTGAAGGGAGTCCATATTCAGAACTTTCACAATTTTCTCTATGAATTTTTTCTTTGATTAATTTAACTCTATTTGTCCAGCGGCAATTCAATGCCTCTTCAATACTTTTCTCAACATCCTCATGAAACCGGGCATAGTTTCTCATTATTAAATCGATATAATCAGGTTTTTTCCTGTTAACCAGGCATACTACTTCAAGCATACAATTAAGATTCTCGTCTATTTTCTGAATCCTGCCGGATAATTTTTTTTCAATTACATAATTTGATTTTACAGCATTACTTATCAGTTCCGGGATAATATATAATGCCATGGGATTGTCCGGTTCTTTCAGTAAGTTTAATCTTTCAGAGAGAAAAGTGATTACATCAATATTAAGAGCAGCTACATAATTTCTGAACTCTTCAATTTTTGTATTATCAACACCGGCCGGTACGAATGCAGGTATACCGGAATAGAATCTCCGCAGTGCAGTTGTTCCGCTATAAAGAATTGTATGGGATTTTACTATTTCTTTGCTGGTATTAATTACAAAATAACTCTGGTAATCTCTTTCGGTATTCAAATAACGTTTTTTTATAAAAACATTTTTTGATCCGTGGAGTATATTTGGAATATAGTTATCCAGCTGCTGTAAATTTTCTCTTTGATCAAAAGATCCGGCTAACATTATTACTCCTTATATATA